>PXAH01000030.1 GCA_003565945.1 Candidatus Omnitrophota bacterium
TTAATAAGGGTTGATTTTAATGTTCCCCTTGATTCTCAAGGTAATATTACCGATGACTCAAGAATAAAAGCAGCTCTTAAAACTATTAATTATTGCCGCGGAAAAGGGGCTAAAGTAATTTTAATTAGCCATCTAGGCCGGCCAAAAGGCCAAAGAAAAAATGAATTAAGTTTAAAGCCTGTAGCGGCCAGGTTAAGCCAGCTGATAAATGCTTCTGTCTCTATGCTCGATGATTGTGTAGGTCGGCAAGTAAAAGAAAGAACAGAGCAGATGCGGGAGTCAGAAGTGGTTCTTCTTGAGAATTTAAGGTTTCATCCTGAAGAGAAAAATAATGATCCGGCTTTTGCTAAAGAGTTAGCTTCTCTGGCTGATTTATATGTAAATGATGCTTTTGGAGCCGCTCACCGGGCCCATGCTTCTACAGAGGGGGTTACTCATTTTCTTGAGTCAGCGGCCGGTTTTTTAATGAAAAAAGAGCTTGATTATTTTCAAAAAGCTTTGGCAGCTCCCCGCAAGCCATTTGTTTTTGTTTTGGGTGGCGCGAAAGTGTCCGATAAAATTCCGGTTATTGAAAACATGATGGAAAAAGCTGATACGATACTGATTGGCGGGGCAATGGCCTACACCTTTTTAAAAGTAAAAAAAGCCGAAGTTGGTTCCTCACGTCTTGAGCAAGGAATGTTTGAGGTAGTTGAAAAAATACTAGCTAAGGCAGGGGGAAGGGTTGATATCGTTCTTCCTTTGGATCATTTAGTTACTGATAATATTGAAGCCGCTCAAAACACAAAAGAAACCAATGGTGTTGATATTGATTCCGGATGGATTGGTGTTGATATCGGGCCGAAAACAGAAAAAGAATTTGAAGGAAAAATTAAAAAAGCCGGAACCGTAGTTTGGAATGGCCCAATGGGAATATTTGAGGTTGATAAGTTTGCCAAAGGTACAGGGGCTGTGGCTAAGGCTATAGCCGAATCAGAAGCTGTTTCGATTATCGGCGGCGGTGATACCGCCGCGGCGGTTAAGAAGTTTGGGCTAGAAGATAAAATGTCGCATATTTCAACCGGAGGCGGAGCTTCCTTGGAGCTTTTAGAAGGAAAAGAATTGCCTGGGGTAACCGCTTTATCCAATAGGGAGAAACAATGAGAAAACCTTTTGTAGCTGGGAACTGGAAAATGAATAAAAATAATCAGGAGGCGGAGGAATTGGCCAGGCAGCTAAAAGAAAAAATTGCCGCAGTCGAGGGAGCTGATATTTTGATTTGCCCTCCCTTTACCTCGTTGAGCCTTATTTCTAAGGTGATAAAAGATACGGGAGTTTTTTTAGGGGCTCAGAATATGCATTGGGAGGAAAGTGGGGCTTTTACCGGAGAAGTTTCGGCCCAAATGTTAAAGAGTGCCGGCTGTGGCTTTGTGCTCATCGGCCATTCAGAAAGAAGGAAGTATTTTTCTGAAAGTAATCAGGTGGTTAACAAAAAAATAAAAGCCGCGCTTAAAGCATCTCTTAGCCCCATTGTTTGTGTAGGTGAAACATTAGAGGAGAGAGAGGCGGGGAAGGAGAAAGATATTGTTGGTTGTCAGTTAGAAGAAGGGCTAGCCTCTTTGGGTGAGCAAGATTTAGGAGAAATAACTATCGCTTATGAGCCTGTTTGGGCGATTGGAACTGGAAAAACCGCTACCGGATTACAGGCCGAGCAGATGCATGCTTTTATCAGGGAGTGGCTTGAGAAAAAATATTCTTCTTCTCTTTCTAATGACTTGAGAATATTGTATGGCGGCAGTGTTAAAGCTTCAAACACGAAAGAATTAATGGGGCAGAAAAATATCGATGGTACTTTGGTGGGAGGAGCTTCTTTAGATGCTTCCGGCTTTGCTGAAATAGTGAAAAATTCTCTTTAGAAGCCGCTATTCCTCTTTAACGTTAAACGTCGAACATCGAACGTTGAACGTAGAACGAAAAAACCATTGAGGCGGCAATTAATCTATGGTAAACTTAAATTAAAAAATGTATAATCTTGTTTTAACTCTTCATATTATAGTCGCGGTTCTTTTGGTAGGGATTATTCTCATCCAGCGGGGACGCAGCGGTGGTTTAGTGGAAGCATTGGGCGGAGTTGAATCTATTTTTGGCACAAAAACCAGTTCTTTGTTTGTTAAGATTACGGTAGTTTTAGCTATAATCTTTTTCCTGACTTCTATTTCTTTGGCTTATCTTTATAGGGTGAGGGCCGAAAGGGAAGCTGAATCTTTAATCGGAACCGAACAGTTAGATTATCAGGAAGAGGAGCATTGATTTTTTACTGATAGGCTTGACAATATTGGTTGGGCATGCTAAAGTAAAAAAAACAGGCATTCTGCCTAGTTTAACTATAAATATGAAGATTACCGCGATAGCTGTCCTTTTCACTCTTTCATTTTTTTTAAATACTCAAACATATTCCCGTGCCAGGGAAATGCTTCAAGAGCAGGCTAGAGAGTATAGGGCGGAAGCCTACCAGCTTCAATCAGTGGGAGACTTGATAAGAGCCTTGTCTTTATATCAGAAAGCTGTTGAAATAGACCCGCTTTATGTTGAAGCTCATAATGATATCGGTGTAATATATGAAAAACAGGGGAATTTAGAAGAAGCTAAACGAAGCTACGAAAGGGCATTAGAGATAGACGCCAAATTTATGCCCGCGCATACAAATCTTGCTTTTTTATACGAAAAAACAGGCGATATTCAAAAAGCTACCTACCACTGGAAGCAAAGGTATATTCAGGGCAGAAAAGGCGAGTATTGGCATGAAGTGGCTCGTCAGCACCTGCTTAAGCTAGGTACTTATCCGGAAGTAAGAAAAGAGATGATGGAAGAAGAAGCCGCCCGCCTTTCGAGAGAGTTATCCTATCAAAAAGAGCGGCGAAGGCTTGAGATAATCGAAGAAGCCAGGCTTCATTTTAATATTGGAAATAGAGCTTTTAAAGAAGGAGCATATCAAGACGCTATAGAAAATTTAAGGAAAGTTTTATCTTTAAACCCTGATGACCGCCAGCTGCAAGAAGAAGCAAGCAAGGTTCTGAGGCAGGCTATAAGCCTTGACTTAAAGCAAAACGCTTTTACCAGCACAAAAGATGCTTTAGATTACATAAGCAAAGATGATTATCTTTCAGCGGCCGAACGGCTCAAAAAAGCACTTTCAGCCGTTTTTCGCATTACCCAAGAAGATTTTTCCCAAAAGAAATAACAACCATCCCTTATCTATAATTTCTAACAATTAATGCCGGATAAAAAGTTGTATTTAGTGGACGGCACATCTTTATGTTATCGCTCTCATTTTGCGATAAAACTGAATAATTCATCAGGGTTTCCTACCGGAGCCGCGTATGGTTTTTACCGCACTTTAAAAAAAGTTATTCTTGAACAAAAACCTGATTTTATAGGAGTTTGTTTTGATGTGTCAAAAGAAACTCATCGTCAGCAAAAGTATAAAGAATATAAAAAGCAGAGGCCGCCTTTGCCGGATGAATTAGGAGCTCAATTGCCGGTCATAAAGAAGTTAACTAAAGCTTTAGGTATTAAGACAATTGAAAAAGAAGGTTTTGAAGCTGATGATGTTATAAATTCTTTGTGTAAAGAAGCCAGAAAAGAAAATATAGAGGTTGTGGTGGTAACTACTGATAAAGATTTTTTTCAGCTTTTATCCGATGATGGAGTATCTATCTATAATTACAAAGAACATAAGTTTTACCGTAAAAAAGAGTTCAAAGAAAAGTATGGTTTTTCACCTCGCTATATGTCTGATTACCTTTCGTTAGCCGGTGATGCTTCCGACAATATTCCCGGGGCTATGGGAATAGGAAAGGTAGGCGCGGCTAAATTAGTTAAGGATTGGGGTAGTATTGATAATATGTTTAAAAATATTGTTAAACTAAAGCCTCAAGAAGCTGAAAAAATAGAAAAAAGTAAGCAGAATATTGTTTTGAGCAAGGAGTTGGTAGATTTTGCCTTGCCGAAGCTGAATGTAAGCTGTAACCAACTTAAAAGAGATGAGCCAGACCAGGAAAAACTATCTGTTCTTTTTAACCAATTAGAATTTAAAATTAAAAATGACCAGTTCTTTAACAATGCTAAGCCTGAAGCAAAATCTTCTTTACCCGATAAGCGGATAAAAAAGGGCCTAAAGATTAGTTTGTTTGCCCAGAACAAGGAACTGCCTCTCATTTATTTTATTGATCAGGGCAAAGCTTATGTTTACATTGCCCGGGAAAACGAAACTTATCAGGAGCAAGCTCTAAAGTTAGAAGAGTTATTTAGCCGGCCCTTGCTTGAGAAGGTAACTTTTGATTTAAAAAAACAAATGTTGTCTTATCCTTTCTTGAGGGGGCAGGGTAAAAATTTTGATATAAAAATAGCCGCTTATTTAATAGATTCTTCTCTGTCGGATTACAGCTTGGCTTCTTTGGTGTCTTTATTTTTAGACAGGCATTATTCCCAAATAGAAATTCAAGCCTATCCTTATTTTATTTGGCAGCTTTATAAAGTTTTGAAAAAGAAGCTGAGTCAGGACGGCTTGGATGATTTATTTTATAAAACTGAGATGCCTCTTGTCGGGGTGCTTTCTAAAATGGAAAAAAGTGGTATCAATATAGATACAGAGCAGCTTAAAAAAGTTTTGAGTAAAACCAATAGAAAAATAAATACAGTAAAGAAAATCATTTTTGACGCTGCCGGAGAGGAGTTTAACCTTAATTCTCCTAAGCAGCTCCAGGAAATTCTTTTCGGCAAGATGGCAATTAAACCTGTCAAGAAAACAAAAACAGGTTATTCAACCAATGAGGAAGTCCTTAAAGAATTGGCCCTAAAACATCCGCTAGCTCAGGATATTTTGCAGTACAGAGAATTAAGTAAATTAAAAAACACTTACCTATCTCCTTTAATTGGCAAGGTTGAATCTTCCGGCGGGAGGCTTTTTGCCCGTTTCAACCAAACTGGAGCTCAAACTGGAAGGATTTCTTCTTCTTCTCCCAACTTGCAGAGCATACCGGCTAAGGGAGAGTTTTCTTTTGAGCTGCGCAAAGCTTTTCTTTCTTCTTATGAGGGAGGTTTTATAGTTTGCGGTGATTATTCGCAGATAGAGCTAAGGCTTTTAGCTTGCCTTTCAGGTGATGACAATCTGATAGAAGCTTTTAAAAATAATTCAGATATTCATTGCTTTACTGCCTCGCTTCTTTTTGGTTTGCCTGAAAAAGAAATAAATGATGCGCAAAGAAGCATAGCTAAAAAAGTTAATTTTGGCGTGGTTTATGGAATGAGTTCTTACGGGTTGTCTAAAGAATTAGGGATTAGTTTAGGCGAAGCTGACAAGTTCATCCATAATTATTTCAGCCGTTACCCGAAAGTTAAAACATATATAGAAAAAACAATTGAGCAGGTTGAGAAAAAAGGCTATGTGGAAACTATTTTTAAGCGAAGAAGAAAATTACCTCAAATCCACAGTTCTAATCCCCATATTAGAGATTTTGCTAAAAGACAGGCAGTAAATGCTCCCATTCAAGGCAGTTGTGCCGATATTATAAAAATGGCTATGGTTAAAATAGACAAAGATATCCTTGAGAAAAAAATGCAGGCGAAGCTTATTATGCAGATTCATGATGAGCTTGTTTTTGATGTAAAAAAAGAAAATTTAAAAGAATTAATAGCCATAGCGGTAAAGCGAATGGAAAACTGCTTGAACTTACCAGTTGAGTTAAAAGTTAACATAAAAGCGGGCAAGAGTTGGGCTGAAGCCGAAGAAATTAAATGAAGGGCTTGTCCTAATAAAATCAACTCAATTTTTAATCATGAAAATAGCATTTTGTTCATCAGAGGTGTATCCTTTTGCCAAGACCGGAGGTTTGGCTGATGTTTGTGGGGCTCTTCCTCTGAGCTTGGCCTCTTTGGGGCATAACTTGAAAATATTTATGCCCTGGTATAAAGGGATTAAGGTGGATAAGCACTATGATGGTTTTGGAATGATACTTCATCAAGGGGTTGAGGTTGTTTTGATAAAAAATGATTATTTTTTTGAGCGCGACAATCTTTATACGGCTCCGGAAGGAGATTATCCCGATAATTTAGAGAGATTTTCTTTTTTTTGCCGTAAAATACTTGAGGTTTGCAAAGAGCTCAATTTTTCTCCGGATATAATTCACAACAATGACTGGCAAACCGCTTTAGCCGCGGTTTATCTTAAAGTTCTTTACAAAGAAGATGATTTTTTCCAAAATTCAAAAACTGTTTTAACTATCCACAATCTGTCTTTTCAGGGAATTTTTGCTAAAGAGCATTTTGAGCATTTGGGTATTTGTTGGGATTATTTTAATATGCACTATCTGGAGTTTTATCAAAAAATAAACCTTCTCAAAGGAGGTATTATTTTTTCCGACGCGGTTGCGACAGTCAGTCCTACTTATGCCCGTCAGGTTCAAGAGCCTGAATTTGGTTGCGGGTTAGAAGGGGTACTTAAGGAGAAAAAAAACCAATTAACCGGTATTTTAAACGGTATCGATACCGATGTCTGGGATCCAAGTAAAGATGTGCATATATACAAGAAGTATTCTACTTCTTTGAAAACAAAGCATGAAAATAAAAAGCAGCTCCAGAAAGAAACCGGTTTATTTTGCGGGGAAGATATTTTATTTGGTATGGTAAGCAGGTTAACCCAGCAGAAGGGCGTTGATATTTTAGTTGAGGCGCTTGACTTTATCCTGTCAGAAGCTCAAGTAATTATCTTAGGAGTGGGAGATGTTAGCTATCATAAATTGCTGAGGGAGAAAGAAAAAAAGAATAAGGGGAAGTTTTCATTACATCTTGATTTTGATGAAAAGTTAGCTCATAAGATTTACGCTGCTTGCGATGTTTTTCTTTTGCCTTCCCGGTTTGAACCTTGCGGCCTTTCTCAGATGATTAGTTTTAAGTATGGGGCGATTCCTTTAGTTAACCCTACCGGCGGTTTAGCTGATACGGTTTCTGATGTGTTCAGGGGAGGTTCCGGTTTTATCCTCAGTGAATATAGCGCTTGCGGCCTGATTGAAACAGTAAAGCAAGCAAAAAAAATGTTCAAAGATAAAAAAAGTTGGAATTTAACAGTTGAAAGAAACTTCCGGAAAGATTTCTCCTGGCGTCAATCGGCAGAGAAATATCAAAGTCTTTATCAAAAACTACAATGATAAAAATAGGCTTAACCGGTAGCCCGGCTAGCGGCAAAACAACAGTTCTTAAGATGCTAGCCGCAAAAGGGGCAAGGATTTTTGATTCAGACCGCCTAATCGATCAAATTTACAATAATCCAGAACATCCGGCTTATAAAAGGTTGGCGGAGTTTTTTCCTGACTCCTTCAGAGAGGAAAGAGTCATCCGGGAAAAATTAGCTGTTGAAGTGTTTGAGAATAAAGAGAAGCTTCGAAATCTTGAAGAGGTAATTCATCCGGTAGTAATTAGGGCTTTGCGGCAATGGCTTGAGGCCGAAGCTAAAGAAAAAGTATCTGTAGCTGAGGTTCCGCTTCTTTTTGAAAAAGAGTTAGAAGAATTGTTCGACAAAGTCATTTTAGTAGATTGCCGGGAAAGTATTTTGTTTAAGCGGCTGGAGGAAAAATGCGGTTTAGGCAAAGAGGCGATAAGGCAAAGGTTGTCTTTGTTTTTACCGCCGGGGGAAAAGAGGAAAAAATGTAATTTTATTTTAACTAATAATACTGATTTTAATAAGTTAAAAAAGGAGGTTGATTCGTTGTGGCAGAAGATAGGAAAGATTTGAAAAATAAGGATACAGGTTCAGATGAGAATGTCGATATTGGAACCTTGAAGGAGATGAAAACAGTAGAGTTGAGCAAAATAGCTAAACGCCTTAAGATTAACGGGATAAGCGGGTTAAGAAAACAGGATCTTATTTTTAAGATTTTGCAGGCTCAAACTGAGAAAAAAGGATTTATGTTCGGTGATGGAGTGCTTGAGGTGTTACCGGAAGGGTTTGGGTTTTTACGTTCAAAAAACTACAGTTACCTGCCCTCCCCCGATGATATTTATGTCTCGCCTTCCCAGATAAGAAAATTTTCTTTAAGAACCGGCGATACAGTAAGCGGGCAGATTCGCCCCCCTAAGGAGGGAGAGAAATACTTTGCTTTGCTTAAAGTGGAAGCCGTTAACTATGAAAATCCCGAAGAAACAAGAGGTAGGGTTCTTTTTGATAACCTGACACCAATATACCCCAAAGAAAGGCTTATTTTAGAGACCGAAGCCGATGTTCTTTCCACACGAGTCCTGGATTTGCTCTGCCCAATAGGAAACGGGCAGCGCGGCCTGATAGTGGCGCCTCCTTATAGCGGTAAGACAGTTCTCTTGCAGAAGGTGGCAAACGGGATAATGAAAAATTATCCCGAGGTTACCTTAATGGTTCTTCTTATTGATGAAAGGCCGGAAGAAGTTACCGAAATGGAAAATATCGTAGAGGGAGAGGTAGTCAGCTCTACTTTTGATGAACCGGCTCAGAGGCATATTCAGGTAGCGGAGATGGTAATCGAGAGGGCGAAAAAATTAGTTGAGCATAAAAAGAATGTGGTAATTCTCCTTGACTCTATTACTCGCTTAGCCAGAGCTTACAACCTTGTTGAACCGCATTCGGGAAAAATTCTTTCCGGCGGTATAGATTCAAATGCCTTGCACAAGCCGAAAAGATTTTTTGGAGCTGCCCGGGCCGTAGAGGAAGGCGGTTCCTTAACTATAATCGCGACCGCTTTGGTTGATACTGGCTCCCGTATGGATGATGTTATATTTGAAGAGTTTAAGGGTACCGGCAATATGGAAATTACTTTAGACAGGTCTATTTTTCAAAAGAGAATATACCCTTCTATTGACATCAAGAGGTCGAACACACGCCGGGAAGAATTATTGATTAACGCTGATGAGTTGAAAAGAATTTGGATGTTAAGAAAGGCGTTAAATGAGTTAAGTTCCGCAGAAGCCCTTGAGCTTTTAATTCAAAAATTATCTAAGACTCAAAACAACATAGAATTTCTTCTGACTTTAGAGAAAAAATGATATAATTCGTTCGACGTTCGACGTTTCCAACGTTCGACGTTGAGCTGATTAAGACAACCAGGGGTATCCTGAGGTAAATCCGAAGGATCAATTTTAGACTGTAAAAATGGAGGTATTGAGCATGAAAAAGAAAGTTCATCCTAAATATCAACCGGCAACTATAATGTGTGCTTGTGGTAATGTAGTTTCAACCCGTTCAACTAAAGAAACGATAAATGTTGAAATATGTTCCAAGTGCCATCCTTTTTTTACCGGGAAACAAAAGTTTGTTGATTCTGAAGGAAGAGTTGATAAATTTTACAAAAAGTATAAGAATCAGCGTAAAGGGTAAAAAAAAGGTCACACCTATTTTTTAGAGCTTTCCACGGCTTAAAGTGTAGTTTTATGCAAGTTGATCTTGAAAAGTTAAGTAAAGAGCTTAAAGAGATAGAGCATTCTCTTTCTTTGCCTGATACACTCAAAGAGAGAAACCGCTACAAAAAACTGGCCCAGAGATATTCTTATCTAAAGAGCTTAATCGAACTTGTTGAGCAAAAAAATAAGTATGAAAAAGAAAAAATGCAGCTTGAAGAGATGCTTGCGGAAAAAGGGCAGGCCGAGCAAATGAAAGAATTGGCTCAGGCCGAGCTTGATGAAATCGGGCCCAAAATAGAGAATATTGAGCGGGATATAGAAAACAAGCTTTTTGAAGAAAATGAGCCGGAAAGGGACTTAATAATTGAAATTCGGGCAGCAGCCGGAGGCGAAGAGTCGGGGCTTTTTGCTTCTAGCTTATTTAAAATGTATTCAAAATACGCTGAAAAAAATGATTGGAAAACAGAAGTATTAAGTGTCCATCCGACTGAGATTGGGGGGTTAAAAGAGGCAGTGTTTTCAGTTAAAGGGCGTAAAGCCTTTTCTTGTCTCAAATTTGAAAGTGGGGTCCACCGTGTCCAGCGGGTTCCAGTAACTGAGTCAGGAGGAAGGATTCATACCTCAACAGTTACGGTAGCGGTATTGATTGAGCCTAAAGAGGTAGAATTAAAAATTAGCCCGGATGACTTAAAAATCGATACTTATCGAGCTTCCGGCGCCGGCGGCCAGCATGTTAATGTCACTGATTCTGCCGTGCGAATAACTCACATTCCGACCGGAGTGGTGGTTGCTTGCCAGGATGAAAGGTCTCAGATCAAAAATAGAGCCAAAGCCATGAGGGTCCTAAAAGCTAAAATAATGGAGAAAAAAATGGAAGAGGAAGCTTCCAAGGTTAGCCGGCTTCGTAAAAATCAAGTAGGTACCGGCGAAAGAAGTGAAAAAATACGTACTTATAATTTTAACGAGAAAAGAGTTACCGATCACCGGATTAATTTTACCATTTATAAACTCGAACAGGTTTTAGAGGGAAATTTGGATGAAGTTGTGGGGGCCCTTGTAAAAGCCGAGAGAAAAAAAATCTATGAGAATAAAGGATTGGTATAAAGAGAATAAAGAAAACTTTAGCTTGTCGGAATTAAATTTTATTTTTGAAAGCTTTGGGGTAAATTTTCCCTGCCTTGATCTAAATAAAATACTAAACAAGAAGCAAGTTGATAAGTTAAAAAAAATTAAGTCTGAAAGACTTAAAAGTATTCCTTTGGCTCTTTCGTTAGGAAAAGAGAAGTTTTTGGACAGAACTTTTAATGTGAGCTCGCAAACTTTACTGCCTCGCCCGGAAACCGAACTTTTAACTGAAAAAACCGCCCAGATTATCAAGGAAAAGAAATTCAAAACTGTTTTAGACTTAGGCTGTGGCAGTGGATGTATCGGTATTAGCCTGGAAAGGATGTTTCCCGGCAAAATCAATGTTCATCTCTCCGACATAAGCAAAGAGGCTTTAGCCGTAGCCGTAGCCAATACGGTTAATTTAAAGTCAAAAGCCCAGGCGGTACTATCCGATTTATTCTCGGCTTTTGGGCCGGACAGTTTTGATTTAGTTGTAACCAATCTTCCCTACGTCAAAAGCAGCCAAATAAAAGGCAGTTTGCTTTATGAGCCAAAGATAGCTCTTGACGGGGGAGAAGACGGCCTTTTTTTTATAGAAAAAATAATAAATCAAGCCCCGAGATACTTAAAGGAGTCCGGCTATTTAATAATGGAATTCGGCTTTCGTCAAAAAAAGAGAGTAGAAAATTTTATAAAAACTGCTAACTGTTATATAATACGGGAGTGGATTAAAGATTATGCCGGTATTTGGCGGGGGGTGGTTTTAGAGAATGGATAAATTTTTAGTATCGAAATCAAATCTTTCCGGGAGAGTCAGGGTGAGCGGGTCTAAAAATGCTTCACTTCCGATTATGGCCGCTACCTTACTTACCGATGAAAAATGTATTATTAAAAATGTCCCATGCCTTAAAGATATAAATACAATGATAAAGATTCTTGAAATCTTAGGCAAGAAGATTATTTTTGAAAAAAATACTCTGACTGTTGAAGCAAAAAAAAGTAAAAAGTATGTCGCGCCTTACCAGTTGGTAAAAACTATGCGAGCTTCCTTTTGCTGTTTGGGGCCGCTTGTAGCCAAAAGGAAAAAAGCAAAAGTTGCTTTGCCGGGGGGTTGTGTCATCGGGCCCCGTCCGGTTGATTTACATATCAAAGGGTTAATCAGTTTAGGCGCAGATATCTTAGTAGAAGATGGTTATTGCTTGGCCGAAGCTAAAAAGTTAAAAGGCAGCCATGTATATTTGGGCGGCCCTTTCGGTTCATCGGTGCTTGCCACTGCTAATATCATTATGGCAGCTGTATTGGCCGAAGGCACTACTGTTGTTGAGCACGCTGCCTGCGAGCCGGAAGTGGCTTCTTTGATTCTTTTTTTAAGAAAAATGGGAGCTGATATTGAAGGTGAAAACACACCTCTTTTGCGGATAAAAGGAAAGAAAACTCTGAGAGGGTGTGAATTTGAAATAATCCCTGACCGGATAGAAGCAGGTACTTTTATTGCCGCCTCTTTGGCTACTCATTCCCATATAAATATAGAAGGTGCTGAGCCGGGCCACTTAACTTCAGTTTTTGAGGTAGCAAGGAAAATGGGTGCTAAAATAAAAATTGATAAAAATTCCCGTATTATCCAGATTAACCCTCCCAAGAAAATAAAAGCTGTGAATATTACTACTTTGCCGTATCCGGGATTTCCTACTGATTTGCAGGCTCAATTTATGGTTTGTTTGGCAAAGGCAAGTGGTATGTCTTTGATCACTGAGAAAATTTATCCTGACCGGTTTATGCATGTAGCCGAATTAAACAGAATGGGCGCTACAGTGCAAAGGACTGGCCCCTATTCTGTGATAGAAGGGAAAAAAGGGCTTAAAGGAGCTGAATTAATGGCTTCTGATTTAAGGGCTTCGGCCGCTTTGGTGATCGCGGGCTTGGCTGCTTCGGGTAAAAGCAGAATAGCAAGGATTTATCATATAGACCGCGGGTATGAGGGAATTGAAAAAAAGTTAAAAAAATTAGGTGCTAATATCGAACGGGTAAAGGCGTAGCTTGAATTGTTGAATGTCTTTTGGTTGCGTTAAAATATTAATATTTGACGTTTAACGATTTACGATAACCGTTTCCAGCTACGCAACCTTTTAACGATTGCCGTAGTCTTTAGTTAAGAATTATTATGGTACTGATTATTGATAATTACGACTCTTTTACTTACAATTTAGTTCAATATATACAGGAGTTAGGGGAGAAAACAACTTGCTTTCGTAATGATAAAATAACCTTGCCAGAGCTGGAAAAGGTTAAATTTAACAAGATAGTTATTTCACCTGGCCCCGGCCGGCCGGAGGATAGCGGGATAAGCCTTGATGTTATTCAAAAATATCTCCAGGAGGTGCCCATTTTAGGGGTTTGTTTAGGGCATCAATGTATCGGTTATTGTTTAGGAGCTAAAATAATTAAAGCTCACAAGGTTATGCACGGTAAAACTTCAGAAATATTTCACAGCGGTGAAGGTATTTTTAAAAATATAAAAAATCCTTTTTCCGCCACTAGGTACCACTCTTTGGTTTTAAGCAAAAAAAAATTACCTGCTAAGCTTGAAATAACCGCTAAAACCAAAGATAATACAATAATGGCAGTAAAATTAAAAAATTATCCTGTTTGGGGAGTACAGTTTCATCCCGAATCAATATTAACCAAGGAAGGGAAGAGGATACTGAAAAACTTTTTGAAGTTATAAAGAAGAAGATTGATAATAAGTAACCAGAAACCAGAGTAGGGTTCAGGCCTGTCTGAACCGCTGAGGTTAGAAAGGATGAGAAACCCGAAACAAATTCGAATTTCGGATTTTCATCTTTCTGGTTACTGTACTCTGGTTACTGGTTTCTTTTCTTAACCCAACAACTTAACCAGAGAGCTTACAAATCTATTATACGAAGGAGAAACTATGATTCAGGCGGCTATAGCTAAATTAGTTGAGAAAGAAAGCCTTAGCTTTGAGGAAGCTAAGGCGGTTTTTGATGAGATTTTCAACCAAAAAGCTTTGCCTTCCCAAATTGCCTCTTTTTTGACGGCTTTAAGAATCAAAAAAGAAACAGAAGCTGAAATATCAGCCGCCGCCTCAGTCGTAAGAGAAAGGGCAAAAAAAATAGAAATTAAGAGTACTCCTAAAAAAATCTTGGATACCTGTGGTACGGGCGGTTCAGGGGTTGATAAATTTAATATTTCTACTGCCGTGTCTTTTGTTCTGGCGGCCTCCGGAGTTAAAGTCGCAAAGCATGGTAATAAAGCTATATCTTCAAGCTGTGGCAGCGCTGATGTTTTAGAGGCTTTAGGTATAAATATTGGAGCTCAGGCTCAAGTTATGGAAAAAGCAATAAATAAATTAGGTGTAGGCTTTCTTTATGCTCCTTTATATCATCCGGCTTTAAAAACGGTAGCCACGATTCGGAAAGAGTTGAAGATAAGGACTGTTTTTAATATTTTAGGCCCTCTTTGTAATCCTGCTTTTGCTAATTATCAACTTTTGGGAACATACAGCCCGGGCCTTACTCTGGTTATGGCTAAGGTATTAAGAAAACTAGGGGTAAAAAGAGCTTTAGTTATTCACGGAAAAGATTTGGGAGATGAAATTTCTCTTACTGGCCCTACCATGGGACATTTCTTAAGTAGCGGCAGAATTAAAAGAATAAAATTTACTCCTTCTGACTTTGGTTTAAAGAAAATAAAGTTAAAGGATATTGCCGGCAGTAGCCCGGGTAAAAGTGCCGCGATTATTAGAAAAATTTTATCAGGACAAAAAGGGCCGGCTAGGGATATTGTCTTAGCTAACGCGGCGGCTTGCTTTTATTTGTTGGCGGAGGTAAATAATTTGAAAAAAGGAGTGGAAATGGCGGCTGAAATACTTGATAGCAAGCGGGCTTACGGCTTGCTTGAGGAATTCAGGCTATTTCTTAATAGTCATGCATAAAATATTATCTTTAATCATTGAAGGCAAGAAAAAAAGAATAGAAGTTCTCAAGAAAAATAGGCAAGCTTTAAGTTCCCTGGCGGCAAAGGCAGCTTCTCCTAAATCATTTAAAAAAGCGATAAAAAGGAAAAATAAAATATCTTTGATCGCTGAGTTAAAGCAGGCTTCGCCTTCAAAGGGGATTTTACGGAAAAGCTTTTTTCCATCTGAGATAGCCGGAGTTTTTGATAAGGCCGGGGTAAACGCTATCTCTGTTTTAACTGAGGAAGATTTTTTTCTCGGAAAAAATAGTTACATTGAAGAGGTTAAAAAAGCGACCATTAAGCCGGTTTTAAAAAAAGATTTTATTTTAGATAAAATTCAGGTGCTAGAAGCCAAGGCCGTAGGCGCTGACGCAATTTTATTGATAATGGGTATTTTGAATTTTGAACAAGCAAAAGAAATTTATAACTATACCAAAGAGCTTGAGCTTGATGTTTTAGTTGAGGTTGGAACTGAAAAAGAGCTACGAAAAGCTTTAAAGCTTGGGGCTGATATTATTGGGATTAACAACCGTAATCTTCATACTTTTGAGGTTGATATTAACCGCTCAAAAAAGCTGCTTCCTTTTTTGCCGGAAGAGGTAGTTAAAGTTTCAGAAAGCGGCATAAATTCTTTAAAGGATGTTTTGCTTCTTAAGGGACTGGGGGCTGACGCTATTTTAGTCGGCCAGGCTTTAATGAAAGCTCCTGATATTAAGGCAAAAATAAAAGAAATCCATATTGACCTTTAGTAACAATAAATAAGGAGAAAAATAGACAGATGATTAGGGTAAAGATTTGTGGAATTACCAACCTTGAAGATGCTTTGGCCGCGGAAAGCTTAGGCGCCGATGCTTTGGGTTTTATTTTTACTGAAAAAAGCCCGCGTTGCTTAGAACTGAAAAAAGCAAAAAAAATCATTTCGTCTTTAGGCCCTTTTGTAGTAAAGGCAGGGGTATTTATGGATCAGAGCAAGGAAGAAGTTTTAAATACTGCTTCTTTTCTCGGGCTTGATCTTTTGCAATTTCACGGAAATGAAAGTTTTGCCTACTGTAATTCTTTTCAGCCGGCTTTTAAAGCAATAAAGGTTTGTTTTCCCGAACAGCTTTCTAAAGCTATTGTCCGTTATCGGAGGTTAGGTACGTTAATGTTTGATATTCCTTATGATCAAAAAAAGAAGGGTTTAAGATATTTACCTGAACATGCCCTTAGTTTGATTAAAAACGAGATTAGGAAAAAAGAAAAGGTTATTATCTCGGGAGGGCTAGATTGTGCCAATATTGAAAAGGCAATTAAAATTCGCCCTTATGGAGTTGATGTTTGTAGCGGTATTGAGAAGCGGGCCGGGAAAAAGGACAAAAAATTAATGAAAGACTTTATTGGGAAGGTTAAAAATGCTTTTACCTGATTCACGGGGTTATTTTGGCCAATTCGGTGGCAAATTTATCCCGGAAACTCTCTCTCTTTGTTTGAAAGAATTACAGGACTCTTATGCTTCGATAAAAAAAAGTAAAAAGTTTAACCAAGAGCTTGATTTACTTTTACGAGACTATGCCGGCCGGCCTACGCCTTTGTATAAGGCTTCTTCTTTAAGTAAGGAATTAGGGATGAATATTTATATAAAACGGGAAGACCTTCTTCATACCGGCGCTCACAAGATTAATAATGCCTTAGGGCAGGCGCTTTTAGCCCGCTTTATGGGCAAAAAAAGAATAGTGGCTGAAACCGGCGCTGGCCAACACGGGGTAGCAACCGCCACAGTATCCACTCTTTTAGGAATTAATTGTTATATCTATATGGGCATTGAAGATATGCAAAGGCAAAAGGCGAATGTTTTCCGGATGAAGATATTAGGTGCTAAAGTTATTCCGGTTGATTCCGGATCCAAGACACTTAAAGACGCCTGCAGCCAAGCTTTCCGCGACTGGGTAGCTAATGTTAAAGACACTTATTATCTTTTAGGGTCGGCGGTTGGGCCCTGCCCTTATCCTCAATTAGTCAGGGATTTTCAGTCGGTAATTGGAAAAGAGGCTAAGCGGCAGATAATCGGCCAACATAAAAAAATGCCTGATTATTTAGTTGCTTGTGTGGGAGGAGGAAGTAACGCTATAGGTTTTTTTCACCCTTTTTTCAAGGAGAAAAAAGTCCGTTTTATAGGAGTGGAGGCGGCTGGCTTTGGTTTATCCGGCTCCTCAGCTGCTTCTTTAGTCAAAGGAACAATTGGGGTTTTCCAGGGAGCTAAATCTTATGTTCTTCAGAATCAATCAGGGCAAATTAAGGATACTCATTCGATTGCGCCCGGCCTTGATTATCCTGGCGTAGGCCCTGAACATTCTTTTTATAAATCGATTAAAAGAGCTGAATATAAAGCAGTATCCGATAAGCAAGCTTTGGAAGGCTTTAATTTGCTTTCAAAAACCGAAGGGATTATCCCGGCGCTTGAGCCGGCGCATGCTATTTACTACCTAAAGAAAATGGCTAAAGGCAACAAGGGAAAAACTGTTATTCTCTGCTTATCCGGCAGAGGGGATAAAGATTTAGATATTGTGAGAGAGTGTAAGCTGTAGAATTCGTTCTACGTTCGATGTTCTACGTTCGATGTTAGCTGCAAATGTAAAAATAAGAGGTTTTAGGTGAGAATAGAAGAAAAATTTAAACAGTTAGGAAAAGAAAAAAAGAAAGCTTTTATCGCTTATTATACTTTTGGGTTTCCTGAAATTTCTTATACTTCCGACATATGCTTGGCGCTTCAAGATGCCGGGGTCGATATTATTGAATTAGGATTTCCTTTTTCTGACCCCTTGGCAGATGGATCTATCATTCAAAAAGCTTCATCCATCGCGCTTCAGCAAAAAATAAACCTTAATTCCTATTTAAAAATCCTAAAAGATATCCAAAGAGACATTAAGATACCGGTTGTTTTTATGTCTTACTATAATCCGGTCTTTAAGTATGGGATTGATAGTTTTTTTTCTAAATTAGCGAAGAGAGGGGTCTCCGGGTCTATTATAGTTGATTTGCCACTTGAAGAAAGCTGTCAATATTTGGTTTGCTCAAAGAAGTTTAATATAAACCCTGTTTTTTTCATAACTCCCGCTACTTCACCGGAGAGAGCTAAAAGAGTTGCCGCCGCCGCTAAAGGTTTTATCTACTATATTTCTATAACCGGTACAACCGGGCCTAGATCTTTAAATTTTAAAGATATTGCTTCTCAGATAAAAGAAATCAAAAGAATAACCGCCACTCCTGTTTGTGTTGGATTTGGCATTCATAACCGGCGGCAAGTTAAAGCTATTAGTTCCTTTTCCGACGGAGTTATTGTTGGCAGTGAGATTATTAAATTTATCGGACAAAATTATAAGAGGAAAAACTTTTTAAAAAGCCTAAAAAGGCGGGTGGAGGATTTAGGTGCATCAAGTAATTAAAGCTGGCCCTGTTGATTTGGTTTATTCCCGGTTTAGCAATTTTGAAACCGCTTCTCTAGGAGTTTTTCTTAAAACCGGCGCCCGTTTTGAGAAAAAGAAACAGAAGGGGATTGCCCATTTTTTAGAACATATGCTTTTTAAGGGAAGCCGCCGCTACAACCACAGGAAAATAAAAAGAGAAATTGAAGGTAGGGGGGGTTTTTTAAACGGGTTTACTTCTCAGGAGATGACCGCATATTATGCTTGTTTTTTGAAAAAGAATACCTTGGTTGCTTTGGATATATTATTAGATATGGTTTTGGACCCTTCTCTCTTATCTTCTGAGATTAAGAAAGAAAAGGGAGTAGTGCTTGAAGAAATAAAAATGTATAATGATCTGCCTTCTTCCAGGGCTAAAACAATTTTAGATAATCTTTTATGGCAAAGCCATCCTTTAGGCCAGGATATAATAGGATCAAGTGAAAGCATAAAGAAATTAACCAGAGCTGATCTTTTAAAATTTAAGAATGATTATTATGTTCCATTCAATACGCTTATTTCTTTTTGCGGAGATTTTCCTTTAAGTAAAATTAAGCAGTTCATAGAAAA
>PXAH01000028.1 GCA_003565945.1 Candidatus Omnitrophota bacterium
GCGCCAAAGCCTGATTTTTATCGTGCCAGGTCAGGCAAGCATATCTCAAGAGAAGAATCGGATTGGCTTTTAGATCGTTTGATTATTCTTCAGGATTTAGATGTTGACTCAAGAAATTATTTGGGTAACGGCAGAGAATTTATCAGAGACTCTTTTGATAATGGAGGAGTAATTAACAGAAATGAAGATTTTTGGGAACGCATTGTAGAGGGGCCATCTGAGGATGCCGGAACGATAAGGGAGTTTAGCAGTGGTGATTCCTTGCTTGATTACATAATATCACTTAAAGGGCAAAGAAAGGCTTTTTCTGTCAGTTATCGTAACGGTACCTATAGTGTTTTGATTAATGGCACAGTAAGGCAGTTAGCCAATATTAATGATGGCATTGAGAGGGGGTATTGGGAGCTCTATGGTGATGATGGCGGTGATTTTTTAGCGGCGCAAAACGCTTCATGGCTGTTTGGGCAAAAAATGGGGACCTCGCTGGATGATTTCGTAGCCGGAGAAGAGGTGCTTATCGTTGGGGCAGGTGATTCGCTCAGGGAGTTAAGTTTGTTTAATGAGAGAACATTGACTCCGCATGCAGTCGTTTTTATGGATAGGGATTTAAAAAGCATCATCGGTGTTTTAGCTGATTTTATTGAACTGCCGGATGCTAAAAAAAGCAAAATAAGAGTTGAGCGTGCAAGTGTTTTTGAACAAGACCATAGGCAACGGTTTAAATTGATCTATTCAACCAGTGTATTGGTACCAGAGGTGCATGAAGAGAGGCTGGAGGAGGCTTTTTTTAAGATGGCAGCGATGTTGAAACTCGACGGAGTATTGTTGGGGCAAATAGACATAAGCCTTTGTCATAATTTACCGTCGGGCTTTAAAAGCCTTAAATATAGATCAGATTGCTCGATTTTACATTCAGGCGGTAATTTTCATCTTGATAAAAGAAATAACAGGCACAAACCGCTTGATAACGGCGGGTCAGGTGATGCGGATAATAAGGGTGTTGTTAGGGGAACGCCCGGCGGGATCTATGCGTTTTATGATGAGTATCATGCAGTGGCAAATGCAAGAGATGTTTCCGAAGAAGTTTATGTAGTGACTATTGAGCGGGATTCTTGTAATTTGCCGAATTATTACGAATTGGTTTCGGCAAATGGAGATCTTTTATCTAAAGTTACATTCAATTTTGGCCCCAGGCGCCTTTCCGTAGCAAGTATATGGACACAGCCTTATTTGCTGAATAGAGGCTATGCTTTAACGCTTTTGCGCTATCTTGCCGTCCAGGCAGTTATGTATTATGGATATGGCGAAGAGGCTATGGAGATAGCAGCGATAAATAATTTAGCCACCCTTGGCCTTGCTCAAAAAGTATTTAAAGAGGGAACTATCAAGATCAAATCAAGAATCTTAAAACCGCTCGATGATGAATCATATGATTTTTATAAAGAGGCCGGGCCATGGCATGTCTGGTCTGCCGACAAAGAAACCTATTATGGGAAAATAAATCTAAAGCGTACAGGCCAAAGAGTTGAGGTGCTTAAGGCCCCTCAGGGCGTTAGCGTGGGGATTAATGGATTATTGCTTGATATAAAACGCGGCAACCAAAGGCTCACCGCTGTTAATACCACATCATTCACTCTTTTAGGAACAGTCCCCCAAGATTATACTTATTCCGTAAGTGATTTTTTCAATAACGGCGGCCACGCCATAACCGCATCCGGCCAATTTGCTGCTGCAGAAAAATACCCTGAATACGCGGAGCAATTTAATTATATAGGTAAGGCACTTTTGGAAATAGTACAGGAAGCTGAAAAAAGAAACTGGATAAGATTGCGCGGCCCGCCGCGTGATTTTGCTGTCGCCGAAAGAAGTGCTGACGGAGCCGTTACCTGGAATATAGCCCCTGAGCTTATCCGCCAAATTCACCCCGATGCCGAATATATAATCAAGCAAATTCAAATCCATGAAAGTGAAGATAGCGAGGAGGCCGCTTTATCCGCTCAGGTTGATTCTTTTGATGTCTTTGAAGCTGCCAAAGACGCCGTTTTTCAAATAGATTCTATTAAAATATTAAGAGGTGAGCGTGAGTATCAAAAGGGAGTGTGGCAAAAGACAAGGTCAATTGAGATTGAGCTGGCAGCTTGCGGGGATGTTTCTGACTCAGGTGCTTTCATGGAGTATGTGCGCCAGGCTGTGATTTTACGTCAAAGGTTATGGCGGTTAGATGAAAAGAGAGATACAGGGCGTGTTGCAATTATCAAAGACGCTTATGAGCAAAGAGCCAGGCGGCTGTTAGCTTCTAAAATAGAGGCATATTTGGTAGGGCGTGTTTTTAGAAAAGATGATGGTTCCTCATCCGGGTACTCTTACATTGTCTTAGATAAAGAAAGCGATGAAGGAAAGGAAATACGTCAGCTTATTTCTTATCTTGTGGGAGGGGATTTACGCACTGAAGACGGGAAAAAATGTGTCTTTAGCAAAGATAAAGTTTTATCTTTTCCGCTTTATATTGATCAGGCTGGAGGTGTTTTCATACTAAAGGAGCACGATTTAAATACAGATAAAAGAACTAATAATGATCCAAAAAGAGAAATGCTGCCCTTTATGCTTTTTAGGGATACAGCTAACATAGCTGAGATACGCTATATTAATCAAAAAGAAGCTTTTGATTTAGGCATTAACCCTGATTTGGCAAAAAGGTTTTATTTGGTTAAGCTAACAGCAATTTATCAAAAGGGTGAGTTATCTGTTGAAGATCACAAAAAAGCCCGCAGTGCTCAATTAGTAATAGATGTGTTTTTGCGGGTATATGACCCACATCTGTTTAACCGCACCTACATTGAAGGGATTCCTATATACTTTGATCATGACGCGGCGCTAGAAGGAGCATGGCTTACTCAAGACATTGAGGGATTTACTTCTCTTTTTGAGGGGCATGTCAGGCTTTGGCAGTCAAGCCAATTAAGGAAAGATTTTGATATAACTCAGTATGATATAGATACTATTGTTAAGACTATCGAGTATATACGTTCTATTTCTGATTTTATGGATTTAGCCGAACGTATAGGATATTCTTCCAAGCCCGGGGATTGGCTTATTCAACGTTCTGAGGCTATTGGAACTCCCAAAGAGCTTGATGCGATTCTAAAAGAAAATCAAAATACACTATACGGTGATGTTGAATATGTATTGCACCGCCTTACAGGTGTTTCTGTGCGATTAGGAGATCATAGCTTAAGCCTTGATAACGGCGGCCATGCAGTAAAAAAGCCGAAAAGATCAAATCTTTTTACTACTGATCCTGTGGTTTTTCCGGGCCAGGCGGCATGGATAGACTCAGTTAACCAAATGGTAAGAAAAGCTAACCTCCTTGCTGCCAATGGCAGGCTTAAAGAAGCCAGGGTGTTGTATGAGACTGTTTTGCGTGCGACAAAGGAACTGGAAGGCCGCGATGAAACCTTGATTGTTTTTCAAGCCTTGTGGGAAAGGTACGATGAAATTTTTGATTTATTAGGGCCGCGCCTTGATCGAAAAACGCCTGAACTATCTCGCTCTGGACGCCTGCTTGAGTTTTATTTTTTAGTGGCATTGAGGTTTGCCAGGGGTCTGTTGTCAGATAAAAGAGATGATAACCTGCCTGTAAAGGTCTGTGATGTTGGCATAGGAGAAGATGGGGCCCCCACAACATATGAGTTAGCCTTCATTTTAAGGGAAGCACTTGACTGGGCGGGGTTATCTGATGTTTCCTTTATACTTACTGGGGTTGATAGTGAACCCGGGATAGTTCAGGAAGCAGTAGAGGCAGAAGAAAGGTATATACAAAGTCGTTCTATTGCTATTAACTTTGAACGCAGGGAAAGATTTGAGTTGGGAGATGTAAGATATGATCTTATTCTCTGTTCTAATACCCTTATGCATTATATGCCCCGGGAAGCTGAAATAGCAGTTAAAAAAATGCGGGGCCATCTTTCCGATAACGGATTGTTAATGGTCGCCCGTGGTGAAGGCGAGGATGTTTTTTATGAATCTTATAATAAGGAAGGAAATGTTTGCAGTGAGCACGTAGGCTCTGTTATAAATCAAACAATCAGAGAACTTACAATGGTTTTCAGGGAAAAGATTGCCCGGGGCGAATTATTTGGCGGAAAGGGTATTAAAGATAGATTAAAAGAAACTGTTTCACATATGATTACTGCCGACGCCATGTATGCGGCAGCTAGAGGCCACTTTGAATATCAGGATGAATTTAACGCGTTAGGTGATGCCCTACTTTTTATTGTTCAGAAATCGATAAGAGAAGGTTTTTTAGAACAAAATCAACACCCGAAATATATACCCGTAGCTCACAGGGAGAATGATGGTTCTGTTGTGTGGGATATTGACATTGAATATGTGGATATGATCTTGGATAGTTCTGTTTATAATAAAGAGTTTTTTATTTCTCAAATCTCTATTCATGAGGCAGAACCGGATGAGGAAGCAGCAATAGCTGCCCAGATCGCGCACATTGACAGGTTGAGAGGTATAAAAATAGCAA
>PXAH01000058.1 GCA_003565945.1 Candidatus Omnitrophota bacterium
GCATAGGAATAAACTGATTTCTGCCTATCTGCGAACTCATATTAGGCAGGCTGGCAAATTGCTGATTGAGATTAGGCATATCGATGAAAGAGGTTTTGAGGAATTCGGCCCTGGCTAAGTCCCGACGCATGTCAGGCATAGGAATAAACTGATTTCTGCCTATCTGCGAACTCATATTAGGCAGGCTGGCAAATTGCTGATTGAGATTAGGCATATCGATAAAAGACGGCCTAAAAAATTCAGCCCTGGCTAAGTCCCGGCCAGTATTGATGTTGGGAGAGGGTATAAATTGAGAACGTCCAAAAGCAGGTGAATCCATATTAGGCAGGCGGGCAAATGCCGGCCTGTCAGCTCTAGTTAAAGAATCTAGGTTTATAAAATCGGGGCTTATAAAGTCAGGCATAGAGGCAATCTGGCGGCCAAGATTAGGCATATCGATAAAAGACGGCCTAAAAGATTCAGCTCTGGCTAAGTCCCGGCCAGTATTGATGTTGGGAGAGGGTATAAATTGAGAACGTCCAAAAGCAGGTGAATCCATATTAGGAAGGCGGGCAAATGCTGGCCTGTCAGCTCTAGTTAAAGAATCTGAATTTATAAAATCAGGTATAGAGGCAATCTGGCGGCCAAGATTAGGCATATCGATAAAAGACGGCCTAAAAGATTCAGCTCTGGCTAAGTCCCGGCCAGTATTAATGTTGGGAGAGGGTATAAATTGAGAACGTCCAAAAGCAGGTGAATCCATATTAGGCAGGCGGGCAAATGCCGGCCTTGAATCAAAATTATTTAAATCTAACCGATTGGATTCGGTGAAGTTATCAGTTAGGAAAGGCTGTCTGAATGCAAGCTGTGGTTGGTGTAGGCTTTGGTCAAATGATGGTGATATTGGTTCAACTCCGGGTACTGATTCAAAAGAAATACTGGGAATTCCAAAATTTCCTGCAAGTTGGTTAGGCCCAAGAAACTGGCTGCGCGTAAGCGGAGATGGATTCAGATTTGAATCAGCTAAGTTTGTCCGCATAGGGGAATCAAATTCCGCTCTCCTCTGAGTAAGAGGCGAGTCTAGAAATGGGCTCGCTAATGGTCGGTCTATTGCTGGTGAAAGAGTTTGGCGACCCGGTAGATCTGGCCTCTGCCTAGTTAGCTGCGACTCTGGCGGCCTTAGGGCAGGTAAAGCAGGAGTGCTTGTGTCAGCTAAGCCCGTTATAGGGGGAATATTTGGATCTGTAGTTGTTAAACCAGTCTGGGTTATTTGTCTTGAAAAGGGTAATGGTTCTAGCGTAGAATCAATCATTGGGGTTGAGTAAGTTGTGTTTCTCGTGGGTATTACGGGACTGGTTGGGTTAGAGAATCCTGTATTGTCTAGCCAAGATGGGGATCCCGGCGCAAGAGAGGAAGGTAAAGCTGCTGGTTGCTGCCGGGTTATAGGCGTTGTTGATGGCTGTAGTTGAGCTGATGTTGGCGGTTGCGATGCAGTTGGTGCTTGAGACTGAGGCGGAGGAGCATTTCCTCCGTCGACAGGCCTAACGTTTCCATTTCTGCCGCTGTCTGATCCAATACCGCTAGTAATTTGTGCTAGTGCATCGGGGTTGTAGAAAGCTAAAGAAAGGAAGGTTAAAGCAAAAAAGATAAAAAATCTTTTTGCGAAAACCTGAGCCTTGCTTTTTTTCCGACTGTGTTTTTTCATTTTATTTATCATTGCACTTCCCATTTAATAGAAAAAGGGGAGACGTTTTCGCCTCCCCTTTTTTTTATTTTTGTTGCCACGATAATTTACTCCTTTAAAATATTTTCCGTGGCTTTAGATGCAAATCGATTCACATACAATATACCATAAATAGGGTAGGTAATGCAAGGAAAATTTAAATTATTTCGAAAACGTTTTCAGAATCAGGCCATAGATCGCATAGACTATGGAGGCAGGTTAGAAGATAAGAAGGAAGAGAAACGAAGGATGCTAGATGCTGGATACTGGATGCTGTTGTGAACCAGTCCCATATCAGTCCTGAACCAGAGATTGTCATTAATCTTGGAGATGCTGACAATCACGGTTCATGGCAGAGTTTGCCAGTTGCTAAAAAGAAGGCAAACACGGCTCAAGGCTGGGGTTGTGATAGCGGTTTTGGGGCTACCGTTAATTGGATTTGTTCTGTGCCCTGGTTGAGGGTTGGTACGCACGCTCTAAAGGAAGAAGTGAAAGGTATGAACTGAAAGTGCCACTATGCAACAAAAGTGTTTGAAACAAAAATGTCGCATAGTGAAAGTGGGTGGTTTCTGCAGGGCTTCTGTATATCCTGAGTAGGACATTTATGATAGTAGTATGCCCAAAGCTTCTTCCCATAATCCCATAACATAAGTAAGCCATAGGTTAGCTATTGGGGGCCTATTGTTGTTACGAAGAAGGTAGTGATAGCTATGGCGTCTACTCAAGACATTGGGGGCGGTAGACTTTAGCGAAGGAAGATAAAAGTTTTCAGCCGAATCTGTCGAGGGCTTTGTAGACATCCGGCTTGGCGCGCGGTAGAAAGTAGTTACGCAGAACGTCTACAAAAGTTGTATGTTTTTATTTTGCAGTGCATAGGAATATATTAAATTGAAAGTATATTCTTAAGATATTTATTTATAATACTTTATAAAAATTATTGTCCAATAAACTTGTGAGGGTAAAGATGATAAAGTTTTCAATGGGTTGGTGTAGGACGTCTATTATAGGACGTCTACTAAGTTGCTGATGTTTTAGAGTATTTTTTTTGATTTTTGGTTGACATATTGACCGTGTATATGGTATATTTTATGAGCTTATTAACGAAAAGGCAAATCTCGCGCAAGCGGGAGACGCAAAGCCACGGATCTCAATGGTAAGGGAAAAATGAATAATTGACTCTGAGTGAGAACGAAGAGCCAATAATCGAGAGACAGCCGGGCTGCCGAATTATAAAAAGGCAGTCCGGTTTTTTTTGGACACAGATAAACACAGATGAGAAGCAGATTAACACAGATCAAGGTATGGGGAAAGGGGTGGTTTGTTGTTTTATAATATATAAAAGATAAGATATGGTTAGGGAAGAACAACTTAAAAGAGAGAAGGAAAAAGAAACTGAGCATTCCGGGATTTTTAATGAAGTCCAGGAAGCTCGCTTTAAGCCGTTTATAAGAGCGGTTACTTTTGCAGTTTTATTTTGTTTTGTTTATCAGGATTTGATTTCGGCGGCAGCAGGCCCTGACCTGGGGAGATCCTTAAACTTAAATTACCAAAGACAGCAGCGCCAGCAGCATCATCCGGTAACTAACCGTCCTCTTAATTTGAGTTCTCTTATTCAGCCGCTGAAGGCTTTTTTTCTACCCGAGGTTTACGCGCGGGATGATAATCGAATTCGTCCGTCACAGCGAACCCAGCAAACTCCACCATCACAGCCGCCACAAACACCTCCTCCGACACAGACGCCAACGACTTCTTCGTCGACAAATGTACCAAGAGCTATCGGACATGCTCTTGGGGCTGGTGTTTCCGGGTTTACGAATGCTGTGCAAAATACGGTACAAACTTTTTCCGGCCAAACACCGGCACCGGCTTCAACCCAAAGGCAGTCTTCAGGGCCTAGCCATACATCATCTCCTTACACGAACGTAACGGGAACAAGCGGCATTGACGTTAGGACTAGCCCTAGTTTAAAAAGTGTTTCTATGCCGGACGGAGGTATGCGTATTTGGCAGAATGAAACACCGTTATACCAAATGGCAAATGAATTAGCCGGTGCTTTGGGTGGGGCACAGGCTCAGCAGTGGCTGGCTCAATGGACCACAACCGGGATTGAAAGTATGAGTTCATCTCAGTTTAACGCTCTTACCCAGACTGGGTTGCTTGCTAACCCTAGTGTTAGAGGAGCCCTTAACCTTCAAGGTTCTCCTGTGGGCATTGTGGGGATTACAGTTCCTAATCTCAATAGTCAACTTGCGGTAACAGGCAGGCTTAGGTTTGAGCATGGTGGTTTAGACTTATCAGGAAGAGGGCAAGTCCAATTTCGTAATATGCAACTTAGTGATTATCGGTATAGTCCTCAAAACGCACTTATTACTTTGAGAGGGGATATCCGTACTAGCTTTAACCACACCCAGATAACTCGGCCTGAATTTTTAGGGCGTACCTCAGTTGCAATAGAAAACCTCAGTTCTCAACCGGTAAATTTTATGAATTCACGCATCCAGGGCTTTGATGTAGGAATACTTAACAGAGGAAGAATCGGAACCATATCTGGCAGTGAGTTTGTTAATAATCGGATCGGGGTTCAAAATTTTGGCACGATTGGAACAATCACCGCCAATACCTTTAAAAACAACGCGATAGGCATTCAGAACCTTGCTGGCGGCAGAATCAATGAAATCACCGGCAATAACCAGTTTATTGATAATCAAATCGGCATTCAGAATGCC
>PXAH01000061.1 GCA_003565945.1 Candidatus Omnitrophota bacterium
CTTATACTTTCAAAAATAGTGCTGAAAGCCATGCAGATAATTGCCAAAAACAGCAAAAAACGCTGGTTTTTAGCAAACTTAAGCAGGCGCCAATATTCTCTTAAAAACCCTTTCATTTTTCTCCTTACGATTAATTATTAGTACACCTCGTTCATCTTCCCTCGTCCTTCGGAACCTGCGTCCTACTTGCTTATAGCCTCGTTCCGATGGATAATAAATGAGGGATCGCCGCTACCTGCGCTCTCTGTCTTTTGTAAACCAGTATTTAGATGACTTCTGCGCAATCTACAGTCCTGGGATTGTATCACATTAATTGACTTTTCTCAAGTTCTCTGATAATATCTTTTTATGTTAAAAGCTGGCATCATCGGAGTAGGCAGACTCGGCTCAATTCACCTTCGCATCTATAAAGAATCAAAAAATATAGGCGAAATCTTCCTTGCTGATACAAACAAAGAAGCCTGCAAAGACCATGGCCTACCCTCTTACACCGACTATAAAAAGCTTGCGGATAAAGTAAACTTGGTAAGCATAACCACCCCCACTTCTTCCCACTTTGAAATTGCCCGGTTTTTTCTTGAACGTCAAATCCCGGTTCTAATCGAAAAACCGATGACTGATGAACTGGAGAAGGCTGAAAAAATAATAACAATAGCTAAAAAAAATAAAACTCTCGCCTTCGTCGGACATGTGGAAAGATACAACAGCGCTTATTTAAAAGTTAAAAAAAGCATTAAAAATCCCTTGTTTATTGAATGTCACCGGCTCAGCCCCTATCCGGGCCGGTCGCTTGATATCGGGGTAGTTTTAGATTTAATGATTCATGACCTGGATATAATCCTTGATTTAGTAGGTGATAAAATCAAAAAAATAGAAGCAAAAGGAGTCAAGGTACTTTCTCGTAAAGAAGATATCGCTAACTGCCGGATTGATTTTCAAAAAGGCTGCGTTGCCAACATAACCTCTTCCCGCATTTCCGCCAAAAAAGAAAGAAAAATCCGGATATTTATGCCTAACAGGTATATTTCTATTGATTACGCCAACCAAAGCGTAGAAGTTTACCGAAAAGAAAAAAATAAAATATCGCGTACTTCTCTGGCAATTGAAAAAGAAGAACCTCTCAAAAAAGAAATAAACCACTTTATCAGCCTGGTAAACGAAAAAAGCTCTGACCCTTCTTTCGCCGAAGGAGCAAAAGACGCTTTAGCGGCGGCGGAAAAAATTGAAAAAATCATAAACTTTTCCAAATGAAAAAAATAGTTATCGTTGCCGGTGATACCTCAGGCGACCTCTATGGCGGAAAGCTAGCTGAAAAGATTAAAAAAACTCCCGGCCACTTCCAAATTTATTCTTTCGGGGGCCAGGTACTGGCTGAAAATTCTAATCAAATCATAGATTTAGTTTCCCATTCTGTCTGCGGCCTAACTGAAGTTATAGCCTCTCTGGCAAAACTAAAAAAACTTTTCAATCAAGCCGTGGCTTCAATCGAAAAGATAAAGCCGGACTTGATTATCCTTATTGATTTGCCCGATTTTAACCTTCGCCTGGCAAAAAAAATAAATCGTAAATACCCTGTTTTTTACTACGTAAGCCCTCAGGTCTGGGCTTGGCGAAAAAACCGGATAAAAACAATAAAAAAATATACCCAAAAAATAATCCCTATTTTCCGTTTTGAAGTAGATATCTACCGGCAGGAAAATACAAGTACCGCTTACTTTGGCCACCCTTTACTTGAGATTATAGGCAGACAAAAAAAAGAAAAAGAAAACAAAATATCTTTTCTTCCCGGCTCGCGGAAAAATGAAATAAAGCATCACCTTAAGCTTTTAGCCGAGACAAAAAAAATCATTAAACAAAAAATGCCTGATTATAACTTTGAAGTGCTAAAGCCTAAGCGAATTGATGGCCGGCTGTATGAAAAATTTTTCCCGGAAAAAGAAATATCTCTCCATTCTTACCAGGCTTTATCTGAATCAAAATTTGTAATAACTGCCTCCGGAACAGCCACCATTGAAACAGCAATCCTGGAAATTCCGCACTTGATAATCTATAAAGTCAATAAACTAACTTGGTATATAATAAAAAAAATGATAAAGGCAAATTTCGCGGGAATGCTTAATATTTTAGCCGCTGAAAAAATTGTACCGGAATTTCTTCAAAAAAATGCCAACCCGGAAAATATCGCTAAAACAGCTATAAGTTACCTCACCGACCCCCAAGCCTACAGCCTTTTCCAGGAAAAACTAAAAAACGCAAAGCAAATATTAGGGCCGGATAACGGAATAACTGAATTTGCTAAACATATCAACCACTACCTAAAATAATCTTAGCTAGTAGACGTCCTATAATAGGCGTCCTACAATGTGTCTTTTACGATTTTTTTGTTTTGATACAATTATAAATGGCTAAGATTGCCGCCGGAGTGATGCCGCTGATTCGCAAGGCCTGGCCCAAAGAAACCGGTTTAAATTTATTTAGCTTCTCAACTACTTCCTTAGACAAGGAAGGAAGCTGAGAGTAATCAACTTTCGGTATTTTTATCCTGTCGAGATTTTTAAGTTCTTTGAGCCAAATATTTTCCCGGCGTAAAAATCCCTCGTATTTGGCGGTTATTTCAACTTCCATAGCCACAGCCAAAGATGTTTCTTCTACTTCCTTTTTTAGGCTTAAAAAGCTCACCTCCGGCTCCTTGAGTAATTCAAATAAATTCTTTTGCTTATTTTTTCCTTTCCCTCTTTTATTTTTCAATTTATTTATAACTCTCTCAATTAACTTTTGTTTTTCTTCAATTTTCTGGTAATCTTCTTTGGAGATTAGCCCCAAGCTGTAGCCAAGCCCGCAAAGGCGCAAAGCAGCGTTACTCTCCCGTAAAGAAAGTTTATACTCACAACGGGAAGTAAACATCCGGTAAGGTTCATTCGTTCCCTTTTTAACTAAATCATCGGCTAAAACGCCAATGCAAGCCTCATTTCTCTTTAAAATAAAAGGCTTTTTCTTTTTTACTTTTAAAGCCGCGTTTATTCCGGCAATAAGCCCTTGAGCCGCCGCCTCCTCATATCCGGTTGTTCCGTTTACTTGGCCGGCGAAAAATAGTCCCGGATACTTCTGGGATTCAAAAGTAGCAAAAAGCTGACGGGCATCAATTACTCCGTGCTCTATCCCGTAGCCGGGCCTGACCACCTTCGCTGACTCTAAGCCTTCTATGGAATGAATAAAATCAATTTGAGCATCAAAAGGAAGGGAAGTTGAAATACCGTTAGGATAAACTTCAGAAGCAGAAAGCCCTTCCGGTTCTAAAAAAATCTGATGCCTGTCTTTATCGGAAAACCTGATAATTTTATCTTCCAAAGACGGGCAATACCTTACCCCGGTTGATTTTATTTTTCCAGTGCAAAGAGGCGAAAACTTTAAGTTTTTCTTTATTATCCTGTGTGTTTTTTTGTTTGTGTAAGTAATAAAACAGCTTTCTTTCTTACTGTTAATCCGGCTATTAGTAAAAGAAAAAGGCATAACAGCTTCTTCCGGAAACTGTTGGCGCATTTTACTAAAATCAACTGTTTCCTTGCGCAGGCGGGCGCAGGTTCCGGTCTTAAAATGTTTTACTCTAAAACCTAATGCTTTTATTGAGCTAAATAAAGCGTCGCTTGAACTTTCAGATAAACGCCCGCCCGGAAAAGAATTAAGCCCAATATGGATTTTCCCCTTTAAAAAAGTGCCCGCGGCCACAATTATACATTTAGAAAAAAAATCTTTTCCTAAATCAGACCTGATACCTTTAATTTTTCTTTCTTCGATGATGATTTCGGTTGCCTTTGCTTGTAGTATATCTATACCCGGACTTTGCTCTAAATACTCTCTCGCTAACTGAGGATAAAGAAACTTATCGACCTGAGCCCGGGTAGCCCAAACTGCTTTTCCTTTGCTTCGGTTTAAAACCCTGTAGCCGATAGCAGCTTTATCGGTAATTTTAGCGATTAACCCTCCCAGGGCATCAACCTCTCTAACTAAGGCACCTTTTGAAACCCCTCCTATCGCCGGGTTACAAGAAAGCTTACCGATTGAATCAACCGCTAAAGTCAAAAGAAGCACCGAGCAACCCAGCTTTGCGCCCGCGTAAGCCGCTTCAATCCCGGCATGGCCTGCTCCTATTACAATAATATCGTACTTTTTCATAATCACTCCATCACACCTACTGGCCTTATAAATCACACCGCGATAAAATGAAAAAGAAGGCCTCCCTTGAGGAGTAAACCTCATTTGTGCTATTGTATGTTAAAGTTGACATATTAACACAAACAGGAGGCCGAAATGAAAAAAGATGTCTTTGACCAC
>PXAH01000019.1 GCA_003565945.1 Candidatus Omnitrophota bacterium
CGTAATTTTCAATCTTCTTGGCCGCTTGTTTGTGGGTTTAAGTTTATTTATGCTGGTACCCCTTTTGGTTGCCGCGCTAAGAGCCGAACAACCTTCCTTTTTTGATTATTTAATCGGGTTTTCGGCCAGCGGATTCTTAGGCTTTTTTTTAATGACTTTTTTTTCTTTAAAAAAAGAAGTTACCTGGATACACGCTTTTTTTACGGTTGCTTTAGGTTGGCTTTTTTGTTCGCTTCTTGGGGCTATCCCTCTTTTTCTTTCTTCTCATTTTGCCTCTTTTCTAGATGCCTGGTTTGAGTCAATGAGCGGTTTTGCTACAACAGGTTTAACCTTGATTCAGCGGCTGGACCATCTTTCTTTCGCGCATAATACCTGGAGGCACCTTATTATGTTTATTGGAGGGCAGGGGATAATTTTAGCTAGCTTATCAGTTTTAACCCAGGCTCGTTCAGCCGCTATTGGTTTTTATATCGGCGAAGGCAGGCAGGAAAAAATTTTACCCAATGTTTTAGGCACCGCCCGTTTTATCTGGAAAGTTAGTTTTATTTATCTAGTTTTAGGTGTAGCCGCCTATTTTGTAATTTTAAACAGAATTGGATTGTCCGCGGACAAGTCTTTTTTTCAGGCTTTTTGGCTTTTTTTTGCTTCGTTTGATACAGGGGGATTTGCTCCCTACACCCAAAGCATAGCTTATTATCGCAGTTTTTCGCTTGAGATAGCAACTTTAGTTTTTATGATGTTAGGGGCGGTTAACTTCAATCTTCATTTCTGGCTTTGGTATAGAAATAAAAAAGAAGCGTTTAAAAACTTTGAGGTTAAAACTTTCATTTTTACTCTCTTTTTTCTTACCCTATTGCTTTATATTCCTCTTTCCGGCCTTGGCCCTGGCGGCTTATTCAGAAAAGGATTTTATCAGTTGGTGTCGGCGCATACAGGATGTGGCTTTACTAACTTAGCTCAAGGGGCTCTGCCGCGTTTGCCTTTGCTTTCGGTTTTGGCGATAATTTTCGCGATGATGATCGGCGGTGGAGTAGGTTCTACTACCGGTGGGATCAAACTTATGCGGGTAGGGATTATTTTTAAGGCGGTTGTTGCTGAAATTAAAGGTTGGATTATGCCGCGAGGGGCGGTTTTTAAAGATAAAATACATCATCTTAAAAGCTTACTTTTAACCGATAAGCGAATAAAGGGGGCTTTTTTAACCACGGCTTTTTTTCTGCTTACTTACATCTGCGGAGCCCTGGTTGCTATTGCTTTTGGGTATCCGGGCCTTCATTCATTATTTGAGTCGGTTTCAGCTACGGCTAATGTTGGTTTATCCAGCGGTATAACTAGCCCTGAAATGCCCAATCTTTTGAAAGTAGTATTTATTTTTCAGATGTGGATGGGGCGTTTAGAGTTTATTGCCGTATTTGTGGTTGTCGGTTCTCTATTATCTTTTTTTAAAAAATGAAAAAAATAGAAACAGCGGCTATTTTTCATATTTCAAGTCGTTCCCAAGGAAGAAGGAAGAGGGACGAAAGGACGAAAAAAATCGTCCTAGCGAACGGAGTCCTGAGCGAAGCCGAAGGGCGGAGGGAGCGGTCATCCTTCATCCATCATCTATCGGAACAAAGCGGTCATCTTTTATCTTTCATACTCCGGAAAAAGTGTATCCCCCTACTAATAGGGGTGGTAATCACGGGGGCAGCCATATTTGCCTATGCCGGATATGAGCCGGTATCTTTAGGAGAGTTAATTAATAGCCCGGCTAAATACGACCGGGAAATTGTATCTTTTCAGGCAGAGGTAATCGGTGAGCCGCTTTTTACCGAAAGCGGTACCTGGTTTAATGTTACCTCCGGTTCATATCATATTGGTGTGTTTTTAGAAGATGAAAGGTTTTTAGATAAGATTGAATACTGGGGAAGTTACGCCGAAGACGGAGACATTCTTCGGGTGAAAGGTATTTTTTATAAAAATTGCCCGCTTCATTATCAGTTAGGGGTTCATCTTATTGACCTAGAAATAAGCCAAAGAGGCCAAAAAAGAAAGCATTTAGTTTCTCCTAAGAAGGAAATTTTCGCTTGGCTCAGTTTGATAATTTGTTTGACAATGGCTCTGATTTATCTTATAAAAAGACAATGGAAAAAGAAATCAAAAATTTAAAAGAAACGTTTCTAAAAGAGATAGAAAAAGCCAAAGGCGGCTCCTGCCTTGAAAAAATCAGGATAAAGTATTTAGGGAGAAAGTCTCAAATAACTAATCTTTTTTCTCAAATTCCCAGTTTGCCCAGGGAAGAAAGGGGCAGCTGGGGAAAGCAGTTAAACATCTTGAAGAATTTGATAGCCGAAAAAATTGACCAAAAAACTTCCCAAGCTCCCAGGCAGGAAGAAGAGATTGATTTAACTTATCCGGCAGTTTCGCCTAAAAAAGGCTCGCGTCATATTTTAAGTTCTGTAACTAAAGAAATTTGTTTAATATTTAAGGATTTGGGCTTTGATGTTATCGAGGGTAGTGAAATTGAGGACCAGTGGCATAATTTTACGGCTTTAAACATTCCTCCTGAACATCCTTCCCAAGATGCTTTTGATACCTTTTATCTGGATTTTCCTACCCAGGATGAAAAGAGCGGGAAGATACTTTTGCGCAGCCATACCTCACCTTCTCAGATACGGATTATGCGGCAGGTTGAGCCTCCTTTGGCAGTTCTTTCTCCCGGAAGAGTTTACCGGCCGGATGTGGTAGACGCGACCCACTCTTTTATGTTCTATCAAATTGAGGGTTTTGCGGTAGGAGAAGATATCAGCTTTGCCGGCCTAAAAGGAGTTCTTTTTTATTTTGCCCGTCAGTTTTTTTCAAAAGATGTCCGGCTTCGTTTTCGGCCGCATTTTTTCCCCTTTACTGAGCCTTCGGCTGAGGTTGATGTATCTTGTTTTGTTTGTGCTACAAAAAAAGGAAAAAAGAAAAAATGCGGGGTTTGCAAAGGTAAAGGTTGGCTGGAGATATTAGGCTGCGGGATGATTCATCCTAATGTGCTAAAAGCTTGCGGTATAGACAGCAAAAAATATCAGGGATTTGCTTTTGGCATGGGTATTGACCGGATAGTAATGCAGAAGTATCAGATAAAAGATATCAGGCTTTTTTATGAAAATGACCTAAATTTCCTAGAGCAATTTCCAATTTAGAGTAAAAAAGATGTATACAGATTATCGTCTATTGGTTATCGGTTGCGTAACTCGAATCGTTGAATGTCTTTCGGTTGCGTTTTTAATTTATACGTTCAACTTTCAACGATTACCGATTCCAGCTACGCAACCTTTCAACGTTTAACGAAATATGAGATTTAGTTTAAATTTTTTAAAAGAAATAGTTGGCCTCAAGGCTTCGGCAGAAGAGATTGCCCGTAGGCTTACTACAGCCGGCTTAGAGGTAGAAAAAATTGAGAAAGCCAGTAGCGACAGGATTTTCCATGTTGAAGTTACTACTAACCGTTTTGACTGGCTTTCGGTTGTTGGGGTGGCCCAGGAAGCAGCCGCTGTTTTTAACAAGAAAATAAAGCTAGAGTACCCTCGCCTTGAACAATTTTCTCAAATCAAGGAAAGAAAAATCTTTATTGAAGAAAAAAAAGATTGCTCTTTTTACTTAGCTAAGCAGCTTGAAAACATCAAAGTAAAAGATTCGCCGCTCCGCTTAAGAAGTCTTTTACTAAACAGCGGCTTAACTTCGGTTAATAATGTTGTTGATGTTACCAATTATTGCATGCTTAAATGGGGTAATCCCCTGCATGCTTTTGATTCCGACAAAATTGAAGGAGATATTTATATAAGAAGAGCTAAGCGGGGGGAAGGTTTTATTGGCATCGACGGGAAAAAGAGAGATTTAACTAAAGAAAATTTGGTTATTGCCGATAAGAAAAAAGTTATTGCTCTGGCCGGGGTTATGGGGGCAAAAAATAGCGAAGTCACCTCTGAAACTAAAAATATATTTTTAGAGGCTGCTCTTTTTTCTCCGATTACAGTCAGGCGCAGCCGCCGGCAAGCAGGGCTGGATACGGAGAGCTCATACCGCTTTGAAAGGAGTTCTCCTCCTTATTTTATTTAATTTGCTTCTCAAGAGGCCTCTGATTTAATCAAAAAGCTGGCCGGCGGCAAACTTAGCGGCGGCCTTACGGCCGGGAACAGGCCAAAAGAAAAAACAAAAAAAGTGACAGTAAGTTTATCGAAGATGAAAAATTATCTGGGGGCTGATTTTCCGATTTCAGAGGCTGAAAGGATTCTGAAATCACTTAATTTTAAAATTAAAAAAGTTTCAACTGATAAGATAGCGGTAGAGCCGCATTTTTGCCGTTTTGATATTCAAAAACCGGTAGATGTTTACGAGGAATTCGCTCGGGTTTACGGTTACGATAAGATTAAGCCAAAAATTCCTTTTTTGAAAAAAGAAGGAAAAAAAGCGGCTGTTTTGGCTGAAAAAGAGGGTTTTTGGAAATTTAAAAGCAAAATAAGAGATTTCATTGCTTTATCCGGTTTTTCAGAAATTGTTACCTATAGTTTGGCGGATAGAGAAGAATTATCTTTAATCGAGGAAGGAGAATATTTAGGCTTGGAAAACCCTTTACGCGGCCAGAATACTTTAAGGCCGAATTTATTTTTAGGGATGATTAAAAGCGCCGGACACAATTTAAACCGGGGCAAAAGTGATCTGAAGTTTTTTGAAATCGCTAATATTTATAAAAAAGAAAAAAATAAAATTGGTGAAAAAACTTTTTTATCTTTAGGGGTAAGCGGGCCGCGGGAAAGTTTTTTCCTACTTAAAGGCCTTATTGTGGATTTATTAAATTACCTCAACATAAAAGAAGCTAAGTTTAAGCAAACCAGCCGGATGAGTTTTTCTAACGGGCTTGGCCTTGAGGCCGCTGGTAAACTTTTGGGCTTTTTGGGAAAGTTAGATAAAAACATCCAGGAGGAGTTTTCCTTAAAGCAAGAGTTATTTGTGGCTGCTTTTGACTTAAGCTTATTGCGGGAAAAATCTAGGGATAAAGTTTTTCTTTCTTTTTCCAGGCTCCCGGCGGTAAGCCGCGACATAAGCGTGGCAGTGCGTGAAGACATAAAATTCGCTGAAATCGAAAAAATTATAAAAGAAAAAAGTTCTTATTTATCGGGGTTAGAGATGATTGATACCTACCAAGGAAGTGATTTGGGCAAAGGCTACCGTTCTTTTACTCTACGTTTATTTTACCGTTGTGGCCAGAAAACTTTAAGCTCAGTTGAAGTAGACGCCTCTCATAATAAAATTAGAGAAGAGTTAAATGCTAAAGAGGGAGTTACTTTGCGCTGACCCAAGCGCCTGAAAAATTGATGAAAAAAGACAAAAATAAAAAAAAGCATAAAAGCCCTTTTTTTAGCCACGAGCTTTTAACTTACCTTATGGACCATATCCCGGATGTAGTCTACTTTAAGGATAAGAAAGGAAGGTTGATTTTAGTAAATAAAGCTCACGCTCAAGGGCTGGGCCTTAAGCCGGAAGATGTGATTGGAAAAACTGACTTTGATATTCATCCCAAAGAAATAGCCGCGAAAATGGTCAAAGATGATCAATACGTAATCAGAACAGGTGAGTCGATAATTGATAAAATGGAAAGATCAACCCGGGCTGACGGCATAGATAATTTTGTCAGCACTACCAAAATTCCCTTAAAAGACAAGAAAGGTAGCATTATAGGGTTAATAGGGATTACCCGCGATATTACCCGGCGCGTACATTTTGAGCGGCTGGAGAAAGAAAAATACAGCGTAGAAAGAAAACTAAAGGCCGCGGAAGAGTTGCGCAGCCTTGGTTCGGAATTTGTCGCGGTAGTATCCCATGAGCTAAGAACTCCCTTGGCCATTACCCAACAGCTGGTTAACATTCTTTATAGCCAGGTTGCCGGCCCGGTTAACAATAAACAGGTAGAGGTGCTGCGGAAAATAAAAGAAAACACAGAGCGCCTAAAGAGGCTGATTGATGATTTACTTGATTTATCCCGAATCGAAAAAGGAAAGCTTAAGCTTTATTATTCTTTAGTGAACCTAAATGAATTAATAAGGGCTTCTTCGGATTTTTTTAAAGAGTTAGCCCAGCAGAAAAAAGTTAAACTAGCTTATTCTATTCCCGGAAAACAAATTAATATTTTTATTGATGCCGATAGAATAAATCAAATTATTTCTAATCTTATTAATAACGCTATCAAGTTTACCGAGGAAGGAGGTTTTGTCCGGGTTGAGGTCAAGCTTTTTCAGGCAAAAGTCAGAATAGGAGTGATAGATAGCGGCATAGGGATGAGCCGGGAGGATATATCCGGGCTGTTTAACCGGTTTACGCAGGCATCAAGCGCTAAAGAACTGGGCAAAAGAGGGATTGGCCTTGGCCTCTCTATCTCGAAAGAATTAGTTGAGAAGCACGGAGGCGAAATCTGGGTAGAATCTAGGCCGGGAGAAGGCAGTAAGTTTTATTTTACCCTTCCACGCTTTCATGCTTTAGATTTATTGGGTTCAGCAATCAAGAAAAAAATTGGCTATTTTTTAGATAAAAAGATACCAGTGCATTTGATTAACCTTCGAATAATAAATTATCAAGAATTTATAGAAATGATTACAGTCAGCCCCCAGGAGCTATTTAGAAACTTTCGGCTTATAATAAATAAGATTTTAAAGAAGCAGTTTTTATTGAAAAAAAACCTCCCTCCTCCGGTTATTGCCGCTCAAAGCCGGTATGGAAGGTGCGCGGTTGTATTGCCGGCTTTTAACGCGGACAATATTTCTTCTTTGGTTGAGGAAATCAAAAAAGGAGTTAAAGATTATTTAGTGAAAAAAAAGATAAGAAATGCCTTTATCGCTGTAGGGCATGCGGTGTATACAGAAAAAATTAAAGGTAAAGATTTTCAGTATTTTTCAGCCGCTAGTTTTCTTAGAGAAATTTATATTGGTTCGGAAATGAGGCGTTGGAGAAGGGCTCCTTATAAGGCGCGGGCGGTTATCTTTTACCCTTCCGGCCAAAAAGAGCCGGCTGAGACTATTGATGTCTCTGAAGGGGGGGTTTGTTTGGCTTGCCAAAAGAAATTAAAAACAGATTCAGTAGTTAAAGTTGAGGTAAATTTAGGCAAAGGGAAAAAGCCTATCCAGTTTAAAGGAAGGGTTGCCTGGATGGCGGAAGTACCTTACAAGGCGGGTGAATCCAGAAAAAAACTTAATCATAAAGCCGGTTTGGAGTTTTTTAAAATAAGCCAATCCCAGAAACAAGAGCTTTGCCGCCAGGCGGGATTATAACAATACTTTAAGGTATGGTGGAGAAAAAAATATTATTAGTGGAAGATGAAAAGGATATGGCTTACGCTGTTAAGATGCAGCTTGAGGGCGCCGGTTATCAAGTTATCAGTGTTTCAGACGGCCGGGAAGGCTTAAATAAAGCAAGAAAAGAAAAGCCGGATTTGATTATTTTAGATTTAATGCTGCCCGGGCTTGACGGTTATAAAATTTGCCGGATGCTTAAGTTTGACTCTAAATACAAACATATCCCGATTATATTATTTTCGGCCCGGGCTCAAGAAGAAGACGTGAGAATGGGAATGGAAGTAGGCGCGGACTTTTATATGAAAAAATCTTACGATCCAGAGGTTCTTCTTGAAAAAGTTAAAGAACTCTTAGGGGGGCCAGCCACTGATCGATTTTAGGAGTTTTCTAGTGGCCTCGAAAGGAGCAAGTAATGACCGAAGAAAGCAATATAACAGAATTGCTTATTAGGCAGAAAGCGGTAAGCGCCAGCCAAGTAGAGAAAGCCAAAGAAGAAGCCGCCAAAACCGCTGTGCCTATCGAAAAAGCTTTGGAGAGGCTGGGGTTTATTTCCGAAGAAGAAATTGCTAATATCCGGGCAACCTCTATGGGAGTTTCTTATATTGATTTAGAAGACTACCATATTGATTCTAATATTATTAACTTGATTCCGGAAGAAGCGGCTAGAAAGTATAAAGCCGTGCCTTTATTTAAAACCGGTGACAGCTTAACTGTCGCGATGGTAAATCCTCATGACATTATTGCTTTAGACCGGATTCGCCAGCTAACTGAATTTGAATCTATAGAATCAGTGCTTGTGACCGATAAAGGCTTATTAAAAACTTTGGATTCTTATTATGGCTTAGAGGGTTCAATGGATGAAATTCTAGATTCCTTAAACAGCCAAAAGGAAAATTCAGAGGAAAGTGGGCTGGCTGTTGAAAAATCCCAGGAAGCGCCGGTTATAAAACTGGTAAACTTTGTAATTGCCCAGGCTGCCAAAGAAAGAGCTTCGGATATTCATATAGAACCGGAAGAAAATACAGTAAGAGTAAGGTATCGTGTAGACGGAGTTTTGCGCCGGGTCAGAGAACTGCCTAAGAAAACTCAAAATCTTGTGGCTTCCCGGATTAAAATATTGGCGGGCATGGATATCGCTGAAAGCAGAAAACCTCAGGATGGCCGGATAAAAATGCGGCTGGAAAATAAAGATTTAGATTTAAGAGTTTCTACCTTCCCTACTGTCAACGGTGAAAATATAACTATAAGGTTGCTGGATAAGTCTTCTCTTTTAGTAGGTTTGGATAAGCTAGGTTTTTCTGAAAATATTAAAAAGAAATTTGAAAATTTAATCAAAAGGCCTCACGGGATTATTCTGGTAACCGGCCCTACCGGCTCAGGGAAAACCACCACTCTTTATTCTGCTTTAACGGCCATTAATTCTATGGAAAAAAATATAGTAACAATCGAGGACCCGATCGAATATGAGTTACCTTTAATACGTCAGAGCGCGGTTAATCCTAAAGCCGGCCTTACCTTTGCCAATGGCCTAAGGAGTATATTAAGGCAGGATCCGGATGTTATTATGGTGGGTGAAATTCGAGACGCAGAAACCGCTGAAATTTCCATTCAGGCGGCATTAACCGGGCATCTTGTTTTTTCAACTCTCCATACCAACGATGCTGCCTCAGCTCTAGCGCGTTTAATAGATATGGGGGTGGAGGCTTTTTTAGTATCCAGCTCGATTATTGGAATTCTTGCTCAAAGACTAGTAAGAACTTTATGTGAAGTTTGTAAGGAAGAATATTTTCCTTCCGGAGAAATTCTAGAAGGTCTCGGTATCAAGGAGAGTGAGAAGTTCTACAGAGGAAAGGGTTGTAAGAAGTGCGATGGAAGCGGCCTTTCAGGTAGAATCGGTGTTTTTGAGTTAATAGTGGTTGATGATAAAATAAGAGAGATGGTAGCTCAGAAGCAACCGGCGGTCGCGATTAAAAAACAAGCTTTAAGTTTGGGAATGCAGACTCTCAAAGAAGACGGATTAAGAAAAGCGCGGAAAGGGATAACTTCATTGGATGAAGTGTTTAGGGTTACTGAAATTGAGTAAAATGGCTACGTATCAATATAAAGCCAGGGATAAGCAAGGTAAGTTAGTAAAAGGTTTTATGGAGGCTGAATCGAGAGATTCGGTAGCCGAAAAATTAAAAGATATTGATTACTTGCCCGTTTCTATTTTTAAAATAAAAAAACCAGCCGCTTGGAAAACCCCTTTTTGGAAAATCAGCCTTTCAGAATTAAATATGTGGACACGGCAATTTGCCGCTTTGCAAAAAGCGGGAGTGCCCATCCTTTTAAGCCTTAAGGCTCTGGAGGAAGAGGCAGGCAGTAGTAGATTAAAAGAAGTTACAAAAATAATTCACCAGGATATCGAGGCGGGGCTAGGGTTATCTTTAGCTCTTGAAAAACATTCCCAAGTTTTTGATGTTTTATATGTCAATATGATAAAAATAGGTGAGGCCAACGGTACTCTAGATAAAAGCTTTGCGAAACTAGCTGAGTTAGGTGAGTATCGGTATCAAATTCAGCAGCAGGTAAAATCAGCAATCCGGTATCCAGTTATGGTAGTTTTGGCAATGACTATAGGGTTTACGGTTGTTATTACCTGGGTTATTCCCCGCTTCTCCCATATCTATAGCCAATTTAGAGGTGTTTTGCCTTTACCAACCCAGGTTTTATTGGGAATTAATTATTTAGTTGTTAATTTCTGGTGGGCGCTTTTGTTAGGCGTGTTTATCTTTCTTTTTATTTTTAACCGTTTCAGGCGGGAGAAAAAGGGAAAATTTTTTTGGGATAAATTTAAATTAAGAATTCCAATTTTAGGTAATCTTATCTTGAAACTTAATATGTCCAGGTTTGCCCACATCACAGGAACCTTAATGGCAAGCGGAGTGCCTTTACAGACGGTTTTAGGGCTTGCTTCTGAGGGGACCAACAATGAGGTAATAATAGAAGCTATTGAGAAAATAAAGCAGAGTGTTAACCAAGGCAAAGGCTTGGCTGAGCCGATGCGGGCGAGCAATTTATTTCCTTCTATAGTTTTGCAAATGGTATCGGTCGGAGAGAGAGGGGGTAAGTTGGATGAGTTGCTTTTGTTTGTTTCGGGTTACTATGATCTACAAATAAAACGCACTATTGAAGGCCTGACATCTTTGATTGAACCGATTTTGATTTTTATTTTAGGCTTAGGAGTTTTATTTATGGCACTGGGTATCTTTTTGCCAATGTGGGATTTGATAAAGATAGTCCGCGGATAGAAACTTTTGACAGAAGATTAATTTCTAGTAAAATTAACCAAGGTTTAAGGGAGTTTAGAAATTAAAAAGGAGGTTGCGCGCATGAGAAGGAAAGGTAGTTTTACCCTTATTGAGTTGGTGATGATTATTGTTATCTTAGGTATTCTTTCAGCGGTTGCTTTGCCAAGGTTTTTTGACCTACAGCAAGAAGCTAGAGAGTCGGCAGAGAAAGGTGTTGTTGGGGGAGTAAGAGCGGGTATAGCAACTTATTACGCTAATCAATGCGTCACTGATACTTGCTCCTGGCCCACAGCTCTATCTTCTTCTAACACAGTTGGTGATTGTAGTTTAACCAATCCCTGCTTTGACAATGTTTTACAAATGGGAGGCATAACCGAAGATGATTGGCAAAGGGCTAGTGCCAACAACTATGTAGGCCCGGCTGGTAGTACTTATGTTTATACCCCTGCTGACGGTTCTTTTTTAGAGTCTAATTAAGAACAAACAAAAAATTAAAAACGGATGATTATTGTGGCCTAATAAGCAGTAGTCATCCGTTTTTTTTTGCCCCACCTTCAAGCCTGCCTAAAGCTGTTTTCTGGTTTTTGAAAAGGTGCTATAATTAGGTAAAATGGATTTTAGATGGCAGATGAAAAAGAAAAAAGGTTTTACTCTCATTGAATTGGTTTTAGCTATAGTAATTATGGCTTTTGTGGTTACTGGAGCCAGCCTGTTGATTATGGGAGTTGTATCCGGCAGGTTTTCTCTAACCGATTCGGTATCATCTTTAAATTTAGCCAGGATGGAATTAGAAAAAACAATGAATTTAAATTTTACCGATATAGAGAATTATAAAAATAACAACTATCAAGGATCTTCTTACATACTTTCCCGGGAAGTAGCTTACCTTCCCGGCACTTCAGAAAACATCAAAGAAATAACTGTTCGTGTTTTTGATTCCGGGGATAATCTTTTATGTTCACTTTTGCTGTTGAGGGGTAAAAATATTCCTCTTGTATTTACGGAAAAAGCAACCGATATTAAAATGACAAAAGCGGTTTTAAATGCCGGTTATAACTTTAGAGATTATCAATTTGGCCAGGTAAGGTTTAAATATAAGGAAAAAGAAGAGAAAGATTGGATTTATACTAATTGGCAGGAAAAGGAAGGCTATGGGGATTACTCTGAAGAGGCAAAGTCTTTAAGGCCGCGTACAAGTTATAATTTTGCCGCCCAGCTGCAATTTGAAAAAGGTATAATTACAGGCAAAGAGGGAATTTTTTTTACAGGAGTTGATGAGCCGCCGGGCGAAGATCCTTTTGTTGTAACCGGTGAGGCTGTTTTAGTCGGCCGCCGTCATGCCAGATTATACATGGATTATAATTTTGGGGCATACGGATTAGGCAGGTTAAGGTTTGAGTATTGGCTCGAAGGGGAGGGTTCCCGCTATACCGCTTGGGAGGAGCCGCGTCCGCCGGAAGTATCGGGATCATATAATAATCTTATTATGAATTTAGACTCGGGGAATTATTTTTTCCGGGCTCAGCTTGAATATAATGATGCTATAATTGAAGGTGGTGAGGAATCGTTTAGAGTAGATTGAGATGAAAAATTCTAAGTGAAATAAACAATAAACAAATTCCAAATTACAAACAAATTACAATATACAATGAACAAAATAGGGAAGGGAATTTTTACATCAATAATTGAGAAAGTTTTATAAGTTGCAGGTTGTACATTGTTTATTGTTTGTAATTTGTCTATTTTGGTATTGTCTATTACGAATGTTGATAGAGCTTGTACATAATTAGCTCAGAATAATTTTGAATATGAAACACCTTAAAGCCGAGGGGTATTTGGCGAAAGAAAACAAAAAGAGTGCTGCGTTGATTATTTGTATTATTTTGCTACTTGTAACCGGGGTAGCCGCGGCTGGCCTTATGCCTTTTTTTACAGAAAATATTTACGCGGTTAGGGACGATATAGAACAGCTTCAAGCTGAATATATGGCTTACTCGGGTGTTTATTATTGTTTGCGTAAGTATTTAGTCGAAAAAGACACTCTAGAAGAAAGCTGGGAAGTATCCGGCAATACAGGATTTACTTGTCGGGCCGAACTTGAAGGTTCTTTTTTGGCGGTTGAATCATCCGGCTATTCAGAGCGGGGGCGATTTCGCAAAGAAGCTGAAAAGAAAGTAAAATATGAACCAATTTTGTTTTAAAAAATGCTTCACCCTTATTGAGGCTGTAATTGCAATGACTCTTGTAGCAATTCTTTCTGGGGCCGGCCTAATTGGTGTTATTCATTTTTTTTCTCAATCGCTTTTCGTTTTACCGGCTGAGGCAAATTTATCTGTTATGCTGCATGATGGAGCTCAAGCTATAGTTGAGGGCGGGCCTCTAGCGGGAGGATTGCGTTCTGCCCGCTCTTTAAGTATAATGGATGACAACAGAATAGCTTTTACCGATAAAGACGGGCGCGATGTAGAGTTTGAAATTAAATACAGTAAATTAAAAGTGTCAATAGATGGAGGCGGCTTTAAAAAGGTGCCTTACTATGTAGATGAAGAAGTAATTTTTTCCGGAGAAGAAGGTGTGGTGTTTAGCTATTTTGATCAAAACGAAAATCCCGTTTCTGATCCGGATAAAGTTAAAAGAATAAAAGTAGCTTTAGAGGCCAGGCAAAAGGGTAGGGGGCCGGTGAAAATAAATACTGCAATATCTGTTAAAACTTTCTCTCCGTAAATATGGACTTTTTAAACAAAAACTCAAACAAAAAGGTGGTGATTGGTTTTTTTCAGGATTTTATTGCCGCCCTTTTTTTGAGAAAAAATGAACAAAACTATGACTTATTAGATTTTTCTTTTCAAAAGATAAGCTCTTTTGAAGAAAGCAGAAAAGATATCGCTTTTTTCATTAAGGAGTTTACAGAAAAGAATCGTGCCGGTAAACAAGGAGTTTGCCTGGTTATTCCTCCGGTTAAAGAAGCTTTTCTATCTCTGCTTGATTTGCCGGATGTGCCCAAGGCAGAGGTGGTTAAATTAGCCAGGTGGCAGCTTAAAAAAGAAATTTCTTTTAATCTAGACGAGCCGGTATTGTCATGGGATATAGCTCAAAGCTATACCGACAGCGAGGGAATAAAAAAGAACAAGGTTATTTTTGCCGCGGCAGAAGAAGCCGCCTTAAATAAATATTTGTCAGTTGTTTCTGAATCTAGCTTGAGGGTTTTAAGTGTTTCCACTTCTCTTCTTGATTATGAAAATATACTTAGACAAATTGAACATAAAAACGAAAAGCAGGCGGTTTTAGAACTTAGAGAAAGGTATGCTGTTTTTTCTATCTATAAAAACAATAAACTAGTTTTTTTACGAGAACTTTTATTTTCACCCCAAAAAATTGTTGACTCCCTAAAAGGAGTTTTAGTTTCCGGCAAAAGTGAAGTAAGGCTATCCGGCTATGATGCTAAAAGAATAAAAGATAATTTCGGTATCCCCAAAGATCCCACCCAAGTTCTTGAAGAAAATATTCAAGCAATCAAAATTTTTTCTCTGATGCGGCCTCAACTTGAGGGGCTGTCTAAGGAAATCAGGCGCTCACTGGATTATTTTAAGAATAACTTCAAAGAGCCTTCCCCGGAAATTCTTTATATCAGCGGCCCGGCAGAACTAAAAAATCTATATTGGTATCTTAATCGGGAAATGGGGCTTGAAGCAAGGCGGATGCCCATACCAGGATCTGTAAATACAGAAAAATTAGGTAAAAGCCGGTTAGAAGAAAATTACGGTAAAATTATATCTATTTTAGGCGCGGCTATATCCGGGAAAAAACTGATTAACCTTTTGCCTAAAAAAGTGAAAAATCAAAGGCGGGTATTAATACAAAACGTTTTTCTCAAAGCTATTTTTACCTTAAGTGTAGCGGTGCTTTTAGTTTCTTTTCTTTCTTTGCGGATACAAGTAGTTGATTATAGAAAGAGGCTTGAAAATACGCAAATACACCTGCAAACAATCCAAAGACTTATTCAGCTGCGGGAAAGAATTATAGAAAGACAGCAGGTTTTAGAGTCTATCAGAAAAGGTAAAGTACCTTCTTACGCTTTGCTTAAGCTAATAAGCTCTGATATATATCCGAATATCATTTTGAATGAATTATTCTTAGATCAAGACAGAAAAAGCCTTATTCTCAGAGGAGTAATTTCGGCAACCGAAAAAAGTGCCGAACCAATACTAATTGATTTTGTGGAGAAAATCGAGGCTTCGCCGGTTTTTTCACAGGCGGGCCTCACCCAGTACAGAAAAGACGGTGAATTAAAAAGTTTTGAAATAAAATGCAGTTTCAAACATTAAAAAATAATTTTAAGCGGCTGGTTAGGCCGGGCCAAAAAAAGATTATTCTCATTTTTGCCGCGGTGCTGGCGCTAGTTATTTTAGAGTTTGGTTTTTACCGGCCTAGTAGAAACCAGCTTAAAAAAACAAAAACAGAGTTAATCCGTTTAGAAGAAGAAATTAAAAGTATTGAAGAGGTTATCGGTTACGGGCCTTTACGGGAAGATAAAATAAAGGCGATAAGCGAAAGATTAATAAAGTTAGAAAATAAATTTCCCCATAGAGAAGGAGAAAGCTTAAGACAAATCGCTGATTTGGCTAGAAAATTTGATATTAACCTTACTTCAATCAGGCCGCAGTTAAGGCAGGCAGTTATCGACGAGAAGGGAAATCCGGTAATGGCCGGGCGAAAGCCATGCGAAAGCTTGTTTGTTTCTTATCAACTGCAGGGTTCTTTTTTTAATTTAGTTGATTATCTGGAGGCACTTAGGAAAGATATTCCCGCCGCTATCTTAGTTGAAGTTTTAGATATTCAGCGGCCGGGTTCTTTACGGGAAAAGTTAAGGGTTAATCTGGGAGTAAAAATATTCCTTTTGAGCGAAAATGACCAGTAAAGACAAAATAAAGATAGGTTTTACCGGAATTTTATTTATTGTGTTTGTGCTTGTTTTAGTAAGCTCTCTAAACACTATCCGGCGGGGGAGAAGGCCTTCACCGGCTGCAGGGGTTATCCAACCCGGGCAAGCTTGGCCGGGAGAAATAAATCTTTATTCGTTGGTAGAAGAAATGGCTAAAGATTTGAAGGTAGAGAGAGACCCCTTTGATAAGCCTAAATTAATAATAAGAGAGGAAGCTTCAGAGCTTACTCTTTCGGGCATTATCTGGGATAAAAATAACCCTAAAGCGGTTGTAAATAATCTTATAGTTGAAGCTGGTGATACAGTTAAGGGCAAAAGAGTAATTGAGATAGGTAGGGATTATATAGTTCTTTTTGACGGCACAAAGCAATATGAGCTTGGCCTTGGTTTTGAGCCGGTTGAAAACTAAAAAAAATAATGTTATAATTTATGAACCCTGCCCGTTACGTTTAGGGGTATTAACGCTACAGCCAACACTTAAGTTTAGGGAGCCAAATCACTTCGGGTTTTTGCCTGGGTTGCGGCGCCCACCTGTATGAGTACAGGACTGATAGCGTGAGCCTCTTACGAACTTACGGCAGGGCTTTTTTATAACTATAAATAAGATTTGTTTATTTAACTTTATAACATGAACTTATTTTTAGAAAGTGTTGAATAAGTAGTTGTAGGGCTTGAGTTTTTCCCTAATTCTGATACAGTATTAAATAATCATGGTTAAACAATTATCTAATCCCAAACTAAAGGATCCCATTTTTATAGCTGCTTGGCCGGGCATGGGTGAAGTCGCCTACAGAAGTGCTTTGTTTTTAAAAGAGGCAATGGGCTTTAAGGTTTTTGCTAAAATCGAGGCCCATGATTTTTTCAAGCCCGCCGCAATAGCTGTTGAAAAAGGGGTAATTGATATGCCCAGCCCTCCCGCGGGGCTATTTTATTATTACAAGGGAAGAGAGGGCCCGGATATAGTTATTTTTTTAGGCCATGCCCAGCCTCCTCTAGAGCACGCCGAAGAGCTTTCTGAAGCAGTGGTAGATTTCATAAAAAAGTATAAACCAAAGCTAGTTTTAACTTTTGCCGCCAAGCCTGAATCTATTGACCACAAGCAAAATCCCCTTGTTTGGCTTGCGGCTACCCATCAGGTAGTATTGAATAAATTCAAAAAAACAAAAACAAAAGTTTTAAAAAAAGGGCATATTAGTGGTTTAAATGGGATTATTTTAGGGGTGGCAAAAAAGAAGGGTTTCAGGGGGGCTTGTTTTCTTGCTGAAATACCATTTTATACTTTACAGATTGAAAACCCCAAAGCCGCCGCCGCTATTTTGGAATTAATTTCTGGAGTCTTCGGGATTAAAATGGACATTTCTTCAATGTGGAGGAGAGCTAAATTTATTGAAAAAGAAATAGATAAATTAATCAGTTATTTAAAAGGAGAAGCAAAGCCGGAAGGGCCCACGCCCTTAAGTGAAGAAGATGTTCAAAAAATAAAAAAAGACCTGGCGGCTTATACTAAAATTCCTCAGTCAATCAGAGAAAAAATAGAAAATCTTTTCCGGGATGCCCGCAAAGATATAACTTTGGCAAGTAAACTCAAAGAAGAGCTTGATAATTGGAATATATACGCTGAATACGAAGACAGATTTTTAGATTTATTCCGGAAAAGGGGCCCAAATAAAGGAATTAATTGAGGGGCCGGAGAGTTTTTCATGTTGTCGGCCCCTCATCCTGAGGCGAAGCCGAAGGATCTCTAGCATTAGACCCTGAGTAGACGTCCCACGGTGGCCACTATGCAACAAAAGTGTTTTCAACCCTTCGAAAATACTCAGTCCTTCGATAAACTCAGGACTGAGCCCTGAGCGTAGTCGAATGGGCTCAGGGTTGACCCTGAGC
>PXAH01000034.1 GCA_003565945.1 Candidatus Omnitrophota bacterium
GTTGTTTGGGCAATTTCTGAAGGCCGGCAAGCTGCTTATCATATCGATAATTATTTAATGGGAAGAAGTTTTTTGCCTCGTTAGAGAAGAAAGTTTTCTAGCGGGATAAACCAAAAATGCAAAAAGGATAGCTGAGAGAAGATGTTAAAAGAAAAAATAGAAGCCAGGATAGCTTTAGAAGATGGGACGGTGCTTAAAGGTTTTTCCTTTACCGGCGGGGGGGAAGCGGAAGGAGAGGTAGTTTTTAATACCAGCCTCACCGGATATCAGGAAATTCTTACCGATCCTTCCTACCACGGCCAAATTGTTGTTATGACTTATCCTTTGATTGGAAATTACGGGATTAATTCAGAAGATTCTGAATCAGCGGCCGCGAAAGTAACCGGATTTATTGTTAAGGAGTGCAGCCGGAAAGTAAGTAATTGGCGTTCTAATAAAAGTTTAGGTTCTTTTTTGAAAGAAAATAGTATATTAGGCATAGAAGGGATTGATACCCGCTTTTTAGTTGGGCGGATTCGAGATAAAGGCGCGATGAAAGCGGTTATCTCTACCTCCGGAGCCAGCGATAAAGACCTTGTTGAAAAAGCAAAAAAATCGAAAGGAGTTGTGGGCCAGGATTTAGTTAAGGATGTTACCACTGAAAAATCTTACTTTTGGAATGATTCGGGAAAATATAAAGTAATTGTACTAGACTGCGGAGTGAAATTTAATATATTACGAATGCTGGCAAAAAATAACTGCAAGGTTTTTGTAATGCCGGCTGGCTCCGGGTTTGAAGAAATATTAAAACAAAAACCAGACGCTGTTTTAATTTCAAACGGGCCGGGAGATCCGGCGGCAGTTCCCTATATAGTAGAGAATGTTAAAGGTTTATTGGGGAAGGTACCTTTATTTGGTATTTGTTTAGGAAACCAAATTTTGGGCCTTGCTCAAGGGGCCAAAACCTACAAATTAAAGTTTGGCCACCACGGCGGCAATCATCCGGTAAAGGATTTAAGAAATGGCCGAATATCAATTACTGTTCAAAACCATGGGTTTTGTTTAGACGCGGACACTCTAGGCCAGGAGAATGTAGAGATAACCCATATTAATCTAAACGACAATACGGTTGAGGGGCTGCGCCATAAAAAAATACCCTTGTTTGCGGTCCAGTTTCATCCTGAGAGTTATCCCGGCCCGCATGACGGGCAATATTTATTCTTGGAATTTATAAAGATGATTGAAGAATTTAAAACCTAAAATACTATTTGAAAGATATGTTGACATTTTTTACAAGGGTTAATCGTTATGCGTCTATCGGTTGCGTAGCTGGAAACGTTTATCGTAAATCGTTAAACGTCAAAGATTAATATTTTAACGCAACCGATTGACATTCAACGATTCGAGATACGCAACCTTTCAACGATTAACAAAACCAAACTGTAAACATACTTACGGATAATACAAACTAGAACGAACGTTGAACATCGAACGTTGAACGTAGAACAAACCATGCCTAAACGCACAGATATAAAAAAGATATTGATAATTGGTTCCGGCCCGATAGTCATTAGCCAGGCTTGTGAATTTGATTATTCCGGTACCCAGGCTTGCAAAGCTTTAAAAGAAGAAGGGTATCAAGTTGTTTTGTTGAATTCAAATCCGGCTACAATTATGACCGATCCCCAGCTTGCCGATGCTACCTACATTGAACCGATTAATGTTAATGTGCTCGATAAAATAATTGAAAAAGAGAAGCCGGACGCGATATTGCCTACCCTGGGCGGCCAAACTGCTTTAAATACAGCAATGAAGGCGGTTGAACAAGGAGTTTTAAAAAAACATAAAGTAAAATTAATCGGTGCCGAATATGAAGTTATAAAAAAAGCTGAAAATAGGAAAGATTTTAAAAAAGCGATTGAAAAATTAGGTTTGGGGCTTCCTAAAAGCGGTTTAGCTTATAGCATAAAAGAGGCAAAAGAAATTTTAAAAGAAATTAAACTACCGGTGATAATTAGGTCAAGTTTTACTTTGGGCGGAACCGGCGGCAGTATTGCGCATACCGAAGAAGAGTTTTTGGAAATGGCCCGTATCGGATTGCATAGCAGTATGATTGGAGAAATTTTAATCGAAGAATCTATCCTGGGCTGGAAAGAGTATGAATTAGAGCTGATGAGAGATAGCAAAGATAATGTGGTGATAGTTTGTTCTATTGAAAACTTTGATCCGATGGGGATTCATACCGGTGACTCTATCACTGTGGCTCCGGCTCAGACTTTAAGTGACCTAGAGTATCAAGAAATGAGAGACGCGGCTCTTGCGATTATCAGGGAAATCGGGGTTGAGTGCGGCGGTTCCAATATTCAATTTGCGATTTGCCCAAAGACAGGCAGAATGGTAGTGGTTGAGATGAATCCCCGGGTATCGCGTAGTTCAGCCCTTGCTTCAAAAGCTACCGGATTTCCAATCGCGAAATTCGCGGCTAAGCTAGCTGTCGGTTTTAGCCTTGACCAAATAAGAAATGATATAACCAAAGAAACTCCGGCTTGTTTTGAGCCAAGCATTGATTATTGTGTGGTAAAAATACCCCGCTTTACTTTCGAAAAATTTCCAGAGGCTAAAGATGTATTAGGAATTTCTATGAAATCAGTCGGTGAAACTATGGCTATCGGAAGAAATTTTAAAGAAGCTCTTCAGAAGGGCTTACGCGGCCTTGAGATTGGCCATTGTGGGTTAGATAGTAAGCTCGACTACCGAAGGATTTCAGAGGATAAAATCAATCTACGCCTTGAGGAACCGAACGCCTCGCGTATTTTTTACATTAAATATGCTTTGCAAAAAGGGTATTCAATTGAAAAAATAAATAAACTTACCGGAATAGACCCTTGGTTCATCGACAATATAAGCCAAATTGTTGAGTTAGAACAGGAGCTTAAACAAAATAAAGAAAATATCAGTAGAGAGTTATTATTAAAAGCAAAACAATTTGGTTTCTCCGATTCTCAGTTAGCTCTTATCAGCGGGTCAACCGAAGAAAAAATAAGAAAAACACGCGAAAAAGAAAAGATTGAAGCTACCTTTAAATTAGTTGATACTTGCGCGGCTGAATTTAAAGCTTATACCCCCTACTATTACTCAAGCTATGAATTAGAAGATGAAGTAAAAACTTCCGATAAAAAGAAAATAATGATACTTGGTTCCGGTCCTAACCGAATCGGCCAGGGTATTGAGTTTGATTATTGCTGTTGTCATGCGTCTTTTGCTTTAAGGAAGATGGGGTATGAAACAATTATGGTCAATTCAAACCCTGAAACCGTGTCTACTGATTATGATACATCTGATAAGCTTTATTTTGAGCCGCTTACCTTAGAGGATGTAATGAATATTATCAACAAGGAGAAGCCGGAAGGAGTTATAGTCCAATTTGGCGGCCAAACTCCGCTTAACTTAGCTAAAAGGTTAGAAAAACTAGGGGCGCCGATAATCGGAACTTCTGTTTCTTCTATTGAAAAAGCTGAGAATAGAGATCAGTTTTCAAAGCTGGTGAAAAAAATAGGCATAAAACAACCGGAGTGCAGTTTTGCCGTCTCAGATCAAGAAGCTTTAACGGCTGCTGAAAAAATAGGTTTTCCGGTTGTGGTCAGGCCTTCCTATGTTTTAGGGGGAAGGGCTATGAAAATTGTTTATGACCGGGAGTCTTTAAAAGAATTTATCAACAAAGCGATTGATGTGTCTCCTGAGCATCCTATTCTTATCGATAAATTTTTAGAAGGAGCGGTTGAGGTTGATGTTGACGCGGTTTCTGACGGGGAAAAAACAGTAGTTGCCGGAATTATGGAACACGTTGAAGAAGCCGGAATTCATTCCGGAGATTCAGCTTGCGTACTTCCTCCCTATACCTTAGATGAGAAGATCCTAAATAAAATTAGAGAATATACTTATATGATTTCAAAAGAATTAAAAGTGATTGGGCTGCTTAATATTCAGTTTGCGCTCAAAGAAAAGAGTATTTATGTTTTAGAAGTTAACCCGCGCGCTTCCCGGACAGTGCCTTTTGTGAGTAAAACAACCGGTGTGCCTTTAGCTAAGATAGCCGCCAAAGTTATGGCCGGAGCTAGCTTAGAGGAGGCAGGCCTAATCCGGGAGAAAAAAGTTAATCATGTTGCGGTTAA
>PXAH01000063.1 GCA_003565945.1 Candidatus Omnitrophota bacterium
AAGAGCTGTTTTCATTGATTGCAGTAAAGAAAGTATTAAAGCCGTTGAAGGGAACATCAAGGCCTTTAAGATTGAAAAAGAATCGAGTTCATACCTTAGCGACAGCTTTGCGGCAGTAAAAGATTTTTACATAAAAAAGCTCTTTTTTGACTTTATTTTTATTGATCCTCCCTATAATCAAGGCTTATTTACAAAGAGCTTGCAACTAATTAAAGGTTATGATATATTAACGCCTTCCGGTTACTTGATAGGCTTTTGCCATAAAAAAGAAAATTCAATCAGCCGTTGTGGTTGTTTTTCACTGATTTTAAAGAGAAATTACGGACAATCGGCCCTCTCAATCTATAGAAAACAGGATAGCGATGAAGGCAATTTATCCGGGGACATTTGATCCCATAACTAATGGGCATATTGATATAGCAGAAAGAGCTGTTTCTTTTTTGGATGAATTAATTGTTGCTGTAGCCAAAAAGCCTTCTAAAAATTGTTTTTTTTCCTATCCGGAACGCTTAGGGCTGGTTCAAGAAGCTCTTAGCAGTATAAGCAAAATTAAAGTTTTAGGTTTCGAAGGTTTAGTTGTTGATTTTGCCCGTATTCAAAAGTCAAACGCGATAATAAGAGGCCTGCGGACAATGTCTGACTTTGAATATGAGTTTAAGATGGCTTTAACCAACAAGAATTTATCTCCGGAAATCGAAACTTTATTTTTAATGACCCATCCTCAGTATTCGTTTATGTCTTCACAGCTTATTAAAGAAATTGCTTTTTTGGGAGGAGATTTAGCTAATTTTCTGCCCCCGGAAGTGTTAAAGGCGGTAAATCAGAAAAGAAATGAGGGTTGAGTTAGCTAAGATAACAAATAAGGGCTTTAAGTTCCAAGAGAAAATTAAGGCTGCTGATTGGAGTTTAGACGGTTTTGACGTAAAATTTATCGGGCAGATAAAAGTTGAGTGTGAGTTAAAAAAAGAATATAACCGTATAGTTAGTAATGGGCATATAATAACTCACAGGGAAATTAATTGTTCTCGCTGCCTTATTCAGGTTTGTCAGGTTAAGAAACATAGATTTGAAAGAATCTATCAGTTGGGCCAATTAAGTGATTTTTTAGATATAGAGAAAGATATCCGAGAAGAGATTTTGCTTAACTTTTCTTTGAAGGCCTTATGTTCTACTGATTGCCGGGGGCTTTGCCCCGGTTGTGGAAAAAATCTTAACTGGGAAAAATGTATTTGCTGAAAGATTGATTGGTTAGCTGTAAAAAACTTTGCTTATACCAGGAGGTAAGAAAAAATGGCGCATCCTAAGCGAAAGCATTCGCACGCGCGGACTTGCAAAAAAAGATCTCATCAAAAAGTTTCTTCTCCCGCTTTATTAAAATGTAGTCAGTGCAAAAGGCTGAAACCAAAAAATATGGTTTGCCCCTTTTGTGGTTACTATAAAAATAAAGAAGTGATAACAATAGAGCAGAAGCAGGATAAGAAAAAGAAAGGCCGCACTTAGTACGAATATACTAATTGGCTCTTGGCTCTTAGCTTTTGGGAATTATTGTTGTAATTATTTTTATTCGTACATTCGTAATAGGTTCGTAAAAAAGGGGGGTTTTTGGAGAATAAAGGTGGCGGTAAGTTCAGAATAGGAATAGATATTTCAGGAGGAGATAACGCTCCTTCAGAAATAATTAAGGGAGCGCTCTTAGCTAACGGAGACCCAACACAAGAATTGGTGCTTATCGGCAGAAGTGAGCAAATAAAGCAAGAGCTTAAATCCAAAACAGAAGAGTTTTCTATAGTTGAAGCCTCCCAGCAGATAGAGATGGGCGAGGCGCCGGTTTCTGCTGTTCGAAAAAAGAAAAATTCTTCTATAGTAATTGGTTGCAGGCTTTTAAAAGAGCGAAAAATAGATGCTTTTGTTTCTTGCGGCAATACCGGTGCTGTTGTTGGCGCTTCTACCTTATTTTTAGGGCTTATCGATGGGGTAGAGAGGGCAGGAATAGGCTTATTGCTTCCTACTCAAAAAAAAGGCCTTTCTTTGCTTATTGATGCTGGAGCTAATATTGATTGTAAACCCCTGCATCTGCTTCAGTATGGTGTAATGGCTTCTGTGTATTCTGAATCGGTTTTAGAGAAAAAAAATCCCAGTTTAGGTATTCTTAATATAGGTGAAGAGTCTTCCAAGGGGCTTGAAGTTTTAAAAAGGACTCATAAGCTTTTTGAGGCCTCTTCCTTAAATTTTCGCGGAAACATAGAGGCAAAAAAAATTCTATCGGGAGTTTCTGATTGCATAGTTTGTGATGGTTTTGTAGGTAATATTGCTTTGAAAGTGCTTGAAGGAGGAACTGAAACAATAGGGAGGCTTTTTGTTGAATCCATGAAGAAAAGCTTTTTGGGGCGAGTATCTCTTTTGCTTGCGAAAAAAAACTTACGTAGTTTAAAAAAAATACTCGATTATTCTGAACATGGCGGAGCGCCATTATTAGGGGTAGACGGAGTTGTAATTATCAGTCATGGCAGTTCTGACGCCAAAGCGGTTAAAAATGCTATCAGGGTAGCCGGCAGAGAACTAAAAATAAACTTAAATCAAAAAATAAAGGATAAAATAAATGAAGTCAGCCAAAATAGTGGGATTAGGCAAGTACTTGCCGCCTAAGAGGCTTGGTAATCACGATCTGGAAAAGATTGTAGAAACCTCGGATGAATGGATTAGAACCCGTACAGGCATAGAGGAGAGAAGGCTTGCTGAGGGGCAGTCTGCCTCTGATTTAGCTTATCATGCCTCCAAGCAAGCCCTTAAAAACGCGGGGATAAAATCATCCGATCTTGATTTAATAATAGTAGCTTCGATTACTCCGGACAGCTTTTTTCCTTCTACCGCTTGCCGTCTCCAGAAGCTACTTAAGGCGAGTAAGGCGGCTGCTTTTGACATCTTGGCCGCTTGTTCCGGTTTTGTTTACGGCTTGACCTGCGGTTGGCAGATGATTTCTGGAGGCTTATATCAAAATATTTTAGTGGTAGGCAGCGAGGTGCTTTCTGTGGTAACTGATTGGCAGGACCGCTCTACGTGTGTTCTTTTTGGAGATGGGGCTGGTGCCGCAGTATTAACTCAATCAAATAGCAAGTGTTTTTTGAGCTCTCATTTAGGCGCGGATGGGTCCCGGTCTGATCTTTTGTGTTTGCCGGCCGGCGGCTCAAGAAAACCAGCTTCACATACGACAGTTGAAAAGAAGCTTCATTGCATAAAGATGCGGGGGAATGAGTTGTTTAGAGTAGCGGTCAGGGTTATGGTTGATTCAGCCCGGATAGCTTTGTCAAAAGCAGGTTTAAAAGAAAATGATTTAGATATTTTAATTCCACATCAGGCAAATAAAAGAATTATAGATTCTGTTGCCAGAACTCTTAAAATAGAGGATAAAGTTTATATTAATGTCAGCCGGTACGGTAACATGTCTTCAGCTTCTTGCGCTGTAGCGTTATGCGAAGCCTATCAGGACGGAAAGATTAAAAAAGGAGATATAGTTGTTTTAGATACTTTCGGTGGCGGCCTTGTGTGGGGCAGTTGCGTAATCAAGTGGGTTTAAGGCAGAGGTTGGAAGAAAGATTTTTTTGATTTTTGATTTCTGGAATTGGAGGCAAAATAATGAAGGCAATATTATTTCCGGGGCAGGGTGCCCAGTATCCAAATATGGGCTTGAGCTTATATCAAAGTTATCCAAAATCAAAAGAAGTATTTGACGCGGTAGATAATATATCCGGTATCCCGGTAACAAAAGCTATCTTTAGTCAAGAGATGGAAAGGTTGAAAGATACTTCTTTGCAGCAATTAGCTATTTTAGCGGTCAGCCTGGCTGCTTACCGGCAAATAGAGGATAAATTGAATATTGACTATGTTTCCGGTTTGAGTTTAGGTGAATATAGCTGCCTTTACGCGGCCGGAGTTCTTTCTTTAGAAGATGTTATTTTACTAGTCAAGGCAAGAGCTAAAGCTATGCAAAAAGCTGCCGAAAAAAGCTCTTCTTCTATGTTTGCGGTAATCGGTGTCTCCGAAGAAGAGATAAAGCTAAAACAAAAAGATTCAAATTTTTACGTCGCTAACCTGAATGCTCCTTCCCAGGTTGTTATTTCGGTGGGCAA
>PXAH01000021.1 GCA_003565945.1 Candidatus Omnitrophota bacterium
GCCAAAAAAAGGGGCTTTCTCAGTTAATTTCAGAAATCGATACAGAAGTTGGTGTATCTAAGCTGAAATTAATCCATCTCAATGATACTGAAGTTGAGCTTGGTTCACGCCTTGATAGGCACTTTCATATTGGAAGGGGCAAAATAGGTGAGGATGGTTTTAGGCTTATATTAAACCATCCTAAATTACGGCAACTTCCCTTTATAATGGAAACACCAAAGAAGGTAAAAGATGATGATCGAAAAAATTTAGAAATGGCAAAAAACCTTTTTAACGATGGCGTATACAAAAGAAATTGACAAGAAATGGCAGCGTATCTGGCAGGATAGCAATGCTTTCCGGGTCCGCGTTAAGGACTTAAAGCGGCCCAAGTATTATTGTTTAGTGATGTTCCCTTACCCGTCAAGTGAACTTCATGTGGGCCATGGGAGAAATTACATAATAGGGGATGCTGTGGCTCGCTACAAGAGGATGAGAGGCTATTATGTTCTTAGCCCCATGGGTTGGGATGCTTTTGGGCTGCCGGCTGAAAACCAGGCGATTAAAAATAATATACATCCGCGGGAGTGGACTTTAAGAAATATAAAGAAAATAACCTCTCAGCTTAAAAGCTGGGGAATGAGTTATGATTGGGAAAGAGAAATTACTACTTGCTTTCCGGAATATTATCGCTGGACCCAATGGCTTTTTTTGCAACTATATAAAAAAGGCCTTGCTTACCGTAAAGAAGCACCGGTCAACTGGTGCCGTTCCTGCCAAACGGTTTTAGCTAACGAACAAGTAGTTGAAGGAAAATGTGAGCGCTGCTCTACCGAAGTTTTGCTTAAAAATCTTAAGCAATGGTTTTTCAAAATAACCGACTACTCTCAACGCTTGCTTGATGATTTGGGAAAATTAAAAAATTGGCCGGAAAGAGTCCGTCTTATGCAGGAAAATTGGATAGGCAGATCGATAGGGGTAAGTATAAAGTTTCCAGTAGATGGCCTTTCGCAAGAGATAGATTGTTTTACAACTCGTCCTGACACTATTTTTGGTGCTACTTTTTTAGCCTTAAACTTTCAGCATCCGGCGGTATCTCGGATAATTGATGATTCACTCCAAAAAGAAGCAATTTTAGATTTTATAGAGGAGGTAAAGAAAGAAGAACCCCTTTTATCCTATAATGCTGATTTTGAAAAAAAAGGGATATTTACCGGAAAATATGCTGTGAATCCGATGACCGGCAAGAAAATACCTATTTGGGTAGCCAACTATATACTTTCCGGTTACGGTACCGGGGCAATTATGTGTGTTCCGGCTCATGATAGCCGGGATTTTGATTTTGCCAAAAAATACGGCCTGGATATATCGCCGGTAATAGAAGATCCAAATCAAGAACAAGGCACTTTCGAGCAACTAAGCCAAGCTTACCAAGGCCAGGGAAAATTAATCAATTCTGATGATTTTAATGGCTTAGATTCAGAAGCGGCAAAAGAAAAAATTAGTGATTTTATGGAAACTAAAGGCATTGGGATCCGTCAGATTAATTTCCGGCTTAGGGATTGGCTGGTATCCCGGCAAAGGTATTGGGGTGCTCCTATTCCTATTGTTTACTGCCCTGATTGCGGTGAAGTTGCTCTTGATGAGGGTGATTTACCGGTTTTGCTTCCGGAGGCTGATAAGTTTCTTCCTACCGGCAGGTCTCCGTTGGCTGATAATGAAGATTTTATTCATATAAACTGTCCAAAATGCGGTAAAGAGGCACAGAGGGAAACAGACACAATGGATACCTTTGTTGATTCCAGCTGGTATTATCTGCGCTATATTTCGCCCGCTAATAATCAGGTTGCTTTTGACAGTCAGGATGTGAATAGATGGCTACCGGTTGATCAATATATAGGCGGAGTAGAACATGCTATTTTACACCTTCTTTATTCACGATTTATAACCAAATTTTTAGCTGATCAAAAAATAATTGATTTCGATGAGCCATTTGAGAGGCTTTTTACTCAAGGGATGATTGTAAAAGATGGTGCTAAGATGTCTAAGTCAAAAGGCAACGTAGTGGCGCCTGACTATATTATTGATAAATACGGTGCGGACACTATGCGCTTGTATATATTGTTTATCGGGCCGCCGCAAAAAGAAGCTATTTGGCAGGATGAAGCTCTCCAGGGGAGCCGCCGCTTTCTTCAGAGGTCTTTGAGGTTAATTGATATGCTGAAAAGCTTGAGAGAACAATCTTTGGAAGATTTAAGTTCTTCTGCCGAAAAGCAACTTCTGCGGAAAATCCATTTAACCATACATGAGGTTACCAAAGATTTAGAGGGCGATTTTCAATTTAATACCGCGATAAGCAGGATTATGGAGCTGGTAAATCAAACCTACAAATCGGTTTCGGTGGGGATAAGTAAAAATACCTTTTTCCAGGCGGTGGATACAGTTTTTTTATTACTCTCACCCTTTACTCCTCATGTAAGTGAGGAAGCAAATAGCCTCTTAGGCAATAAAGAGAGTATTTTCGACCGCAGTTGGCCTGAAGCTAAGCCTGAATTCTTGAAAAAGGAAGAAGTTGAAATAGGTGTATTGGTAAACGGAAAAATAAAAGAAAAGATGAAAATAAGCCTTAATTGCCCGAAAGAAGAAGTAGAAAAAAACGCTCTATCTCTTCCCAAAATAGAAAAAATTATTTCGGAAAATTCTCCCAAAAAGGTTATTTATGTAAAGGGGAAAATTGTAAATATTGTAATTTGATTTTCAATGCTTTCCTTTAGCCCACCCGAGAGAAAGACATTAATTTTTATAGTTTTTCTTATTTTTTTAGGAACATTAATCAGGTATTATAATCTTGAAGTGGAAAATGTTCTTGTTTCTTCTTCTGAAGTTACCGCGGAAGAGCCTTTGTTGGTTAATGTAAATGAGGCTGGAGCTGTCTGTTTAGAAAAAATTCCGGGAATAGGCCCGGTTCTTGCCCGGCGGATAATTGAATACAGAGTAAAGCATCAGTCATTTGAGAAAGTGAGAGATTTAAAAAAGGTAAATGGAATTGGCCAATATAAAGCAGAAACAATGAGCAGGTATATTGAATTTTAGGTTCATTTTGAGGATGAGCGGGAGCAAGCGGGGCTTGGATCGTTATTTTAACTTTTTAGTTTTTATTTTACTTTTATCCGGCATATTCGCGGGCAACTTGATTCCTTCATACTCCTTTTTTTCTTTTTTCTTTATTCTTGCCTTTTGCTTGGTTTGTCTTTCTGTAAAGACAAGAAAAATCTTATATATACCTTCAATTTCTTTTTTAATTGTTTGCTTGGGGGCCTTGCTTTTTATATCCTCGGGTTCAGTAGATAAAGATAATTTTTTAGAGGGTAAACCAGAATTTAAAATAAAAGTTACTTCCTTGCTTAGGCAGAATCCTACTAGAAATACATTTTCGGCGTTAATTCTCGAAGCCGGAGGGTATAGGCAAAACTTTAAAGTAAGGGTTTTTGATTACTCTAAAAAGTTAACCTATTTAAATAAATATAACCTTAACGCTAATTTAAGCAAAAGGGCCTATAGAGGCCGTATTTTTTATAATCTTTGGATAGCGAAAGATACCCAAATCAAAGAAATTCCTTTATCATTTTGGGAAAGGTCAATCCAGAAAGTTAATCATTATTGCTTGGGAGTTTTTAGGGATAATTGTGGGCAGGCAGCTAAGAATTTTTTGGCGGCGGTGTTTTTGGGCCGAAGAGAACTTTTGGGAGAGGAACAGGTATTTATGCGTAAGGCCGGCCTTGCGCATCTTTTAGCGATCAGCGGCCTTCATATTGGATTAATTTCTTTGATTCTATTTTATTTTTTAAGGTTTTTCGGCCTTAATTTCAAAACTAGCCTTTTAGTTTCTTCTTTTTTTCTTATTTTTTACGCGGCTGCTACCGGTATGAGAGCTTCTGTCCAGAGGGCGGCACTTATGTATCTTATTTTTGTTTTTGGTTTTTTGATTAAAAGAAAACAGGATGTTTTAAATTCTTTGGGCCTTGCGGGTGTTATTCTTTTGCTTTTTGCTCCTTCCTTAGCTTTTGATTTAGGATTTCAGCTTTCTTTTTTAGCAGTTTTTGGTATTATTGCCGGTTTTAAAGTTTTTCCTTACAGAAGCCATCGAAATTTTTTTATAAACAGCATAAAACAACTTTTTTTATCTTCTTTTTTTGTTTTTGTTTTTATTTTTCCCCTGATTTCCTATCATTTTTCTAGAATCCATCTTTTTGGCCCTTTTTATAATCTTATTTTAATTCCTTTTTTTACTTTAATCCTTTTTTTGAATTTTTTTCTGATTATTTTATCACCTTTTGCTTTTTTAGCTCAAGGCCTGGGCCAGGTGTTGTCATGGCTCATTTTTCTTTTTCAGAGGAGTACTGTTTTTTTGGGATCCCTTCCTATTTCCTATTTCTCTTATTCATTTACTTTAGGAGGAGCATTGGTTTATTATTTTTTTCTTTTTGTAGTTCTAACTATTTTTTCGCTTACGAGGTGGAAAAGGATGTAGTAGTTACGCGGATTCTACCGTGAACTGTATTGCTATCACAACACAGTTCACGGTAGCTCTGAACCGTGATTTTGCGAAGCAAAATCTCTGGTTCACGGGCTGGCATGGGGCTGGGTCAAAGCTGTGATTTCTATAGCTCTGCGGTTCTGATTGACAAAAATGACCTGTTCTGATATATTCAGCTTATGAGAAAAACTATTTGTTTCCTTTTTTTTACTTTTGTTTGCCTGCAAGCCTATCCTTTTTGGATTTGGTCTCCCAAAACCCAGGAGTGGAAAAATCCTAAACATTCAGCTTTAGCTACGCCTACCCTTCAGTATCAGCAAGCGGTTGAGTTTTTTGAAATAGGGGAGTTTAAGCGGGCTCATGATGAGTTTAACAAGCTTTTGGTTAATTATCCTGATTCGCGGGAAGCGCCGGAAGCACAGTATTACCTGGGAAGAAGCTTAGAAGAGTTGGATAAGCCCTATCAAGCCTACTTGGCATACCAGAAAATTATCCAAAGCTATCCTAATAGCGTTCGAATTGGTGAAGCAATCGAGCGGCAATATAATATTGGTGAATATTTTCTGAAAAGAGAGCCGTGGAAAGTTTTTGGTATTTCAATCTATGATTTTGTTGAACATCCATCTATTCGTATTTTCAAAAGCATAGTAGAGGAATCTCCTTATTCTGATTACGCTGTACGGGCCCAGTATAAATTGGGGATGATTTTTCTTGAATTAGGGCATTTTGAGAAAGCTCGTCTTGCTTTTCAAAAAGTTTTAGATAATTACCCGGAAAGCCGTTGGGCTGAGCCGGCAAAGTATCAGGCAGCATTGGCTACAGCAAAGGTTTTTCCCGGTGCTGATTATGATTCTCGTTATTTAGAGAGTGCGTCTGAAAAATTAGATCAGTTTATACAGGCGCATCCGGAAGCACAAATATCAGAAGAAGCGCGGGGGCAATTAGCTCAATTAAGAAATAAGGAAGCTGAAAAAATATTCGAAACCGCGGAATTTTATCTGAGACGAAACCGGCCCGAAAGCGCAAGGGTTTATCTTAGCAGAATTATTAATCAATTTTCTGATACAGAATATTATCAAAAAGCCAAGGAGAAAATCGCAATCATAGAATCTCCTTAAATAAAAAATGCTTTTTAAATTACTGCTAATTTCTATATTCTTCTTATCCGGTTGCGGATACACTACCCGAGGTTACCAATTTAAAGAAAGCAAAATAAGAGTAAAACCGGTAGTTAATCAAATAAGGGTTGCCCGGGAAGCGCGTAGGTATTCTGATTATACTTCTTATCCGATTTTAATCGAAGAGCGGTTGACTAACGGATTAGTCGCGGAATTCAATATTGGAAGTGACTTAGAAGTAGTAAGCCAGTTGAACGACGCCCTGGAACTAGAGTGTGTAATAACCGATTATAGGCGTCAAACTCTCAGCTATACGGACAGTGATGATCCTAAAGAGCAAAGGCTGCGCTTGCGGGTTAAAATGAAATTAACTGATTCAGAAGGAGCCGTGGTTTTAGAGAGAGATGTTGTTGGCCAGGCTACTTTTGATTTAACTGATGCGGCAGATAGTGAGACAGCTGCTCAAAATGATCTAGTTGAAGATACGGCTCGCAGAATCAGAGAAGCAGTTGTTGAGCTATGGTAGTCCAGCCAGGGAATATTTATTTAGTTACAGGCGGGACCGTTTTCCAGCGCCGCAAAACCATAGATAAGATAAAAAGAACAATACTTAAGGGAAAAAGTTCCGAGCTGAGCTTTACAACCTTACACGCCGAAGATTTAATCAGCGATTCTTTAAAAAATTCCGCATTAACCTTTTCGTTTGATAAAACAAAGATAATTTTAGTTAAAGGTTTTACTAGCTTAAAAAAGGCTAATAAAAATTTTCTTTTAAATAACCTGCCTAAAATATTGCGTTTTAGCCACTTAATCTTTGAGTCAGATCTGCCTTATTCTTTCCTTAAAGGAAACAAAAAACTGGTTTCTGATCCTTTTTTTCAAACTATTTTTGCTAAAAGCACTAAATATGAAGGTAAGGCGGTGGATTCGGGAGAGTCCAGTATTGATCTTTTTTGCCGGAAATTATACCGCAACAACCTAAAGGAGTGTTTGTTTATTGCTGAAGAGCTTTTAAGCGTTAAAAGTAAAGAAAAAATAGTTGCGACTCAAATAATGGGAATCCTCATAAATAAGTGTACACGTTCAGGCGGCCAAAACAAACAAAGATCCTTAGGGATGCTTTGGGATGCGGACCGCGCCTTAAAGGAAACTAATATTGACGCGCGCCTTTTGATTGAAAGACTACTTGTAGGCTTAGAGCTGTTAAAGCTTTGATTTAACTGGCTTTATCGTCTTTTTTTTGCTTCAGGCGGTGGGCAAGCCGGCTTTTTTTTCGGGCTGCCTTGTTGGGATGGATCATTTTTTTAGTTGCAGCTTTATCGAGGGCTTTATAAGCCTTTCGTAAAGTTTTTTCTTGGGAATCAGAGTTGCCGTTTTCTAAAGATTTTTTAAAGTCTTTAAGGGCTGATTTGATTTCCCTTTTCGTTTTAAGGTTTCTTTGACGCCTTGTTTGGTTTTGCCTGAGTGCTTTTTCAGCTGCTTTTCGTTGTGGCATGTTGCCTCCTTCCTTAAGATGTGATGATTTTATAGAAAAGCGGGGGAGCTGTCAAGTATTATTTCTGAAAATGCATAAACAAATTGCTAAAAATACAAGTGTAATGGGGGCAGGGACCTTGCTTTCCCGGATTTTTGGGTTTATTCGGGATATTTTGATGGCTAGTTTTTTTGGTACCTCTGCCGGCCTGGAAGCTTTTATCGTAGCTTTTAAGATACCAAATCTTTTCCGCAGTGTTTTCGCAGAGGGGTTTTCTGACTCTGTTGCTACACCACTTCTTTCTTCTTACCGCAAAGAAAAAGATAAGATGCTTTCAATTGGCCAGGATTTAATATGTGTACTTACTTTTTTGCTTTTATTTTTTACTTTAGCTGGTATTTTAACTTCCCGGTATCTAGTAGCAGCCGTAGCGCCCGGCTTTATCGCTGATTCTTACCGTTTTGGTTTAGCGGTTTCTTTTACCCGCCTTACTTTCTTTTATTTGTTTTTAATCGGATTAGCTTCAAACCTTAATGCCTTGCTTTATGCCTACAAAAAGTTTTTTATTCCCGCTTTTTCACCTGTTTTCTTGAACCTTTCTTTTATCGCCGGTATTTTGATTTTTGCTAATATTCTGGGGGAAGGGGTGTTGGTTTATTCTGCCTTAGCCGGAGGAGTTTTGCAATTGCTTTTTTCTTTTTTTGCTCTCAGAAAAAGAAATTTCCGGCTTAAATTTAATCTAAAAGAATCATTGGCCAATCAACAGATAATAAAAATGTTTAAGCTTTTTGTCGGGAGGCTGTTTTCAAGCATTATCTATGAATTAAGTGTTATAGTTGATACAATATTTTCTTCGCTTTCCTTTATTGTGGGCCAAGGAGCTTTAGCGTCTATTTATTACGCAAACCGGCTGATACAATTTCCTTTTGCCGTTGTCATTTTATCTTTATCGCGAGTGGTTATGGTTGATTTATCTGTTTATGCCAAAGAAGGCAAGATTGGTGAGTTTAAAAAGCTTTTAATTTTTTCCTTTCAGAACATTATTTTTTTTATTTTACCGGTATCGGTAGTTTTTTTATTTATTTCTACTCCGATAATTGAAATTGTTTTTGCCCGGGGGCAATTTTCTTTAGATGCTTTAAATTTAACTTCCTCAGCTTTATTTTTTTATTCTTTTGGCCTTTTTTTCTTTTGCGGGATAAAGCTGATGGTCAATTCTTTTTACGCGCTATCTGATACCAAAACACCCGCTAAGACCGCAGGGTTGGCGCTTTTAGCCAATATTTTATTAAGCGGTATCTTAATTTTTCCTTTACGAATTGGCGGGGTAGCTTTGGGCAGCAGCTTGGCGGCGGCGTTTAATTTTTTTCTTCTCTACTTTTTCTTGCGTAAAAAAGTGGGTGCGGTAGGTTTTAGCAAATTAAGAAGTTATTTTTTAAGAGTTTTTCTTCTTAGCTTGGTTTGGGGGGGGGTGGCCAACCGCCTTTGGCTGCTTGAAGCTAGCCCTTATTTAAAAATTTTAGTTATTGGAACCGCCGGTTTGGTTCTTTTGGGGTTGGGCGGTTATTTGTTGGGAATAAGGCAGGTTAGGTTATTTTGGCTATGGATATTAAAGAAGAAGTAAAGAAACTGCCCGATTTTTGCGGTGTGTATATAATGAAGTCCAGAAGGGGCAGAGTCCTTTATGTAGGTAAGGCTAATTCTTTAAAAAAGAGGGTAGATAGTTACTTTAGAGTAAATATTTCTGAAAAAAACCGTCTTCTGATGGATAAAGTAAAAAAAATTGAATATATAAAATGTGAAAGCCCGGAACAGGCTTTAATTCTTGAGGCGGCGTTAATCAAAGAAAAGAAGCCTAAGTATAATATATCGCTCAAAGATAGCAAGAGTTATCCTTATTTGGCTATTACTCAAGAAAAGTATCCGCGTATTTTTATTTTACGTCCCAAAGAGAAAAAAGGCTATTCGCTTTTTGGCCCCTATACCGATACCAGTTCTCTCAAAAAAGCTTTGCGGGTAATCAGAAAGATTTTTCCTTATTGCTCCTGCTATCCGGCCCGCAAAAAAAGGCTCTGTCTTTATAATCATTTAGAGCTGTGTCCGGGCCCCTGCACCGGAAAAATTACGGCTGCTCGGTATAATGAAAACATCGAAGGTATTAAAAAAATACTTAAAGGCAAAAGGCCTGAACTTATCTTTATTTACCGGAAAAAAATGGAGAAACTTGCGTCCTTGCGCAGGTTTGAAGAAGCAGCTTATTTAAGGAATAAAATTCATGCTCTTGAAAACATTTATAGCTATCAACCTAAAACGCATGAATTAATTGATTTAAAAAGAGCGTTGGGCCTGCCTAGGCTGCCTTTATTGATTGAAGCTGTTGATATATCGGCGCTGGGAAAAGAAAGTGCGGTTGGGTCAGTTGTAGTTTTTCGCGATGCCGCTTTCGCAAGAAAAGAATATCGACGTTTTTTAATAGAAAGGGTTAAAGGTATTGATGATTGTGCTAGGGTAGCTGAAGTTGTGTTTAGGCGGTACCGCCGGCAAAAAAAAGAAAAAAAACCTTTACCGGACTTACTTTTAGTTGATGGGGGAAGGGGGCAGATTATGAGCGCGAAAAGATGCCTTGATAAACTTAATTTGAGTTTTTCTCTGGTGGGTTTGGCTAAAAAAAATGAAGAGATTTGGCTGCCGGGTGAGCCTCGGCCGTTAATTTTGCCAAAAACTAGTTCAGCCCTGCATCTTCTCCAGCAGGTCAGGGATGAGGCGCATCGCTTTGCGCGCTCCTACCATTTATTACTTCGGCGCCGGAAAACAGCTAAAAAGAAAAAAAGATAAAAGATGACTGAATTTGAAAAGAAAGTTTTAAGGGTAACCCTGTGTATTCCTTTTGGCCAGTTGAGGACATATAGGTGGGTTGCCCAGAAGGCCGGCAGGCCCAGAGCCTATAGGGCGGCAGCCAATGCTTTAAAGAAAAATCCTTATCCGGTAATCATACCTTGCCATAGGGTTATTAAGTCTTGCGGAGATATCGGCGGCTATTCTCGCGGATGTGAAGAAAAAAGGAAACTAATTAAACTTGAGAAAGAAGCCGTAAGTATGTTAAAATATCCCAACAAAAACAAAGCCGGCTCTCTTCGGAGCCGCAAATATCATAAGGAGGGTATGGCATGAATATAGATAGTCTTTTTCAATTGATGATTGATAGTAACGTAACTGATTTATTTGTTAGAGCCGGCGGGCCGGTGAGAGGAAGAGTGGATAGCAAAGTAGTCGGGTTGGGGAAAGACCAAATAAATATAGAGCAGATCAATCGCTTGATTGATGCAACCTTAGATAGCCAGGCAAAAAGTGATTTAGAAATTAAAAGAAATTGTGAGTTTGCTCTTTGGCATAACGATGACTGGCGTTTCAGATTGAGTGTTTTTTTTCAGAGAAATACACCCACAATAGTAATCCGGAAAATAAATTTACAATTCAGTTCTTTCCAAGACTTAAACTTGCCCGCTAAAGTTTTATCCAATTTTTGTCAAGAGCGAAGAGGGCTGGTTTTATTAACCGGGACTACCGGATCTGGCAAATCAACCACCATAGCTACTATGCTTGAACATATAAACAAGAATCTTAATTATCATATTCTTGCGGTTGAGGAACCAATAGAGTTTACTTTTAAGGACAAAATGTCGGTCGTAAACCAAAGAGAAATTGGCAAAGATGTTATAAGTTATCAGGCAGCCCTAAAGCAGTTTGCCCTGCATTCTCCGGATGTAATATTTATTGGAAATATTAGGGATGCTGAAACCTGCCATGCTGTTTTGACCGCGGCTGAAACCGGCGTTTTAGTTTTTTCAACTATCCATACCGTAAATGCTGTTTCAACCATTAAAAGAATAATAAATTTTTTTCCTCCCCATCATCATAATTTAGTTCGAGGACAACTTTCTACTCTCTTAAAAGGGGTTGTTTCTCAACGGCTGCTTCCAATGAGCGGCGGCGGCCTTGTTCCTGCCTATGAATCAATGGTTTTAAGTCCTACTATATCCCGTTTAATTAGGGAAGATAAGGAATGGGAAATACCTCAGTACATAGCTTCGGGAGATATTTATGGAATGAAGAGCTTCAATCAATCGCTCCTAGAGTTAGTTGAAGCAAAAAAGGTTTCTTCCCGGGTAGCCCTTGATTATTCAGATCAAAAAGAAGATCTAGGCATGGAACTGCGCAATCGAGGGCTGGTTTAAAACCCTGATTGTTAATCTAATGATATATGGAAGAAGTAAAAAATAAGGTCTTAAAGTTAAAGGAAGCGGCTTACGAGCTTGAAAAACTTCTTAAAATTCCTGAAAAGAAGGATAGAATTAAGAAATTGCAAGCTGAGATGTCAAAGCCAAGCTTTTGGCAGGAAAATACTTCTAGCACAGAAATAGTTAGGCAGTTGAAGCATCTTAAAAATGAAGTGTCGAGGTGGCAGTATCTGCATGATAAAATATTTGAATTATCTGAATTCGTTGAAATTGGGGATAGTTCTTTGGGTCCGGAGATAATTCGAGAGTTAAATGCTGTTGAGGAAAAATATAATTTATTGCAGCTAGAAACTCTTTTTTCTTCAAAGTTTGATGATTCTAACGCTATAATTGAAATAAACTCAGGCGCTGGGGGGACTGAAGCTTGTGACTGGGCTTCGATGCTTTTTAGAATGTATTTTCGCTGGGCCCAAGAACAGGATTTTGATTTACAAGTTGTTAACCAATTAGATGGGGAAGAAGCGGGCTTGAAAAATATTACTTTTTTTATTACGGGTCCGAGAGCTTATGGGCTTCTTAAATCAGAAAGGGGAGTGCATCGGTTGGTGAGAATTTCTCCTTTTGATTCCAACCGCCGCCGCCATACATCTTTCGCGTCGGTTGATGTGCTTCCGGAAGTTAAAGGTGATATTGATGTTGAGATTAAGCCGCAAGATATAAGAGTAGATACATACAGGTCTTCCGGAGCCGGGGGGCAACACGTAAATGTTACCGACTCAGCGGTTAGGATAACTCACTTGCCTACAGGGATAGTGGTTAGCTGCCAAAACGAACGTTCCCAGCATCAGAATAAACAGGCAGCACTTAAGGTTTTAACAGCTAAGCTTTATGAGCTAGAGGAAGAAAAAAAGGAAAAGGAAATTAATAAGGTAGCGGGGAAAAAAAAGAAAATTGAATGGGGCTCTCAAATTAGGTCTTACGTTCTGCATCCTTATTTGCTGGTAAAAGATCATAGGACAGGAGTTGAAAATCATAATGCCAGCGAGGTTTTAGACGGCCGGATAGATAATTTTATCTGGGCTTACCTTAAAAAGAAGAGTAAGTAAAAAAGGGGTTAAAAAATGTTTCGAAACATAGTTTTTCAACGGGCACAGAAAAAAATCAACAGCTTGCGGCCGGAAGTAAATATTTTATTGAATAAAGAATTGCCGACGCCTTCTGCCAAAGAGATTGCCAGGCTTGCGCCCATTGTGAGCAAAGTTAATTCTTATGAACTTGGGCTAAAAGAAAAACCGGCTGTTTATTTTCGGGAAAAAACAGTCCAACTAAAGAAAGCTGCCGAAGACAAGTTAAGGGGTAATGACCATAAGAGCAGAGAAGTTTTTCTCGACCAACTTCTGCCTTTTTATTTTGCTTTGATCAGAGAAGCAGCTAAAAGAACGGTTAAGATGCGTCATTTTGATGTGCAGATATTAGGGGGGATAGTTTTAAATAAAAATAAAATTGCTGAAATGGTTACCGGCGAAGGAAAGACTTTAGTCGCAACCTTAGCCGCTTCCTTAAATGCTTTGATTGGCAAAAGTGTGCATATAATTACGGTAAATGATTATTTAGCGAAAAGAGATTCTGAATGGATGGGGCCAATTTATCGCTACCTAGGCTTGAGCGTAGGTGTAATTCAACAAGATATGGGCAAGGCCGAAAGAAAAGAAGCCTATAATTGCGATATAACCTACGGAACGAATAATGAATTTGGCTTCGATTATTTAAGGGATAATATGGTAACTAGCTTAGACAGCATGGTTCAAAGAGGGCATTATTACTCCATAGTTGATGAGGTTGATTCTATTCTGATAGATGAGGCAAGAACCCCCTTGATTATTTCCGGCCCGGCTGAAAGTTATGTAAAAAAGTATTACCTGGCAGATAAGGCAGTCCGTCAGCTTAAAGTAAAATCGATTATCCAAAGTTTTGAGAATAAGGATGAGACAATAACCATAAAAAACAAGGATGGCTCTGAATTAAAAACTACTCTGGAAGAATTAGAGGGTAATTTTGATGCTATAGCTGAGGAGAAAACCGGAAATGCGTTTCTTACCCCTCAGGGTGAAGGAAAATGTGAGCGCTTCTTGGGTGTTGACGATATAAATGAAGCAAAACCGGACAACCAGTCTAATCCCTGGATGCATTATATTAACCAAAGCTTAAGGGCTTATCAGCATTTCCAGCGCGAAAAAGAATATATTGTAAAAGATGGAAAGGTAATGATAGTTGATGAGTTTACTGGCCGCCTTATGCCGGGAAGGCGTTGGTCTGACGGACTTCATCAAGCTGTTGAAGCTAAAGAAGGTTTGAATATCCAGGAAGAAAGCCAGACTCTAGCTACCATAACCTTACAGAATTATTTCCGTATGTACGATAAGTTAGCCGGGATGACCGGGACCGCCTATACCGAGGCTAGTGAATTTAAGCATATTTACAAATTAGACGTAGACGCGATTCCTACTAATAAACCTTTAGCCAGAGACAATTATCCGGACAGAATATACAAAACAAAAAAAGCAAAATTTCAGGCAGTTATCAACGAAATTAAAGAGTGTAATTCTAGAAAAAGGCCGGTGCTTGTGGGAACTACTTCCATTGAAGATTCAGAAACTCTTTCCTTTCTTCTGTCAAAGACCGGCTTGTCCCACAATATATTAAACGCTAAGTATCATGAAAGAGAAGCGCATATTATAGCCCAGGCGGGTAAAACAAAAGCAATTACTATTGCTACTAACATGGCAGGCCGGGGTACGGATATCGTTTTGGGAGGCAATGTTGATTATTTCATCAAAGGTCTTTTAGAGCAAAATAAAATTTCTCCTGAAGAAGAAGATTATGAAAATAAGTATCAGCAGCTGTATCAGCGCCATAGTCAAGATTTTAAAAAGGAACAACAGGATGTGATTAAAGCCGGGGGGCTTCATATAATTGGCTCTCAACGTCATGAGGCCCGGAGAATTGATAATCAGCTGCGTGGAAGGTCTGGCCGGCAGGGGGATCCGGGATCTTCACGTTTTTACGTATCGTTGGAAGATGATCTTATGCGTTTATTTGGTTCTGAGCGCATCTATAACCTTATGGGTACCTTAGGCTTTCCCGAAGACCAGCCAATAGAGCATGCGATAATAAATAGGTCTCTTGCTTCGGCTCAGAAAAAAGTAGAAGCGCATAACTTTGAAATAAGAAAACAACTTATAAAGTATGATGACATAATGAATAAGCAAAGGGAAGTTATATACGGGCAGCGAAAAGAGATTTTAGAGAGTGAAAGCATAAGAGATATGGTTGTATCGATGTTTGAGGAATTAATCGAGAAAAACGTGCCTTTTTATTTTGAAGAAAAAAGGGATTTGCTAGGGTTAACCGGATGGGTCAAGTCAAAATTTAACTTGGAATTAGATTCAATTCAGATAAAAGAAATGAATCAGGATTCAACAATTAAGTTAATAAAAGAAAGAGCAACTGAAATTTACCGGAAAAAAGAAGAAGAAGCCGGGGCCCGGCAGTTTCGGGGGCTTGAGAAAATGATTTGTTTGTGGGTTTTAGATTCTAAGTGGAAAGAGCATCTTTTGGTTGTTGATCACCTAAAGGAAGGCATACACCTGCGTGGGCAAGCTCAGGTTGACCCATTAGTAGAATATCAAAGAGAGGCTTTTTTTGCTTTTGAAGAAATGATTTCTTCGGTTAAAGAAAGGGTGGTTGATTTGATTTACAAGGCAAAAGTCAGAACGGAAGAAAAAAGGAATGTTTTTGCCGATAGCCCGAAAAATTTTGTTCATTCAGAGTACTCTCCTTTGCGCAAAAAGGAACAACCTGGCAGTAGTCAGGAAAGAGAAAAAAAATCGTTTGCCCCTGCCGGGCAAAAGGTGGGAAGAAATGACCCCTGTCCGTGCGGGTCGGGTAAAAAGCATAAGAAATGCTGCGGGCGGTAGCAGCTGATGAATAAGGAATCTCCTCAAAAATACCAAGATTTTGCCAAAAGCTTTAAGGCCGCTCTCACGAACTCTTCAATTTATTTTAGCAATCACCCTGTCTTTTCTCATTCAGTAGAAAATCTTAAAGCCAAAATACTAGAAATTATTGGGCAAAAAACCTCCTTAACCATAGAGGTTAAGCCTGAATCTTTAATCGTAGACGAACAGGTTCTGGAGGGAAAAGGGGATCAAGAGCTCGCAAACTTTCTTCATCTTCGAAGAATTAAGCGTTTAACCATAAAAAGCGAAGCAACGGAGAAGGATTTATCGGAATTTTTATTACTCCTTTCTTCTAATCCAAAAGAAATTTTAACTCAAGGAGGTATCAAAAAATTATTGCAAACAAAAAAGATAGAAAATGTTGCCTTAGATGAGCTTGATTATTCTTCCCTTTTACGGGGAGACGGGACCAGGATAAAGGATGTTTGGAGCTATTTGCTTAGCAGTCAGCCTAGTCAAGATAGAAGCAGTAAAGACGACGGGTTTTCAAGCAGCTTTCAGGAAACCGTAGATAAATTTGGCATAAAAGAAGTTTTGGAAGATGATAATTTACTGCGGAATTTAATTTCAATAATTCAAACAAAAAATAAAGAGAAAGCAAAAGAAATTCTTAAAAAAATGGGTACAGCTATACTTAAAACAGGAAAAATCGGCCGGGTAGAAAGCAGGGAAAAACTTAAAAAGCTTTTTTCTTTTCTTTCATCTGAGGAATTAGCGGATTTAATACTGGATTCTTTTAACTCTAAAGCCACCATAGACCAGTCTTCTTTTGATTTGTTTTCTTTTTTAATACCTTCGGAAGTCCATGAAAAAGCCGCTATGGCCTTAAGTGAAAAAGTAAAAAATAATAATTCAAAAATAAACGCCGAAAAAATAAAAAACATTCTTTCTTCACTCAAAAAAGAGGGGATTGTTTCGACTTACTGCAAACATCTTCTATCAGATAGCAGTTCGGCCGGCCCACCTAAGGCAAATTTTGTTTTTGACCGTAAGCATTTAACAGATAATTACCGCTTAACTCTTCTTGATTTGTTTTTTTATGAAAAAAAACCGTTGAGGCTTGAGCTGGTTTTAGAAAAAATAACTGATGAATTGAAGATTGACTTTCCTAAAAAATCTGAATACATAGAAAAGATAGCTAAAATTTACAAGCTAAAGCAAAATAAAGAAAAAATAGAAATTTCTTTAAATAGCGCGAAAAAAATATGGGGAGAAACTGAAAAAAATATTTTTTCACTTCAAAATCCTAATCAGTTTAGTTTTTTGACAGATTTTTTAGAGAAAAGCCAGTTGGAAGTTGGTTACTATTTAAGTAAAATTGAAAGAGGGCAATTTAATGAATTGGTTTTTAAGCTATTTTTTCGTTTTTTCCCTGACCAGTTAGGCCGATTGATGGAGGTGGCTGCGGCCAAAAAGGATAACTCCGGCTACTTGAAGAAATTTTTAGTTGACTTGGCAAAAGCAGGTCATCCGCTTGTTTTAGAAATATTTAAAAACTTGTATAGCTTGGGTTCATTCCAAGTTAAGGTAATGGTTTTGGAGCAGCTTAAAGATTGCGCTGAATGCAGTCAGGATTTTTTAGCTGTTCCTCTGCGGAGCCGGAACTTTATTCTTCGTAAAAAAGCGGCCGCGCTGGCAGCTAAATTTCCCGGCTCACGGGAGAAGGCTGCCAAAATGTTTTTTGATTTGCCTAACATTTTGGGCTTTAAATCAAATTTAATTTTAGAAAATATAGAAATAGCGGCAGAAATTTATAATCCGGCTGTCGAGCCTTTTTTAGAAAAAATAAGTAAATATAAATTTTTCTGGAACAGAAAAGTAAGAAAAAAAGCCGCTTTTGTTTTAAGAAAATACTATGAAAAACCTGATTGAAGATTTTTTGCGTTTTTTTTCCTCGTCTCTCCAGATGGCGCGAATGTATGGAAGTGAGCATCCGGAATTTAATAAAATTTTAGGACGAGCTTACCAAAGCCTTAAGCTCATATTGTCGGGGCGAAGGGAGTGGGTCTTAGCGGTTGTGGAGAATGAATTAGTTAGTGGGGATGACATTTTTTTTGACTTAAGCAAAAAATTAGTTGATCTGGTAGAAAAATTAAAAGCTAAGGGTTTTGAGAGGGTAACTTTTCTGAAAGGGCTTAGCGAAAAAGAGTTTAAGTCGTTTCTTTTGTTTTTCCTTTTACCGGATGAAGATAGCGTTAGTGTTGATAGATATTTTAAGTTAAAAAATATTGAAAATATAACAATCGGTAGGTTACGGGAATCCGGCTCCGGTAGGGTGGAGGCTAGTAATTTCAGCCAAAATTCTTTAGCTGCTGTTTATCCGAAATTGATTTCCGGCTTGTCTTCTGCTTTTGCTGATTTGACCGGAGGCCGGCAGGTTAATTTTGATAATTTTGACTTAGCAATTGATAGCTTAATAAAAGGCGCGGACAGCTATTATCAAGAATTTTTGCGCCTTTCTCAAATTAAAAGAAAGGATAGCATTACTTTTGCTCATATTTTAAACGTTTCTTTTTTAGCTATAAGTTTTTCGAGGTATTTAGGTTTTGATGATTCTTTGTGTCGGGAAATTGGTTTTGCCGCTCTCTTTCATGATCTTGGCAAAATTTATATTTCTAATAGAATATTAAAAGGAAAAAAAATAACTGATAAAGAGTTTGAGCAGATAAAAAGCCACTCTATCTTGGGAGCTGAGCTTCTATTGCGCCACATAGACAGAGTTGGGCTGTTGGCGCTGGTCGCTGCCTTTGAGCATCATCTCAGACCTGATTCAAGAGGTTATCCTAGTCCTAAATTTTCCCGCCGCCTTCATCTTGGTTCAATGTTGATATCTATTTGTGATGTTTATGACGCTTTGGGCCAGCGGCGGGATTATAAAACTGACTATCCGCCTGAAAGGATATATAAAATTATGATGCAGGGGAAAGGGGAGCAATTTCAGGCTGACCTTTTAGATACTTTTTTTCAGTTTATGGGAGTCTGGCCAAATGGAACAATTGTTTTTTTGTCCGATGCCAGGGTTGCTAGGGTAGAAAGCCAAAATCCTGATGACATTTTTTCTCCTAACGTCAAGGTTTTCTCGGACGAACCTTCTGAAAGGATTGATTTGAGAAGTTGCAGGCCAGGCCTAAAGATCGAGAAGTCTCTCAGCCCTCATGGAGAAGGAAAAAAATACTTATCCGAAAGCTCATAATTTTTTAATCGCTAAGCAGGATTGTAAGTACAAAGTGTTTTACCCCCTTGTTTTTTTGTGATATAGTTAAAAGCAAATTATGGAAAAGAAGCTTAGAGTTGATATCTTTCATATATCCGAATTTGGCGGCCACAGTCAAGCTGCCCATAACATTAAGGAGGCTATTTTGGCTAAGCAAGATAGCGCTGAAGCTGTAAACCTGAATAGTTTTCAGTATTTTTATCCCCGTACGGAAAAAGTCGTTAATTTTATTTATACATTAGTTATCAAAAAAATTCCTTCCTTGTGGGGAAAAGCTTATAATCGTAAAACATTGATAAAGTATCTTATGCCTTGGCGCCAGGTTGTAAGCCTTATTTCTTTTCCTCGCCTGCATAAATACATAAAAACAAAAAAACCTGACTGCTTTGTAACCACTCAAGCTTTTCCGTGTGGATTAATCGCTGACTATAAAAAGATTTATAAAAGTAAAATTCCTCTGGTAGCGGCGATAACCGATTTCTATCCGCATCGTTTTTGGATACATCCTTTTATTGATAAATATTTGGTAGCTTCAGGCGAAGCAAAGCAAGCTCTTATTGATGAAGGGGTAGAGGCGGAAAAAATATTCGTAACCGGAATTCCTATATCAATAAAATTCGCCAAAAGCCATCCAAGGGAAGCAGTAGCTGATCAGTTTGGTTTTTCAAGGCGGTTGAAGGCAGTTTTGGTTATGGGGGGAGGCCTAGGTATCGGCCCGATAGAGCAAAGCGTATTTAGCCTTGATAAAATAGAGCATGAGTTTCAGATAATTGTAGTTTGCGGTAGAAATAAATTTCTCTACAAAAAACTAAAAAAGAAAAAAGGAAAAATTAAAAAGCCGTTATTTGTTTTTAAATATACAGATAGCATTGATAAAATTATGGATTTTGCCGATATTATTATTACCAAGGCCGGAGGGATAACTATTTCTGAAAGCCTAGCTAAGAGCATGGCAATAATAGTTACCAGCCCGATACCCGGGCAGGAAGAATTTAATGTTGATTTTCTTATACGGAAAAATGCAATTTTAAAGGCAAATACCCCATTAGAAATCCAAAAGAGTGTGGCTAGCTTATTTGAAGATAAGGAAAAATTAGAATTTTTAAAAAGAAAAGCTTGGGAAAATTCTTTTGGTGATTCCTCAATAAAAATAGCTGATTTAGTTTTTCAACTAACTCAAAAATAATGTATTATTTATTTCTTTTAGGAAAGGCTATTGCTTTAAGTTTACCTCGGGTGGTTTCTTATTGGTTGGCCAAGAAGCTGGCTTTAATCCACTTTTTGCTTTCAAGAAAAGACAGGGAGGCTGTCTTTTATAATCTTAAACCGCTAGTTAAGGATGAAAAAGAAAGAAAGAGAGTGGCCAGGAAAGTTTTTATTAATTTTTCCTACTATTTAGTTGATTTTTTTCGCTATTCAAGAATAAACTCAAAGTTTATTAAAAAATATGTTCGGTTTGAAAATTTAGAAATAGTTGATCGAATGCTTGCCGGCAATAGAGGGGCGGTGTTGGCTACCGCTCATCTGGGCAATTACGAGTTAGGGGGAGCGGTTGTGTCTCTTTTGGGCTATCCGCTGCATGTTGTCGCTTTACCTCACCTCGATTCGCGAACTAACCGTTTTTTTAATGAACAAAGGCAAAGGGTGGGAATGAAAGTTATTCCTACCGGCCTGGCGGTAAAAGAAACTATAAATATTTTGAGACAAGGAAGGCTTTTAGCTTTATTGGGAGATAGGGATTTTTCTACATCAGGCAAAAAGCAAGAGCTCTTCTCCCGGTATGCGTACATTCCGAGAGGAATGGCTTTTTTGGCAAAAAAAGGCGGCGCGGCGATAATTCCGGCTTTTTTTGTCCGCGAAAATAAGTATTATTACCGGCTTATTTTTGAGAAAGAAATAAAGGTAGGGACGGATGGCCGCAAGGATGAGGGCCTGCAAGATAAATTGATTGAAAAATACGCGCTTATTTTAGGAAGATATTTAAAGAAATATCCTGAGCAGTGGTACTTATTTCAAAAGTACTGGAGATAAAAGTATTAATCATGAATGCCTGGGTAATGATTCCCGCTTACAATGAAGCTGATGGGTTAGGAAATCTTCTTTCTCAGATAAAAAAAAGAGGGTTTTCTGTCTTGGTTGTAGATGATGGCTCTAAAGACGTGACCTACCAAATAGCAAAGCAATACGCCGATATTGTTTTAAGAAACGAAAGAAATTTTGGTAAGGGTTTTTCTTTAAGAAAAGGCATAGAATACTTAACGGCCAACCAACAATTTGATTGTCTTATTACAATGGACGCCGACCGGCAGCATAGCCCGAATGATTTAGATGAGTTTATCCGAGAGGCTGCTTCCGGCAGTTTTTTTGTTATTGGCAACAGGATGGATGTCCCCGGAAATATGCCCGCGATAAGGATTATCACTAATAAATTTATGTCTTGGCTAATTTCAAAAGTTGCTGGACAGAAAATTACTGATTCTCAGTGCGGTTTCCGCTTAATTAAAAGAGAGGTTCTTGAGAAGTTAACTACAAAAACAAAAAAATTTGAAATTGAATCAGAAATGTTAATAAATGTCTCTAGGATGGGATACAAGATAAAGAGTATACCCATAGAAAGTATTTACAATAAAAATCTTTCGAGTAAAATAAGGCCGTTTTCTGATACTCTCCGTTTTTTTAAATTTATTTTAAAAATTAAAAATGAACAATGAATGTTTTGAAGCCGCGCGAAAAGAGATGGTTGCAATCCAGTTAGCTGGGCGTGGTGTCAAAGATAAAAAGGTTTTAGTCGCTTTCAGGAAGGTTCCCAGGGAATTTTTTCTGCCGGAAGGCTTAATGAGGCTTGCTTATCAAGACAGGCCCATTTCTATCGGACAGGGACAGACAATTTCTCAGCCCTATATTGTTGCCTTGATGACTGAGCTGCTTGGTGTTGAAGCTGGCGATAAAGTTTTAGAGATAGGTACCGGCTCAGGCTATCAATCAGCAATACTGCTTAGTTTAGGGGTTGAGCTGTTTACTGTTGAAAGGCATTTATCTTTAGTCGAAAAAGCAAGGGAGAGTGTTAGTCGCTTGGGTTATGATTTAAGAGTCAAGGTTTCTGATGGCACTTTAGGTTGGGGTGAGTTTTCACCTTATGATAAAATAATTATTACCGCGGCTTCTCCTGCGGTTCCCGAATCAATTAAGAAGCAGGTAAAAACCGGCGGCAGAATAGTCGCGCCTCTGGGCCCACGCGATAATCAACAGCTGACAGTTATCGACAAGCTGGGTAAAAATGAATTTAAATCTCGTGTGGTTTGCGGTTGTGTTTTTGTGCCTTTAATTGGAAAGGAAGGTTGGGATGGTTGATAATTTGGTTTTATTTTTAAAAGGTTGCTTTATGGGATTTTGTGATTTAATTCCGGGCATATCTGGAGGCACAATCGCTTTTATAACCGGTATTTATCCTCGCCTGATAAAATCGGTAAAAAATATATCTCCTTATTTAATTGTACTTATGGTTAAAAGATTATTTAATCCTACTGATAAAAATCGCGCCCGGTTAAAGTCAGGATTAAAGGCAATAGATATAAAGTTTATTTTTATTTTGTTTTTAGGTGTGGGGTTTGCGATTATTTTATTTTCAAGATTTATCAATTTTCTATTAGATAATTATTTTGTTTATACTATTTCATTTTTCATTGGCTTGATTCTTGCTTCTTCTAAACTGATATTTAATTGTCTAGATAGGCATAGTTTTTTTGATATACTTTTTGGGTTTTTTGGATTAATCGGGGGAGGGTTGTTTGTTGTTGTGGATCCTTTTAGCATTGACCCGGGTTATTTATATTTATTTTTTGGTGGATTTTGCGCGATAAACGCGATGTTTTTACCCGGAATTTCCGGCGCGTTTATCTTATTGACAATGGGTCTTTATCAGTTCATGATTAGAGTTTTAGCGAATCTGGGCAACTACTTAACTCATTTTTTAGTTTTTGCGGCAGGAGCTTTGCTGGGAGCCTTTACTATATCGAGGGTAGTATCGTTTTTCCTAAATAAGCAAAAGAATAAAACTTTCTATTTTTTGTTGGGCCTGGTGGTTGGTTCTTTGGGGGTTTCGGTAAGGAATATTATTGAATCGATGCCCGAAATTAATTTTTTGAATATTTTAGCGGTCATTAGTTTTGTTTTTTCCGGTAGTTTGGTTTTTATTCTTCTTGGTTTAGCTAAAAAAATATATAATTCTAAATCTATTGGAATAAAGTAAGATAATTTTGTTGACTTTCTTGAAACAGAAAAAACAAAGATAAGCTTAAAATAGGAGGTTGTCGTGAAGCAAGAGTTTATGAAAAAAATAGTTGAAAGTCATGCCGGAGAAGTTGAGTTTCATCAAGCAGTTTCAGAGCTGGTCGCTTCGGTAATGCCATATATCAAAAAAAATCCCAAATATCTAAAAGCTAATATTTTAGAAAGGATTGTTGAGCCTGAAAGGGTTATTATATTTCGTGTGCCCTGGGTTGATGATCAAGGCCGGGTTCAGGTTAACCGTGGTTATCGGGTCCAGATGAATAGCGCAATCGGCCCCTACAAGGGTGGACTGCGTTTTCATCCTAGTGTTAATTTAAGTATTTTAAAGTTTTTAGCTTTCGAGCAGGTTTTTAAAAATAGCTTAACTACTCTCGCTTTGGGCGGTGGAAAAGGAGGGGCAAACTTTGATCCGAAAGGAAAGTCAGATAATGAAATCATGCGTTTTTGCCAGAGCTTCATGACTGAGTTGCAGCGCCACATTGGCCCGGATATTGATATTCCGGCAGGAGATATTGGAGTCGGTGCCAGGGAAATAGGTTTTTTGTACGGCCAGTATAAGAGGTTGCGAAATGAATTTACGGGAGTTCTTACCGGCAAGGGGGTTAATTGGGGTGGCAGCTTGATTAGGCCCGAAGCTACCGGGTATGGCTGTGTTTATTTTGTCCAGGAAATGCTCAAAACCAAAGGGGATTCTCTTGAAGGAAAGGTTTGCGCGGTATCCGGATCAGGTAATGTTGCTCAGCATACAGCCGCAAAACTCATTCAGTTAGGAGCTAAAGTTGTTTCTTTATCTGATTCCAGTGGCTGTGTTTATGATCCTGATTCTTTTTGCCAGGAAAAGCTGACTTTTGTTAAAAAACTTAAAAATATAAAACGAGGCCGAATAAGAGAGTACGCGGATAAATATAAGTGTAAGTATTTTGACTGCAGAAGGCCTTGGAATTTTAAATGCGATATTGCCTTTCCTTCCGCGACTCAAAATGAAATAAATGCCACAGACGCTAAAAATCTGATTAAAAATGGTTGTATTTGTGTGGGTGAGGGCGCGAATATGCCTTGTACTCCGGAGGCAGTGAAGATTTTTTTAAAAGCCAAGATTCTTTATGGCCCTGGTAAAGCGGCTAATGCCGGTGGTGTATCTGTTTCCGGCCTTGAGATGGCCCAAAACAGCCAAAGGCTGTCCTGGGATAGCCAAGAGGTTGACGCTAAGCTCAAGCAGATAATGGCTAAAATACACAACCAATGCTTGTGCTATGGTAAAGAGAAAGGGTTCATTAATTATCTAAAAGGCGCAAATATTGCCGGTTTTGTTAAAGTTGCTGACGCGATGCTAGACCAGGGAGTAGTTTAACCATAAAAAAGAGGGGGTTTTTTAGTTCTTTGAAAGCGTTTCCAAGATAAAAAGAATAATGCTTTTATCCTTTCAAAAATTATGGTATGTTTAATGTGACAGATTATGGCAAAAGAAAGAAGAAAATCATTTCGCTTGAAGGACGCGCTAACGGTTTTTAGGTGCTCGCCTAAGTATCTCCTGGAAACTGGCGCTTTAACTCAAGATATCTCCCAGGACGGTATATGCTTGTTTACCAAATTTAAAATGGAAATCGGAGAGGTTTTGAGGCTGGGTATTTATGTTCCCGAAGAAAAAACACCGATAATGGCTGAAGGCAGGGTTTTACGCAGGAATGAAACTGAAAACCCTGATTTTCCTTATATGGTCGCTTTAGAATTTGTTAATATAGATGAATCAGACCGCCAGAGGATAATCAAGCATATCCGCTTCTTCCTTCTCAAAAACTAAACCTATCGTATGCTAATTTTGGGAATTAATCTCACCGATTAAAATTGATTTTTTCAAAAAAAACTAATTTTTCAAACTCTGCATTATAACTTACTAGAGAGCAAAGGTTTACAAACGTCTTTTTTTCCGATCCCGGATCGGAAATTTCTATCCTTGTCCTAAAGCCTTCTTTCTTTAGAACCTGCATATTTTCTTTGAATCCGAGCTTAATTCCATTCCATTTTCAGGTTGCAGTAGGACGTCTATTATAGGACGTCTATTTTGAATATTGAAGATAGAAGATGGAGGATAGAATTAGGAGGTATTATTAATTCAGCACCGTAGGGTGTCTATTATAGGACGTCTACTTTAGGTGGTGTTGCAAGTTCTTTCTATACAGTTTATTTTTTTTTGTTATAATTTAGTAATGTCGCCGATAAGCAAGGTAAAAAAAGAGAATTTAAAGAAAAAGATGTTAAGCCTGGATGTCAATGAGGCGGATATTCAGGAAAAATTCATTAAGGGTTCGGGAGCCGGCGGGCAAAAAATAAACAAGACATCATCCTGTGTTTACCTAAAACATATTCCTTCCGGGATTGAGGTTAAATGTCAAAAAAGCAGGTCTTTAGAGGAAAATAGGTTTTTGGCGCGAAGAATTCTAGTTTCCAAAATAGAGGCTAAAGTTCTTAAACGAAAATCGGAAAAAGCTAAGCAGATAGATAAACTACGAAAGCAGAAGAAAAAGCGGTCAAAGCGGGCCAAAGAAAAGATTTTAGAATTTAAGAAAAAGCGAAGCCAGATAAAGAAGCTTCGCTCCGAGAAGATAGATCCGGATTCACCTGCGTAACTCAGATGACGCGCTGACTATCTTTACAAAATAATCAGCTGAATGCATAAACGGGGAAAAATATGTAACCGATAGACGCATAGAGGAAATAATGACGGGGGTGTTTTATTATGGATTTTTGGGAGGTTCTTAAGGAGAGAAAAAGCGTCAGGGAATACAGCGAGGAAAAGATTAAAAATGAAGATTTAGAAAAGATTATTGACGCTGCGCGCCTTGCGCCCACGGCTAGAAAAGTAGAGCCTTGGGAGTTTATTGTGATTACCAGTAAAAAGTCTTTAGGAGAATTAGGTGAGATCACCGATCACGGAAAGTTTTTAGCGGCGGCAGCTGCCGGAATCGTGGTGGTATCAAAGGACACTAAATATTATTTGGAAGATTGCTCTGCCGCTACCGAAAATATTTTATTAGCCGCGACAGCTTTGGGAATTGGAGCCTGCTGGATAGCCGGAGATAAAAAAGATTACGCGGGGGCAATTTGTGAATGTTTAGGGGTTCCTCAAGATTATAAGTTAGTGAGTATAGTCTCTTTGGGATACCCTAAAAGCAAAACAGAGTTTAGTAAAAAGAGGCCTTTGGAAAGCGTATTACATTGGGAGAGATGTAGCGCTTGCAACCAATCGTTTCGAAGCAAGAGGGACGATGGAAGATAGGACGAGAAATGAAATCATCCCTCGTCTTAGCGAACAGGCTTAGGGTTTGTCTTGAGTAGTCGTAAGGACGAAGCGGTCATCCATCATCCATCGGAACAGGGTTAAAACCTAAAGCAAGGAGGTAGTAAGGTGACTTTATTTAGCAAAATCATTAAGGGGGATATTCCTGCCCATAAAATATTAGAAAATGAGCGTTTTTTGGCTTTTTTAGATATTCGCCCTATAGCGCCGGGACACACTCTGGTTATCCCTAAAAAAGAAGTTGATTATATTTTTGATTTAGAAGATGAGTTTCTTTCAGAAATTTTACTTTTTGCTAAAAAAACTGCTAAGTTAATTGAAAATGCTGTTAGTTGTAAGCGGGTTGGAATAATGGTGGCTGGATTAGAAGTTCCGCATGCCCATATTCATCTTGTGCCAATTAATTCTTTAAGTGATTTAAGTTTTGCCAACGCCAAGCCTGCTGAAGATAAAGATTTGGCGGAAATGGCCCTGAAGATACGAGGTGATAGTTAAAATGAGCGGTAAAGCAAGAAACAACATTAATTGCCAAGGGTGCCCCGCTATTTGCTGTAAGAATCTGGCGATGGAAATAGGCAGGCCCGAAAACAAAAAAGAAGTAGAGGACCTTAAATGGCAGCTTCAGTTTGATACAGTCAGGGTTTATATCCGAAAAAATAAATGGCATCAATTAGTTGAAGGACGATGTATGCATTTATCTGATGATAATTTTTGCCTGATTTATAAAGACAGGCCGAAAATATGCCGTCGGCATAATCCTCCCAATTGTGAACGATACGGGGATTATTATGATATTATGCTTAATGACCCGGTAGATTTAGAAAGGTATTTATCCGGCCGGAAAAAAGGAATAAGGAAGAGCTAAAATCTGCTTGACAGAAGTACTGCTTATGCTATAAAAGTTGCAAGAATTTCCTTTCAAATGTTTTCATCCGCACAAAAAAAAGGAGAGTAAAAAATGCCTAAACGAAAGGACATTAACAAAATTTTAATAGTTGGGTCCGGCCCGATTATAATCGGGCAGGCTTGTGAGTTTGACTATTCCGGCGTTCAAGCCTGCAAAGCTCTTAAGGAAGAGGGTTATCAGGTAGTCTTGGTTAATTCTAACCCGGCAACTATCATGACTGACCCTGAAATGGCCGACAAAACTTATATTGAACCATTGACCTTAGGTAGTGTCGAAAAAATAATTAAAAAAGAAAAGCCGGATGCCTTGCTTCCAAACTTAGGCGGCCAAACCGGCTTAAATATCGCCTCCGGCCTTCACCAGTCTGGAATTCTAGAGAAATACGGAGTAGAAATTATCGGGGTTCAGACCAAAACTATTGAAAAAGGCGAAGACCGAATAGCTTTCAAGGAAACCATGCGTAAGTTAAACATACCGGTTCCTCGATCTGAACCGGCTCATTCGGTTGGTGAAGCTGAAGCGATAGCTTCCCGTCTTGGTTATCCGGTGGTTTTAAGGCCTGCTTTTACCCTGGGAGGAACCGGTGGTGGAATAGCTTACAACATCGAGGAGCTGCGAATTATTGTTAGCCGGGGCCTAGCCGCAAGCTTAGTCCATCAGGTATTAATAGAGGAGTCAGTTTTAGGTTGGGAAGAATTAGAATTAGAAGTTGTTAGAGACAACAATAACAAAAAAGTTTCAGTTTGTTTTATTGAAAACGTTGATGCTATGGGTGTTCATACCGGTGATAGTTTTTGTGTGGCGCCTACCCTTACCGTGCCGGATGGATTATTGCGAAGAATAGAGGATATTTCCTATAAGATAGTGGATGCGGTTGGAGTTATCGGAGGAACTAACGTTCAACTTGCGCACAACCTCAAGGATGATAGATTGGTTGTAATTGAAATTAATCCCCGTACTTCCCGTTCATCTGCCCTGGCTTCAAAAGCGACCGGTTTTCCAATAGCCAGGGTTTCGGCAAAATTGGCAACAGGCATTAATTTGGATGAAATTCCTTATTGGCAAAAAGGGACTCTAGATAAATATGAATTTACCGGAGACTATGTAGTTGTTAAGTTTGCTCGTTGGGCCTTTGAGAAGTTTGCTAAAGCTGAAGATATTATTGGTACTCAGATGAAAGCGGTAGGTGAAGTTATGAGTATCGGCAAAAACTTTAAAGAGGCTTTTCAAAAAGCTATTCGTTCTCTAGAGATAGGCAGGCTTGGCTTGGGAGTTGATGATTTTAAAAAATTATCTTTAGTTGATTTAGAGAAAAGAATTTCCACACCTTCCAGCGAGCGTATTTTTTTAGTCTATGAAGCTTTACGCCGGGGGAAAAGCTTAGAAAGCCTTAATAAGATAACTTATATTAACAAATGGTTTCTTGCTCAAATGAAGGAAATAGTTTCCTTGGAGGAAGATATTTCCCTTCTTGGCTGGGATAAATTAACTGATAAAAAATTGATAGAGGCTAAAGAAAGTGGCTTTTCTGATCAATACCTGGCTCAAATACTTGGTGTAGAAGAAAGCCAGGTACGCTGTCGGCGTAAAAAAACCGATAAAGTAGTTCGTTTTGCCCAGGTGCCTGTAAGTGGAGTAGACAATGCTTTTTACTATTATTCTACCTATCAGAATGTTAAAGATCTGCCTGCCTTAAAAGAGAAGAAAAAAGTAATGATTTTAGGCGGAGGCCCAAATAGAATTGGCCAAGGCATAGAGTTTGATTATACTTGTGTTCATGGGGCTTTTGCTTTGAAAGAGGAAGGATACCAGTCAATAATGGTTAATTGTAATCCGGAGACCGTTTCTACCGATTACGATACGGCTGATAAGCTTTACTTTGAACCATTGACTGTTGAGGATGTTTTAGCAATTTACGAAAAAGAGAAACCGGAAGGGGTGATAGTCCAATTTGGCGGCCAAACCCCCCTAAATATTGCCCAGCAGCTTAAAGATAGCGGAGTAAAGATTCTAGGTACCTCGCCTGAGGATATACGTTTGGCCGAAGATAGAGAGTATTTTCAAAAGAAGATGAATTCACTAGGAATTCTTCAGCCGGAGAGCGGAATAGCCCGGTCATCTGAAGAGGCAGTAAAAAAAGCGAATGAAATTGGCTATCCTCTTATAGTCAGGCCGTCTTTTGTTTTAGGCGGAAGGGCTATGGCGATAATTTATAATGAAGATATGCTCAAGCGCTATAGCCAAGAAGCAATAAAAGTAAGCCCAAAATATCCGATGCTTATTGATAAATTTCTGGAAGAAGCAATTGAAATAGAGGTGGATGCTTTGTCTGACGGTGAAGACATTTTCATTTCTTCAATTATGGAACATATTGAGCTTGCCGGGGTTCATTCCGGCGATTCAGCCTGCGCTATACCCTCCCGAAGCATTAAAAAAGAAGACAGAGAAACAATAGGGGAATATACCAGGAAACTGGCAAAGGAGCTGAGGGTGGTTGGCTTAATGAATATACAATACGCAATATACAAAAATAGAGTTTACATTTTAGAGGTAAACCCCCGCGCTTCCAGAACAGTTCCTTTAGTATCAAAAGTAACAAATGTTGCTTTTGCCCGCATAGCCACTAAATTGATGTTAGGTAAAAAAATAAAAGATTTTCCTGAGTTACGCCAAAGAGAGCTTCCCTATGTTGGCGTCAAAGAGGCTGTATTTCCTTTTAATATGTTTCCGGAAGTTGACCCTGTTTTAGGCCCGGAAATGAAGGCTACCGGGGAAGTTATGGGTATAGCTGACAGCTTTGGCCTTGCTTTCTATAAGGCTCAGGAAGCGGCCGGTTTAAAGCTTCCGGTTGAAGGTAATGTTCTTTTTACTGTTGCCAATAAAGATAAGGAAAAACTACTGCCGGTAGCGGCTAGGTTAAGCAAATTAGGGTTTAGTATTTATGCTACCGAAGGAACCGGTTTATTCTTCCGGGAGCAGGGCATCAAATGTCTGTTTGTTAAGAAGCTTCACCAAGGCAGGCCGAATATTGTTGACGAAATTAAGAATAAAAAAATTAATTTGATTATCAACACTCCCATAGGTTTGTCCAGCAAGCATGATGACAGCTATATCCGGATAAAGGCTATTCAGCACAAAATACCCTACATTACTTCAGTTGCCGCTGCCTTTGCCAGTGTAGAAGGAATAGAAGCTGTGAAACAGGAAGATATTTTTCCTGAATCCTTGCAGGAATATTACAAGGGAAAGTTAAAGGTTCATGAATAAAGATTTAAAAAAAACAGGGTTTGATAATAAAAAATATCTCAAAGAACAAACTGAGGCTATTTTAAAGAGAGTTAAGAAGTTCGGCAATAAGCTTTACCTTGAGTTTGGAGGTAAGCTTATATTTGATTATCATGCTCATCGAGTCTTGCCGGGGTTTGATCCAAACTCAAAAATGCTTCTTCTTCAAAAACTTAAAGATAGGGCTGAAATAATTTTATGTATTTACGCCGGTGATATCGAAAGAAAAAAAATGCGAGCTGATTTTGGTATTACCTATGACAACGATGTTTTGAAAGTTATTGATGAGTTAAGCCGCTGGGGACTGAAGCTGGCCGCGGTCGTAATTACCCGGTTTGATGGACAACCAGCGGCAAAAATATTTAAAAATAAGTTAGAGCATCGTAAAATTAAAGTATATACTCACCAGTTTACTAAAGGATATCCTACCGATGTTGATACAATTGTAAGTAAACAAGGCTATGGGGCTAATCCTTACATTAAAACCAGCCGTTCTTTAGTTGTGGTTATTGGCCCGGGCCCTGGCAGTGGTAAGCTAGCAACCTGTCTTTCTCAGCTTTACCATGACTATAAAAAAGGGGTAAAGGCCGGATATGCAAAATTTGAAACTTTTCCTGTTTGGAACATCCCCCTTAAGCATCCGCTTAATGTCGCTTATGAAGCGGCCACCGCCGATATAAAAGACTATAACATGATTGATCCCTTTTATTTGGAGAAATATCAGCAAACAGCGGTGAATTACAACCGGGATATCGAAATCTTTCCTGTGATTCAAAGGATTTTAACGAAAATTACCGGCAGGAAGGGTTTTTATAATTCGCCTACTGATATGGGTGTTAACCGGGTAGGGTTGAGCATTGTCGATGATCATTTAGTAAGAGAAGCTGCTTCTCAAGAGATAATTAGAAGGTTTTTTCGTTACAGTTGCGAGTATGTTCTTGGGCTTGTCGAAAAAAGCACCGTTGAGCGAATTCGCTTACTTATGGAGGAGTTGAATATAAAAGTTGAAAAAAGAAAAGTTGTTGAGGTAGCCCGCCGAGCAAGTAAGGAAGCAGCGAAAAAAAGTAAAGTTTCTACTGACTATTCTTGCGCGGCAGCGATCGAACTAGATAATTCAAAGTTTATTACCGGGAAAAGTTCTTCATTGATGCATGCCCCCTCAAGCCTTGTTTTGAACGCGGTGAAAGCTTTGTCCGGTATCCCGGATAAAATTCATTTGCTTTCGCCAATGACGATTGAGTCGATAAAAAAACTTAAAAAAAGTATATCTAAGACTCAAGTTGCCAGTTTAGATTTAGAAGAAACTTTAATAGCTTTAAGTATAAGCGCCTCGACTAATCCAACAGCTGCTTTGGCTTTAGATAACTTAAAATTATTAAAAAATAAAGAAGTGCACCTTACCCACATTCCTTTTTCCGGGGATGAAGTAGGCCTAAGAAGTCTCGGGGTAAATTTAACCAGCGATCCTAACTTCTCAAGTAGTAGTTTGTTTTTTGAATAGGAATTCAACCTGCCTTGTACAATAAACCGCATGGAAAACTTATGGAAGAGATGGTGGAATATAAAATATTTAAATCTGAATTTTGTATTTAACCTAAGATGATAAAAGATATTATACCAGGAGGCTCCGATGGAAAGAGTTCATCTAACTCAAGAAGGCTATGAAAAGCTATCCGAAGAATTAGGTTTTCTTAAGCAAAAAAAAAGAAAGGAAATTTCCCAAAGCATAGAGCACGCCCGTTCTTTGGGGGATTTAAAGGAAAACGCCGAGTATCACGCCGCCAAGGAGGCAATGGCTGAAAATGAACGTAAAATTAAAGAGTTGGAAGATAAATTAAGCCGGGCAGAGATAATCGATACCAAAAATATTGATACTGATAAAGCCTATTTAGGAGCGAAAGTTAAATTAAAAGATCTTAGCTCGGGCGAGGAGATTACTTATAAGTTGGTAGGCCAGGATGAGGCTGACCCTTTAGCTGATTTAATATCTATTAGTTCCCCGGTAGGTAAGTCTTTACTTGGGTGCCAAAAGGGAGAAGAAATTAGCGTGCAAGCTCCGGTAGGAACTTTAAAATATAAAGTAATTGAAATATTGTGGTAGAAGATAAAAAAGTTGAGCTTGTCTCAGGCGCCGGGGATTGGCCGTCTCTGAGGGCTGCCATTGATGCCGGCTGTGATTCATTGTTTTTTGGCCTGAAGGATTTTAATTTGCGGGACAATGCGTCCAATTTTGACCTTCTTGAGCTTGAAAAAATTATAAAATTATTACACAGAAATAAACGAAAAGCTTACTTAGTTTTAAATACAATTATCTACAACCATGAGCTAAAAAAGCTTGAGAAATATCTCAAAGAGGCAAAAAGAGCTAAAGTAGATGGGGTAGTTTTATGGGATCTGGCGGCTTTGGAACTTGCTTCTAGGTTGGGTTTAAAAATTCATTTATCTACTCAAGCTAGTGTAGCTAATTATTTGAGCTTAAGAAAATACTTTGATTGGGGGGTTAGGCGAGTAGTGCTAGCCAGAGAGTGCGGTTTATCTGATATCAGAGAAATTAAAGAAGAAATAAAAAAAGAAGACTTTAGCTGTCAAATAGAGGCATTTGCCCATGGAGCGATGTGTGTTTCGGTTTCTGGCCGCTGTTTTCTTTCGGAATTTTCCTTTGGTAAGTCTGCTAATAGAGGTAAATGCTTGCAAGTTTGCCGGCGTAACTTTAAGATAATTGATATCCAGGATAACCAAGAGTATATTTTGGGCCAGGATTACATTTTGAGCCCCAAAGATTTATGTTCGGTAGATTTTATAGGCCAGCTTATATCGGCTGGCGTAGACGCACTTAAAATAGAGGGAAGAAGGCGCTCTCCTGAGTATATTTACTTGGTAACTTCTGTTTACAGAAAGGCTATTGATGCTTTTTATCAGAACAAGTTGGATGATGCTTACAAAGTGAAACTAAAAGAAGAATTACGTAAAACTTACAACCGGGGCCTTTCTAGTGGTTTTTATTTCGGGCAGCCGCGAGAGTGGCAAAGTAGCCAGCTCCAAAATAAATATGAAAAAGTATATTTAGGCCGTGTTTTTAAATTTTATAAAAAGATTATGGTTGCTGAATTAGAAATAAAACATAAAATGCTTAAGAAAGGAGATGTTTTGCTTTTCATCGGAAAAGTAACCGGGGCGAAATTTGCTAAAGCTGAACAAATTCAAATTAATCATCAATTTATAGATTCAGTTTCTCCTGGCCAAAAATGCGGAATTAAACTGGATATAGAGGCTAAAAGCGGCGATAAGGTTTTTCTTTGGAAGCCAAAAAAAAAATAGCCTTTCTGCCGCGTGAGAGGATGTTTAGGATACAATTGCAAGATGAAAAACAAACAAAGCATTAATATTTCCCGTTTACCGGAGGAAGAAATTCTTAATATGCGGGTTTGTGACCTGCCGCTTAGCATAAAAGGGAGTTGGCTTGAGCCCTGCATAGAAAAGCTTTACCAAGAACTGAATCTAAAGGGAGTAATGTTTAAACCGGAATGTTACCTAGCCGATGAATGGTTGGCTCCGGATAAGGAGCCGGTAATTGGGATACCATTTTTTTTGGCTCACCCCAGGCTTATCAAACTAGAAAAGAAAATCATGCTTGAAGCGGAAGGCAACAGTTATCCTTGGTGCTTAAAGCTGCTCAGGCATGAGGCCGGCCATGCCATAAATTATGCATATAAGTTATATAGGCGAAAAAGCTGGAAAAAAGTTTTCGGCGAGTTCACTAAAGAATATCCGGATAAATACCGTTTCCGTCCCTACAGCAAGAGTTTCGTTAGACACTTGGAAGATTATTACGCGCAATATCATCCGGATGAAGATTTTGCTGAAACCTTTGCGGTGTGGCTTACGCCTAATTTTAATTGGGAGAAAAAGTATCGAGGCTGGAAAGCGCTGGATAAGCTTTATTACTTAGATAAAGTAATAAATGAAATTAAAGCTCGAGAGCCATTGGTCAAAAAAGGAGTTAAGCATTGGCAGCAATCCGCGATGCGAATTAGGCTGAAGAATTTTTATAAAAAGAAAAAGCATTATTACGCAGAAGACTTTCCTGACTTTCACGATATTAACTTGAAAAAAATATTTACACCCAAAAGTAGCCTTCTAGATTCTTCCGGACACAAGCTTGCTTCAAACATACTAAAAAATCATAAAAAGGATATTCTTGATTCAACTGCCAGGTGGACTGGTGAAAAAAAATATGTTATTTCTGAATTAATCAATGCTATATCCGAGAGATGCAAAAAATTAGATCTAGTAGTTGAAGGCTCTCAGGATAAGGCCTTAACGGATATAACTATTTATATTACTACTTTAATAATGAATTATATCCATACCGGCGGATTCAGAAGCTGATTGAGCAGTCGGGGAGTTTTTTTGTCTCTCCGACTGCTCATCCTGAGGAGCACAGCGACGAAGGATCTCAGAAGATCCTTCCGTAGCAACTACTTTGATAAGGATAACTGAACAAAATAGGTGCTGGGTCAAGATGAGCTCTTCGAGCGGGAAAACATCCCGAAGGCACAGTTAATTAATATAATGGTAAGTAAGTATGCGAAAAAAAATACTGCTGCTTTGTGATTCACCTTATCCGGTTGAGAGAGGGTATGACTTTAAAGAAGAATTCTCTCATTTTGACTGGGACACTGAAAGAGAAATCTATCGAACATTATCCGAGTGCGGCTATAAGGTTAAAATTTTGGCTATTTGCGATGATATCAGTCCATTAATCGAAGAAGTAAGAGAATTTAGGCCTCAAATTATCTTTAATCTCGTAGAGGTATTTGGCCAGAAATCTTATCTAGATAAGAATGTTGCTTCTGTTCTTGAGATGCTGGGCATATCCTATACCGGGGCTTCGCCGCGGAACTTACTTATTTGCTGCGATAAAGCTTTAACCAAGACCATTTTGAATTTTCATAAAATTAAGGTGCCTCAATTTTATACTTTTTATCGCGGCAGGCGGGTTTGGCTGCCGAAGTGCCTGAAAGTTCCTTTGATCGTAAAGCCTTTAAGCGATGAGGCTTCCAGGGGGTTATCTCAGGCTTCAGTCGTTGATAACCAGGATTCGTTGGTTGAAAGAGTAAAGTTTATTCATAACAATTTTAAAGGTGACGCGATAGCCGAAGAATATATAGACGGCAGAGAGTTTTACGTAAGTATTTTAGGAAATTCTCATTTGAAAGTTTTGCCGATTCGGGAGTTAAAATTCGGAAAATTTCCTGAAGATGAGCCACGGATAGCAACCTACAAAGCAAAGTGGGATTATGATTATCGCAAGCGCTGGAAAATAAAAAACGTTTTTGCCCGCGGCCTTCCCGCAACTACTGAAGAAAAAATTAAAAAGGTATGCAAAAGAGCTTATAGGGTTTTAAACATGAAAAGCTACGCTCGCTTTGATATCCGGGTTTCTCCGGAAGGCGGTATTTATATTTTAGAGGCAAATGCTAACCCCTCTTTAGACCCTGATGATGAATTAGCTGAATCCGCCAAAAAAGAAGGGATAAGATATAAAGATTTAATCTTAAAAATTATTGATTTTGCTCAAAAGCGATGAGGAGGAAAATTGGCGGGAGAATTTGTAATCGGTGATTTTAAAAACATGGGAGGCGATACTCTTCTGGTCTCAGGTAAAGTCGAGTCAGGAGAAATTTCCGAAGGAGATGTGGGTAAAACTCTCAAAAGCAAAAGATTGGCGGTAATCAAAATAGAGAAAAAAGGTATTCGGGCCGCGAAAGTAGCGGAAAAGGAACAGGTAAATATTTTTGTTAAATATATTGTTCCCGCGGATATAGGTGTAGGGCAGTCTTTGTTTTTTTAAAATGGAACAGATTTTAAATCCGGCCCAGAAAATTAAAATTATTGATATTGTCCGAAAGACATTAATTCAATACACCAAAAAAGGAAAGGCCTACCTTCCAAAGATAGAAGACTCAGAGCTTAAAGAAAAGAAGGGAGTATTTATAACCTTGCGCAAAAGAGGAGTTTTGCGTGGCTGTGTGGGATGTATTGAATCTTCGCTTCCCCTTTATTTAGAGGCAAGAGATATGGCAATCGCGGCCGCTTCTCAAGATCCTAGATTTCCTCCTCTGGCAGAATCTGAATTGGAAAACCTTCAAATTGAGGTCTCAGTTTTATCTTCTCTGAAGAAAGTGAAAAACCCGGATGAAATTATTTTAGGAGAGCATGGGGTCTTAGTTAAAAAAAATTCTCAAACAGGAGTTTTTCTTCCACAGGTCGCGAGGGAAACCGGTTGGCAGAGAGAGGAGTTTATGAATAATCTTTGCCTTAATAAAGCCGGTATCCGGCCTGATTCCTGGAAAAATGGCGGTTGTGATATTTTTATCTTTAGGGTTGAAGCTTTTAGTGATAAAATAACCGGTAAAAAAGGATGATTGCGTTCGACGTTCGATGTTCAACGTTCAATGTTCGATGTTCAATGTTCAACGTTCAACGTTTACTGTTGGTTAGACGTCGAACGTAGAACGTCGAACGAAATATTAGACATGGCTAAAAAGAAGTTTGGTTTAGTTTTAGGTGGAGGCGGCGCCAGAGGGCTTGCCCATGTGGGAGTGATTAAGGCGCTTGAGTCTGCCGGGCTTGTTCCTGACTTGGTTGTGGGGGCAAGTATGGGGGCAATAATCGGAGGCGCTTACGCGCTTTTTGCGGACTCAAGAAAATTGGAAGAAAAAGTTTTACGGTTGGTTAGAGATAGAAGTATAGTTAAACTAGAGGCATTAGCCGCGCAGCGCAGCGAAGAAGAAAAAGAAATTATTTTTCAAAAGTTAGCTACCTTTGTGGCAAATTTGTATCTTTGGAATTTGCGGGCGATTAACGGTTTTATAACCGAAGGAAGCCAGTTTAAAAAAATTATTGACCTTTTGATTGAGGGCAAAAAATTCTCTGACACAAAAATTAAATTTGCCTGCACAGCTCTTGATATTAATTGGGGGAAAGAAGTCCTGTTTACCGAGGGAAGCTTATCCGAGGCGATTTTTTCAAGCATGGCCATCCCAGGTGTTTTTCCACCGGTAAAAAATGGAGATAAGCTTTTAGTTGATGGAGGAATAATTAATTTGGCACCGGTTGCTGTAGCTAAACAACTAGGAGCGGAAGTGGTTGTTGCTGTTGATGTAAGCCTTGATATAAAACCAGCTGAGTTTAAAAATGGCCACGATATTTTATTTCGTACCGATATGATTAAAGAAAAAGAATTGAGTAACCTTAAGATGCAAGCGGCTGAGGTAATAGTCAGGCCGGATGTAGGTGACTATAGTTGGGCTAGATTTTCAGGGGTGGATTCTCTTGTTCAAAAAGGAGAGGCCGCTATTAAATCCAGGTTGGCTGAAATTGAAAAAAAGATCTATAGCCGGGATAATCTTAAAAACAGGATTCTTAATTATTTAAGGCCTTCAAGGGGGAAAGGGAAAGCTTGAGGGTGGTTTCGTTTGGCGATAGTTAATTATCAGTCTAAAATAAGGGGGTGGTGGATATGATGCGTTCTGGTAATCCCGCTTTGCGCGGCAATGCCTTTTCAGGGATTGGCGCCCGGACTTCGGAGCAGGCAATGAGCATACAGGGGGCTGTGGATAAGTCGTTTATTCTTTTTGGCTTAGTTCTGTTAAGTTCTTGGTGGGTATGGCAAAACCCATCCCGTTTCATCCCCTTTTTATTTCCGGCGCTTATTGCTGGGTTTATTTTAGCTATGGTGATAATTTTTAAAAAAGAGTGGTCACCGGTTGCTTCTCCGGCCTATGCTTTAGTCCAAGGGGTATTTATCGGAACGGTTTCAGCCCTTTTTGAAAAACAATATCCAGGCATAGTAATTCAAGCGGTCGGCCTTACTTTCGGCGTACTTTTTTGTATGCTTATTGCTTATAGGTCTGGGTTAATTAAAGTTACGCATGGTTTCCGGCTGGGGGTGGTTGCGGCTACCGGAGGAATTGCTCTTCTTTATTTTGTGAGTATAGTTATGGGCTTTTTTGGGGCTTCCATTCCGTTTATTCATCAGTCTGGGCCCATAGGGATAGGTTTTAGCTTAGTAGTTGTGGTTATTGCTTCTTTGAATTTAGTTTTGGATTTTGATTTTATTGAGAGAGGAGCTTCCGCTAGGGCGCCAAAATACATGGAGTGGTATGCGGCTTTTGGTTTGATGGTTACTTTAATTTGGCTTTATTTAGAAATGCTGAGGCTTTTAGCTAAATTGCAACAGAGAAGGTGAGGCCGTTATAAGCGGTGTTCCGGCGGTCATCCTTCATCCATCGGAACGGGGTTTACGGGGGTAGTAATGGCAGTAGTTATCGAATGTTTAAAAGGGGATATAGCTAATCAACCTGATTTGGATGCGGTAGTTAACGCTGCTAATGCTGATCTGGTAATGGGAGGAGGGGTTGCCGGAGCGATTCACCGAAAAGCTGGGCCGCTTCTTGAGCAGGAGTCGAGTAAGCTAGGGCCGATTAAGCCTGGCCAGGCAGTGATAACCGGTGCCTATGATCTTGCTAATAAGTTTGTAATTCATTGTTTAGGGCCGGTTTATGGACAGGATAAGCCGGAAGATAAGCTCCTTGCCGATTGCTACAGAAATGCTTTGATTTTGGCTGAAGAAAAAAAAATTAAATCGATTGGATTTCCAGCTATATCGGCAGGTGCCTTTGGCTATCCATTTAAGCAGGCAGCATATGTAGTTAGGGATATTTTTGTTGAAGTTATCCCAAAGTTAAAACATATTAAAAAGATACGTTTTTTGCTCCACAGTGAATCTGGGCTAAAAGTATACAATCAACTAATAAAACCCATAGGCGGGTATTTGAGTTAATTTAAAAAAAAGGAGTAATTATGCAGCGAGTAATGATTTTTCTTGATGCTGAATACGTGGTTCAAAAAATGAAAGAGATGCACCGTAAGAACGTGGTGGGTAGGAAAAGTATTAATTGGCAAAGTATAATTGACTGGATTGTCAACGGCAGGAGGCTTATTCGCTGTTATTATTATTCGGCCGAATTTAGCAAATCCGAAAACGAGAAAACTTACCAGGACCAACATACTTACCTAAAAAACCTTAAGTTTTCAATTCCCTGTTTTGAAATAAAATTAGGCCGGTTAGTAAGGGTTAATCAAGGCTGGGTTCAGAAAGGCTTAGATGTAAAAATTGCTTTAGATATGTTTGCTAAAGCAGTTTTAGACCACTATGACACTGCCGCTTTGGTTTCAGGTGATTCAGATTTCATAGATGTGATCAAAGAGGTTAAGGAGCGCTATGGTAAGCACGTTGAGCTTTGTACTTTTGACCGATCTATTCATGAGGCTTTAAGGTTTGTTCCGGACCGGCATTTGGTTGTAGATAAAACAATTGCCAGAAGGAACCGTTTTTTTAGCCTTTGAAAAATAAAATTAAGCGTTTTAAAAAAAAAGCTTGCATTATCCGCTTTATTTATTAAAATAAGCTCTCATTCATTCTTATCCGTTCAATAACAATATTTAACGCAAGGAAAAACAAGCGGCAATAGGACTTCATAAAACAGGGATATATGCAAAGAGTGCCAAGTTTTAATCAACGAATGTACGAATCTATTACGAATTTACGAATAAGATTTATTGAATTCGTATATTCGTAGGGATTCGTAAATTCGCTGATGATTTCGTGAATTCGTAGATGAAACGGATAAAATTTAACATAATATTATGGCAAGAAGAGTTAATTTAGAAAAAGTACGTAACATTGGCATAATGGCCCACATTGATGCCGGTAAGACCACCCTAACCGAAAGAATACTTTTTTACAGCGGAAGGTCTCATAAAATCGGCGAGTCTCATGATGGTGCCGCGGTAATGGACTGGATGAAGCAGGAACAGGAGAGAGGAATAACTATAACCTCAGCGGCTACGACTTGCAGTTGGCAGGGCCATCGAATAAATATTATTGATACTCCCGGCCACGTTGATTTTACAGTTGAAGTTGAAAGGTCACTAAGAGTTTTAGATGGTACAGTGGCTGTTTTTTGCGCTGTAGGCGGCGTTGAACCACAAGCCGAAAAAGTTTGGCATCAGTCAAATAAGTACGCGGTTCCTAAAATTGCTTTTATCAATAAAATGGACCGGGCAGGTGCTGATTTTTTCGCGGTAATCAAGGAAATTGAAGAAGAGTTAGGAGCAAACGTTATACCTTTACAAATTCCGATTGGGGCTGAGGAAAATTTTCGGGGTATAATTGATTTAATGGAAATGAAGGCTTATGTTTACGATAGTGATTCACTGGGAAAAAATTTTCACATTGAAGATATTCCTTCTGAATTTATTGAACAGGCAAAAAAATATCACCACCTTATGGTTGAAAAAGCGGTTGAACTGGAAGATTCTTTGATGGAGAAATACCTTGAATCAGAGGATTTGATAACAAAAGAAGAGCTAATAAAAGCTGTTCGAAAAGGTACAATCACCAACAAGATTGTTCCTGCTTTATGTGGATCTGCTTTTAAAAACAAGGGCGTTCAACGCCTTTTGGACGCGGTTAATCTATACCTTCCTTCACCGCTTGATTTACCTCCTATAGAAGGGTCTGATCCTCAGAATCCGGACAAAAAGATGGTAAGAGAGGTTAAAGATGACGCTCCTTTTTCTGCTTTAGCTTTTAAAGTTCAGTCAGATATGCATATGGGCAAGCTTATTTATTTTAGAGTTTATTCCGGCAAGCTTACTGCCGGCTCCTATGTTCAGAATGTCACCAAAGGGAAAAAGGAAAGGGTGGGAAGGATTTTACAGATGCATGCTAATGAGCGGGAAAGCCGCCCTGATATTTATGCCGGTGATATCGCTGCTGCCGTAGGCCTTGATCATACTACTACCGGTGATACCCTGTCTTGTCTTGATAATCAAGTCATTTTGGAGGCTATGGAGTTTCCGGCGCCGGTTATCTCAACTAGCATTAAGCCCGAGAGCCAGGCTGATCAAGATAGAATAGCTAAAGGTTTAAACCGCCTATCTGAAGAAGATCCTACCTTTACTGTCAATACAAATACCGAAACAAAAGAAACTATTATCTCCGGTATGGGCGAGCTTCATTTAGAAGTTATTGTCGACAGGCTAAGGCGTGAATTTAATGCTTCGGCTAAGGTAGGTGCTCCTAAAGTGGCCTATAAAGAGACTGTTTTAGGAAGCGTTAAGGAGGATTATAGATACGTAAAACAAACCGGCGGCAGGGGGCAGTACGGCCATGTGGTTTTAGAGTTGTCAGCCGCTAAACCTTCAGAGGGCTTTGATTTTCAAAATAGTATTAAGGGAGGGGCAATCCCCAAAGAATATATTCCGGCTATTGAAAAAGGTATTATTGAAGTAATGAAAAAAGGTGTTTATGCCGGCTATCCAGTTGTTGACGTGAAAGTAAATTTAGTGGATGGCTCTTACCATGAGGTTGATTCCTCCGAATTCGCTTTTAAAATGGCAGCCGGTGAGTGTTTCAAAAGAGCTTTTAACCGGTGTGAGCCGATATTGCTTGAGCCGCATATGTCTGTGGAAATCTTAACACCTGAAGATTATATGGGGGCGGTGGTGGGAGATATTTGTTCCCGCCGCGGAAAAGTTATAAACATTGATTCAAAGGATAAGCATCAGGTTATTTCAGCTGAAGCGCCTTTAGCTGAAATGTTTGGGTATGCCAGCAGTCTGCGTTCTTTAACCAGTGGCCGGGCTAATTACTCAATGCATTTTGAAAAATATGTTGAGGTTCCTTACCAAATAGCGGAAGGCATTATTGAGGCGAAGAAAAAGGAAAAGGGTCAAAAGAAGACGTGACTCTTGACAATTTTCATTTGTTAACGCTTGGAAAATAGTCAAGGGTTTAATTCGCGCAGTGACTTATGTTCGCTCGCTACGCTCGTTCCATAAGTCACGCGCTCATTAAAGGAGGAGTGATGAGCGAAAAGATAAGAGAGATACTTGGAGAAGAAGCAAAAGAGTTATTAGGGCATAAATGTCAGTCTATCTCGAAAGAGGACTTGCATCTGCCCGGGCCTGATTTTGTTGATAGAGTTTTATCCGGAAGTGACCGGTCTAATAGTGTTTTACGAAATTTACAGCAAATTTTTAGCCATGGACGTTTAGCTAAAACCGGTTATCTTTCTATTTTGCCGGTTGACCAGGGGATAGAGCATACTGCCGGAGCATCCTTTGCGCCTAATCCTATTTATTTTGATCCGGAAAACATAGTTAAGCTAGCAATAGAAGGAGGCTGTAATGCGGTTGCTTCTACCTTAGGAGTTTTGGGTATGGTCTCCCGCAAGTACGCTCATAAAATACCTTTTATCGTAAAAATTAACCACAATGAGTTATTGACTTACCCTAACACATATGACCAGCGGTTATTTGCGAATGTTGAACAAGCCTATGATATGGGGGCGATAGCTATTGGCGCGACTATTTATTTTGGTTCGGATAGTTCCCGCCGTCAAATTGAAGAAATTTCAGAAGCTTTTTCTAGGGCTCATGAGTTAGGTTTAGTTACAATTCTTTGGTGTTATCTGCGTAATTCCGGGTTTAAAAAAGATGGAAAGGATTATCATACAGCGGCTGACTTAACCGGGCAAGCTAATCATTTAGGCGTGACTATAGAAGCTGACATTATAAAACAGAAATTGCCCACCTTAAACAGCGGCTTTACCGCGATAGATTTCGCTAAGACTCATCCCTTGGTTTACGATAAGCTTACCACTGATAATCCTATTGATTTAACTCGTTACCAGGTAGCAAATTGCTATATGGGAAGAGCCGGGTTAATTAATTCCGGTGGAGCCTCCGGCAAAAACGACCTTCAACAGGCAGTTAAAACAGCCATAATAAATAAGCGAGCCGGAGGTATGGGTTTGATTTCCGGCAGAAAAGCTTTTCAGAAGCCAATGAAGGAAGGAATAGAGATATTAAATGCTATCCAGGATGTTTACTTGGCGGAGGAGATAACCATCGCTTAGGTACAGTATAAGGCACTTCGCCGAGTAGCTCGGCTCAGTGCCGTTGAAAATAGAGGTATTCCCTAAATAGTATCATTTTCAACGGGAGGTGTGATGATGAAAGTTAAGGTGGATGCGGAAAAATGTATTGGTTGCCAGTTGTGTGTTCAGGTTGCGCCTGATTTATTTGATATGGCTGAAGATAAGGCGGTTGCTAAGTCAGAAACAGTGCCGGAAGGGCAGGAAGATATTTGCCGGGATGCTTCCCAGCAATGTCCGGTTGAAGCAATTCCGATAGAAGAATAAAAAGTTTTTTAGTGGAGTTAAAGAGCCCGGAGCAAAAACTCCGGGCTTTTGTAATTTTTGCTTTTTTTATGAAAAAACCGAAGATAGAATATCCTGATTTTTGGGAGTATAAAATAATCGGCCAAAGCCGTAGAGAATTAAAGGAAGCCGCTGCCGAAGTAATAACGGATAGAGCCTATAAGTTTTACTTTTCACGGAAAAGTAAAAAAGGTAAGTATATTTCGGCAAATGTAGAAACTAAAGTTTTCAGTGAATCGGAAAGAAACAGTATTTTTTCCGCTTTTAGCAGGCACCCTAAAGTGAAGGTAGTTTTTTAGATGTTGATTAAGGAAGCTCTTGATTTTTTAAGAGGAAAAACTTTCATAAATGTGGCTACCTGCGGCCCAGGGCAACGTCCGAATGTTGCTCCGAAATTCTTATTAAAGATCGAGGCCAATTATATATATTTAATTGATTATGTAAGAAATACAACCCTAAAAAACCTAAAAACAAACCCCGCGGTATCCATTTCTTCAATCAACCTAGATACATTAAAAGGTTATCAGATAAATGGTGTGGCTGAAATTCTAAGAAAAGGTAAACAAAATGATTACAAGCGCCTTATCCAGGAATATCAACAAAAACAATTAGACTTATCAACTCAGCGGTTAATCAGGGCTCTGCGTACCGAAGGTAAGTCAAGCGGTTATGAGGCAGAATTTCCCGGAAAAGTAGCGGTGATTAAAATAGTAGTTAAAGAGGCGGTTGGGATTAGTTTGCGGGGAAATCTGGAAAGGGAAAATTATTGAATTTTTTTTAATTTATTTTTAACTTTGGTTATTGTGCTTTCGGGAGTTGATGCTCCGGCGGTTATCCCCACTGATTGGGCTCCTTTCAACCACTCTTTTTTCAGGCTATTTTCATCCTCGATCCAGTAGCTTTTTTTATTTATTCTTTTAGATATCCGAAAGAGCCTCTTGGTGTTTGCGCTTTTTTTGGAACCAATAATTAACATTATATCGTTTTGGCGGGGCATTTTTTTTATTTCATTTTGCTTTTGAAGGGTTGGTACGCAGATCGTATTGATAAACCGTAAATTTTTTATGTATTTTTTTAATTTTTCTACTATTCGTTTTACGTCTTCGTTGTTCTGGGTAGATTGAGCCACTACCGTTGCTTTTTTTATTTTTCTTATTTTTTCTTTTTCTAATTTTAAATTTGGATCCAGAACTGTTATTTTTTTTCTTATCTGGCCGGTTATTCCCTGGACTTCCTGATGTTTTTTGTCACCAATTACAATTATATCCCGGCCGAAACCACTTTCTCTTTTAACTATATTGTGGATTTCTTTGACCATCGGGCAGGTTGCGTCAATTATTTCGTATCCCATTTTTTTTGCGTTTTGGTAGGTTGTCTGGCCTGATCCATGGGCTCGGATAATCAAGGCTTTATTTTTACCATCCTTAAGCCTATTTATTTTAGTGATACCTAATTTTTTAATTTCGTTGACCACCTTCCCGTTGTGAACAATATCTCCCAGCATGCAGATTTTCCTTTTTTGCCCGGATGCCTCCCTGGCGATCATTAGGGCACGTTTGACCCCAACACAAAAGCCGGCTGATTTAGCTAAATTTATTTTCATAGGTATTGGAAGCTCAATATTGTTTTTAAACAAATATAAACCTTATCAAGCGGGGATGTTTTAGCTCTTTTTGAAAAAACATTATATCTATTTTTTTCTATATCATCAAGAATAGCAGCGTAAATGTTTTTCATAAGCAATGTGGTTAGGCGGCAGGGAAGGGTACTGATCATTTTTATGCCCGGCTCAGATTTTTTGTAGTAATTACGTGCTCTTTCAATTTGAAATTTTAGAAGTTTAACAAATTGAGCATCGATAGTTTCGTTTTTAATTTCCTCAGAGGTGAGGTTAAATTTTTTTAGCTCATCCTGAGGTAGGTATACTCTTTGTCTACGGTAATCTTCTTTAATATCTCGCAAGATATTAGTCATTTGCATTGCAATTCCCAATGAAATAGCGTGTTTTTTTGCTTTTTCGCTTTTTGAACCAAAAAGCGAAAGCATTATTAGCCCTACTACTCCGGCTGCCTTGTAGCAGTAGCTATAGAGTTGGGGCCAGTTTTGGTAGCTTTTTTTTTCCAAATCAGACTCCATAGCTTGTAGCAGCAAAGTAAAATATTTTTTTGGTATTTTATGTAGGTTAACCGACTCTTGGAAAGCTAAAAGAAGAGGGGCCAAATTGTAGTTATTGCCTGAGTAAGCCAGGTTTATATCTTTCTTTATTTTTTCAAGCTTAGCTTCTTTGTCTTTTTTACTTTGGTCTACCGCGTCGTCACTTATCCGACAGATAGCATAGATAGCGTAAGCGCTTTTTCTAAGCCGGGAACCGAGAAAAAAGGAAGCAAAATAAAAAGATTTAGCTTTTTTTTTAGTTATTTTTCTGGCCCTTTTAAAACCATCTTCTTTTTTTGACTTTTGCTTTATCACAAAGATTATTTTAAAATCAAAAGCTGAATACGCAAGCTTTTATTATCGTTGATTAAGTATTGACCCAAAGTATTTTTGGTTTAAAATAAAGTATGCTTGAATGCGCCTGGATTTTACTTTTACCTCTCTTTTTGTTCGTGACTCTAATTTTTCTTAGCGGGGCTTTAAGGATTGGTATTTATCAGATAAAAAAAACAAGAAGGTGGTGAGGATGTCTAAATTAGCATTTTTAGTTTTGTTATTTTTATTTGGAGCGGTTCCGGTTTTTGCTTTTGATTGGCTAAGCTTGCATGAGACGGCTGCTAAATTAAATCCTCAAGATGCTAAGGTGCTTGCTGATGAAAAACCGGTTTCTATCTCCAATTTATACTTGTCAGCTCTGATTTATCTTGATGATTATCAAACCGATAAGGCCAAAAGCCTTTTTGAAGAGATTGTGAACTTAAGCCCGGATAACCCTTTCGCTCAATGGGGATTACTTGAATGTAGGCGTAGAGAATATCAGTGTCAGGATTGTCAAAGTGAATTGGGCCGGATTATTAATAAAAATCAGGACTTTGCTCCTGCCTACATAACTTTGGCCTACCTTTACTATAAAGACATGGATTTTGATAAAACAGCTAAATTGACTCAACAGGTTATCAGAATGGGCCAAGAGAAAGTTGATTCGATTAATTACGTAAGAGCACTTGGGCTTTTTGCCGGAGCTAAGGGGATGACCGCTCATTACGGAGGGCCCCTTTCTAAGCTGATAAACGGACGGCAGGTTATGCCTGCTATTCAAAGGGCTAAGCGGATTAATCCAGAATCAGTGGTTGTTTACTTTGGTTTAGGAAGTTATTACTTACTTTCTCCGCCACTTTTTGGGCGTGATTTTGATAAGGCGGAAAGCTATTTAAAAAAAGCAATAGAAGCTGATCCTAATTTTGCTGATATCTATGTCCGGCTTGCCCAAGTTTACCAGGTTAAGGGGGAAAAAGATAAATACGATAAGTATTTAACTAAAGCTTTGGAGTTAGATCCTCAAAATCATCTGGCCTTAGACATTAAGGAAGGTATTTGCAATTTTATTTGTGTTGACTAAAAGAGGTGGTCGTCTCAAAAAAAGGCAGAAGGTTATCAGCTAAAGCCTTTTTGTATTCTTTCTTCATAGCCAATGAATCAAGTATTGACTGGCTTTGTTTGAGCAGCTTTGCTATTTCTTTTTGAGAAGCACATAAAGCTTTTGATTTTAAAATAATTTTTCGCATCGATAATAAATCTTTATGGCCGGCCTTTTCTTTTTTAAAAAGTTGCTTTATTTTTTTTCTGTTTTCTTCCGGGCTATTTTTGTAGGCGTAATAGATAAGTAAAGTTTTTTTTGCTTCCCGCAAATCAGAGAGGGAGGATTTACCTGTTATTTTTTCAGGGTAAAACATTCCTAAAATATCATCATTTATTTGGAAGGCGCGGCCAAGGCAAAGGCCGTATTCATTTATCTTACCTATTTCTTTTTTTCCGGCTCCAGCCAATATAGCTCCGGTTGCCAGTGGGGCGGAGAAGGTATAAAAGGCAGTTTTATAGTCATAGACTTTATAAATTTGCTTTTTAGTAATTTTTTCTATATCTTTTAATCCGTCAATCAACTCTATAAACTCACCTAACCCGGTAAAGGCAGCCGCTTTGGTAATCATACGCAGGGCTTTTTCTTTTAAGTTCAGTTTTTCTTTTATTGCTAAAAAAGCATCTATTGCCAGGGCATAAATTACGTCACCGGCTATAATTGCTAAATCATTTCCATTAAATTTTGCTTTAGTTTCTTTTTTTAAAGAGTTATTGAATGCTGCATGCAAAGATGGTTTTCCTCTTCGGGTGAGAGACTTATCGATTACGTCATCATGAATTAACATGAAATCATGCAGAAGTTCAAAAGATAAAGCGCTCTGATAGAGTCCGGGCGCGGACTTTCCAGAATAACCTTTGTATCCGATCACAAAAAGAATTGGGCGTATTCTTTTTCCCGGCCTGAGAATAAAGTCCGTAATTTGGCTAAAAAGAAGAGGTGAGGTAGAGGATAAAGGATAATTTTTATTAGTTTGGTCAAGAAAGGAAAAAAGATTTTTCTCAATTTTCTTTTTTATTTGGGAAAACATTGTTTTATGATAACATATAAGCCGGATAAGGCAATAGGTAAGCTGTGATGATGATAGATGAGCAATCAACGAATTTACGAATCCCTACGAA
>PXAH01000080.1 GCA_003565945.1 Candidatus Omnitrophota bacterium
CTTTAGTTTTTTCACTTTTCATGAGCGACAATAACCTCCTTACCTGCTGATTGGTAACCATTTAGACCTCCTTATTGTTAGTCTAAATAGGTTATCATTCCGGCCTGGTTTTAGGGAATTTTAATTGTAGTTAATCGGTAATTATAATTGTCGCTCATCAAGGTGGCGCCTATGAACTACCATTTAACCATGAAAGACGTCAAAAAATACGAGATTTTAAAACAGGTCGCAGCTAAACAGCTTAAAGGCGCAGAAGCCGCGGCTTTACTGGGATACCATCCGGTCCATATATCCCGCCTGAAAAAGAAAGTTACAGCTTCAGGGATAAAAGGGATTTTACGGCCTAAACTGCCTTCTAACCGCAGACTGCCTGATTCTTTAAAAGAACAAATTAAAACTCTTTATCGAAATACCTACTATGATTTTAACATCAGGCATTTTAACGATAAATTGCAAGAAAACCATAAAATAGATCTCTCTTATGAAACTGTAAGACAGATTCTAATATCGGAGCGTATTCATGTTCCTAAGAAGAAAAAATTGGTTCATCGCAGGCGCAGGCGCATGCCTAAAGCCGGTTTGTTAATCCAGATGGATTCATCCGAACACAACTGGTTACCCTTTGTCAAAGAAAAATGGTTCCTTACTGCAACTATTGATGATGCGACCAGTAAAGTACCTTTTGCTAAGCTTTACTCTTCTGACGGCGTATTTAACAATATGGAATAATACGCAAAACAATTGAAAAAGAAGGCTTATTTGCTGCTTTATACGCGGATAAAGCTAGTCATTTTACTACCACCCGCTACGGCGGCCTACATGTCAAATTAGCCCAAGAGCAAGATGATACTCAAATCGAAAGAGCCTTGCAGGAGATAGGAATTACTTTTATTCCGGCTAATTCCCCCCAAGCAAAAGGTAGAATCGAACGGTTATTTAGAACCTTCCAGGATCGCTTTATCAAAGAACTAAGATTGCATAATATCAAGAACTACCCTCAAGCTAATCGGCTTTTACAAAACTACTTTATCGATTGCTACAATAGACGCTTTGCTAAAACTACCGGTATAGAGAGTGCTTACAAGTCTTTGGCAATGGGTTTGAATCTGGATCTGATATTTTGTAAAAAATACCAACGCAAAGTCAACTTTGATAACACCATTCAAATACAAGGCTCAATTATCCAGATACCACCCTCAAAACACCGTCTGTCTTTTGCCAAGTGCATTGTAGATATATGCTTGCTTGGAGATAACAACCTTAACATCCTTTACAAGAACCAGCTTATTTGCTCAGCTAAATTATCAAAGAACACTAAAATCTATAAACTCAAAAAACAGACTGAAAACATCTTAAGCCAGAGAGAATATCAATTATGCACAAGTTAAAACTTAACATTCTCATTTAGTAAAAAATTAACATCTTGACTTAGTAATAACAGCCAAAGTTAAAATGTCTTCTTTTTACCAAAGTTAAAATGTCCTGTTTTTAGGTTTTTAATAGAACTAATTCTTCCTTAATTTTTTTATCTTCCAAGCGAGCTTTTTTCGCAAGCATCTTCTGGTAAGAAGCGCTTTTCCAAGGATGCTCTAGAGAAGGCCTGATAATCTTTCTAGCTTTGGGTTTTGGCTTTTCCTTTTTGAGTCTGGTAGTGATTTCTTTGTATTTTAGCCTTCTTTCTTTGTAGGTAATATAGATCTTACCGTTTATTCTTTCTTCAACGGTTACTTTTTTGCCTAAGCCTTTATCGAGAATCTGATAGAGTTTTTTATCGTGGACTATAGTAAAGTCGTTTCTTAAAGGATGTTCCGTTTTCCTGCAAAGAATAGCGTCTAAATCTAGTCCTTCGGGCACCGGCCGGTGCATATTGCCTTCTTTTAAAGGCTTTCTGCTGAATTTCTGGTTGTGTTTTGGCCAGTAAGTTTTTAAGAATTTATTAGCTTCTTCTTTTGTTTTTATCTCTGCTAAACGCATTAGTTTTATCAAGCGGTCCTGATCGGTCCTAAAAGAGCGCTCGGCTCTTCCTTTTGCCTGCGGTGAATTAGCATAGATTATTCTTATGCCTAATTCTTTAGCTGCCCGGCCAAACTGGCTTAAAAACTCCCTATTGTTTAGCTGATCTTCGATTGTAGGCTTCTTAGGCGATTTATAGGTAGTATGCCTGTCTAAATAGATACTGTGTGGTATTCCGCGTGCTTCTATGTATTGTTTAAGAGTGGCAAAAGAAGGCATTGTACCTTCAAAACCATAGAATTGCCCGCTCTTTTTGCCGGTAGCGTCATCTATCTGTCCCATAAGCACACACTTAGAGCCTCTACCTTCAAACCAATCATGTTCAGAGCCGTCCCATTGGATCATTTCTCCATAGTAGTGTTTAGGCTCTCTCCATTTACGGTTCTTTTTCCGTTTGCGCCTACGCTGCCAAAGGCCTTCTTTGATAAGCCAATTTCTAAGCGTTTCATTGCTTAAGACTATCTTTTCTTTTTCAAAGAGCACTTCACTTGCTAAAGTCGGGCCAAAGCCTTTATACTTAGTTCTACAAAGATTTATTACTTTGTCTTTTGTGTTGTCAGATATTTTATTATGAGAAGTTTGACCCCTGCTTTTATGAATTATCCCTCTTTCGCCTTCTTCTTTTACTCTTTTTTTCATCCGGCCTATCTGCCGGATGCTTAAATCTAACTTCTCGGCCGCTTCTGTCTGTTTTAATTCTTTAGCTAATACTTTTTTAACAATATGTAAGCGTTTTAATTCCTCCTGTGTCATTGTGATAATGTCCCTCCCTTCTGCCATAACACCTCCTCTTTTTAGAAGATATTATAGCAATCATACCGGACATTTTAACTTTGGCATAATAGGACATTATCACTTTGGGGTTACACCTAAAAAATCCCTCGCTCCTTGCCCCCTTGACAAATGTTATTCATAATGTTATATTTAATTTGCCCTGCTACGGTAGGGCGGAACAAAACTTCCCTCTGGTTAACACCGGAGGGAATCATTTTTTATGGCCCCTTCTTGATCTCGCTTTTTAATTTCTTTAGATCTATAAATTTGGCTTGCCTTATTAATTCAATTGCTATATGGTTTTTTGTGGAAATTACGATACATTTCTTTTTATGAACCCTCATATATTTAATTAGGGCCTCAAAGTCACTGTCTCCGGAAAATAAAACGAAGGAGTCAAAATCATCTTTGCTGTCAACACTATCAATGGTTAATTCTACATCTAGATTCCCCTTATGAAAACCTCCTTCATCGTGGTTGTTGTCTTTTATGAATTTCACTTTTTTCTTTCTTACTATATATCCTGCAATTTCAAGAAAATCTAAAAACCTACTCTGCTTTGAATGATCCGGATCGTAGGCAGTATAGTAAAAAATCTCTCCGAGCTTGACATTTTTTCTGAAATAATCCCTTAATTTCAAGAAATCAACTTTCCATCCTAACTTACGAAAAGAATGATAGATATTTGAAGCATCGATAAAAATATAAACTTTTCCTTTAGTAAATTTATTAATCATAGCCTAAAAATAAAAAATCCTTCGCCTGTTTATACAAACCTGCGAAGGTTTTACTTGATTAAAGTCCGGGTTCCCCCTTCAAACACGGGACTATAACTAATTGTATTTTTAATATATATCCGAAATATAAATAGGTCAAGGTAAAAAAACCGCCTTTCGCGGCAAGCATTTTTCTTCCAGATTTGCCTTCAACAGGATTTCGGTGGCAGCCCTATAAGCCTCAATTTCTTTTCGCGGGACCAGCGCTTGATTTGGGATTCGCGTTTGGCAGCTTGGGATTTGTTGGGATGTGGTTCAGAAAAAAGCATTTTATCAACCTTAAAAGATTTAGTAAACTTTCCTCCTTTACCACGCTGATGTTCCTTTAGGCGTCTTTCTAAATCATTAGTTATGCCTGTATATAAATCTTTATTCTTGCACTCTAGTATATAAACATACCAC
>PXAH01000070.1 GCA_003565945.1 Candidatus Omnitrophota bacterium
CCAAAATAATGCTTAAGGCGTAAAGAAAAAAAGATAATCCGTAGTAAAGGCGGTAGTTGATAGCCGTGATTCCGAAAAAAATAAGCCAGGCAAGTAAGATCCAAGTTATTTGCCGCAAAAGTATTTCTTCTCCTACAAACTGTCCTTGCTGGTGGAGGCTGCTATATAGGGACAGTATGCTCACTAGGTTAAAGAAAAGCAAAGAAAAGGCAATGGTTTTAAGCCCGCTTAGGTTATTTAGTGTTTTACGTAAATTTTCCATTTTTTATTTGAGTAAGTTTTCTTTTTCGATTTTTCCTAAAAAATGATGAACTGCCTTTACCGCTTCTTCACTAGAACCGCCGTTTTCCAAAAAAACCGAAACTGTGTATCTATTTTTTGGGGTAGGGAAAAACCCGGCAAACCATGCGTGTGATTTTCCCGCGGTCTGGGCGGTTCCGGTTTTACCGGCAACTTCTAGAGAGAGTCTGTTGAGTCTCCGGGCAGTACCGCTTCGATCGGTTATGGCTTGCCGCATTCCCTGTTTTATAATTTCTATGTTTTTGGGGCTTAAGTTTAAATTTTTTTTTGCGGCCGGGATTGCTTGTTGGTCCTCTATTTTTTTCAATAAAACCGGTTCAACCAAATAGCCGCCGTTTGCGATAGAATTTATGGCCATAGTTATTGCCAGAGGGGTTATCTGGATGTAGCCCTGGCCTATAGAAAGATTAACTGTATCTCCTCCATACCAAGATTGATTTAATTGTTGCCTTTTCCAGCGGGGATTTGGAATAATTCCTTGCCTTTCAAAGGGAATATCTATATTAGTTTTTGCGCCTAATCCCAGAGATTCTGACCAGTCGCTGATTGTTTCCGGGCCGATAATCATACCTAGTTCATAAAAATAAATATTACAGGATTGTGCTAACGCGTCGAATATATCCTGTGGCCCGTGGTGCCGCCAGCAACGAAAGCGGGTATTGCCTAAGAAAAAAGCGCCTTTACAATCATAGGTTGTTCCCGGGCTAATCTTTTTTTCTTCCAAGCCGGCAAGAGCAATAATCGGTTTCATTAGAGAGCCGATTGGAAAAGTGCTTTGGATAGCCCGGTTAATCAGGGGGCTGTCTCTGTTTCGGTAAATAGAATCCAGGCCTTCACCGGTGATAAATGCGTTTGGGTTAAATGAAGGCGATGAATAAAGAGCAATAATTTCACCGGAATCAGAATCGAGCAAGATAATCGAACCCTTATGGTTTCCGATAGCTTCCTTGGCTATGGTTTGAATTCGGTGGTCTATAGTCAAGTAGATATCCTTTCCCTTTACAGGACGGCGTCTTCCTAAAAATCCTACGGCATTTCCGCGGGCATCTACCTCAAGCAGGTCTCCTCCGTCTTTTCCCCGCAGATACGGGTCATAGCGCTGTTCTATTCCATAAACTCCAACTCTTTCAAGTGGAGTGTAGCCGTATTTTTTAAATTGTTCCGGCAAAGAAGAAGCCTTTTTAATATAACCTAATAAATGGGCTGCTTCTTCTGCTTGAGGATAGTATCTTTTTGGGGTGGGGTTGATTAATATTTTTCCGCGGTATTTTTCGTTTAGCTTGATAGCATCGAGTTTAGAGATATCGATAATTATGTTAGTAGGACTGAAAAAAAACCTTAAATTTCTATTGTAATTTCTGTGAATAGTTGATGGGTTTATTTTTAAATCTTTAGCTAATTTTTCAAACAAGATATCTTTTTCGCTTTTTATCTGATAAGGTATGACGGCAATGTTAAAAGAAGCCCGGTCTTCGGCTAAAATTTCGCCGTTTCGGTCAAAAACCACTCCTCTTATGGAAGGTAAAGGCATGGCTCGAACATAGTTATTTCTGGCTCGCCGCCAAAAATATTCACCTTGTAAAATTTGATAGTTAAAAAGTACAAACAAGAGAAGCAAGAAGGAAGCTAGGGCGGCCCTCTTTAAAATTATCGGATGAGAATTTGAATGTTTAGGATTCTTTAGAGAAGATTTCATGTTTATCTTTTTAAAGAAAAAGTTGAATATTTTCTAGGTAATGCCTTTTGAATTAAGCGGTCAACAAAAACGAATGATAGGCATGATTGAATAAAAAAAGAAATGAGAAAGAGAAGGTTAGTTTCTTTGGCTATTAAGTTATGAAAGAGCGAATAAAGAAGTATAGCTGAAATTGAAAGAAGTATTTTTACGGTTGAAGGGCTATTTTTTATTTTCATAAAATAAAGAAAACGATTCAGAAAAAAAACAAACAAGACAAACAGGGGGTATACGGGAGTGTAGAATAAATTGCCGGAAAAAATTAGCGAATCCAGAAAAGAGCCGGCGAACAAGGCGATAAGTAATGATAAATTTAAGTTAGAGTATAAGGCTATGGAAACAATCGCTAGAAAAGTAAGATTTGGTAGAAACAAATATCCGAGAGGCCGGATAACATCAAAAAGAAAAAATAAAAAAAATAAGCCGATAATTTTTAAATTTTTATTTTTCATTTCACGATGAAAACAATTGGCGGCAAAGCTTCTTTAGAAAAGGTTTCTACGCTGATTTCATAAAATAAACTATCTTCACTTTTTCTAATACGTGAAACTTTGCCTGCTTTGATTGAAGAATCGAAAGGGTTGGTAGCCGCATACACTAAGTCGCCCACATTAATCTTATCTCCTTCTTCGATATATAAAATTTCTATTTTTGAAAGGCTTCCTTGAAGAAGCCCGGAAACTTTATTGTTTATTGAGGCTGGAGTTTGAAAATCGGGGTTATTGAGAAGAACGATCTTTGAGCGTTTGGGATAAACCTCAGTAACTTTACCAATTAGGTGGCCGTTTTTATCGACTACCAGCATGCCTTCGTTGATCTTTTCTTTTTCGCCCACGTTGACGAAAACATAACGGTGCCAGCTGGAAGGAGAAAAAGCAATGATTTCGGCTCCTACCAGGGAGATATCACCCTGTTTTTTGAAGTTAAGTGCTTCTCTTAGTTCCTGATTCTCTTCTTTTAGGTTTCTAAGTTGATTGAATTTGAGCTGATAAAGCAATTTTTCCTGCCTTAATTGCTCTAATTCGTCTTGTAGGGATAATTTTGAAAATACTGTAAGGTTTTCGGAGATAGATATAATAACAGCTTGAAAAGCTCCTCTAAAGGCGGCAAGCGCTATGAGGGCTCCGACAGTGGTAAAAACAATCTTTTTGGCTTTATTAGAAGTTAGATACAAGGGAAAGCTTCTTTAGGAATTTTGGTGATTCCAGTATTTTCCCGGTTCCTAAGGCTACGGCGGTTAGGGGATCATCAGCTACAAAACAGGCTAAACCGGTTTTTTCGGAGATTAGCTTGTCTATGCCTCGAAGCAAAGATCCTCCGCCGCAGAGAACAATTCCACGTTCAATTAAGTCTGCCGCCAGCTCAGGAGGTGTTCTCTCCAGAGTAACCTTGGCCGCTTCAACTATTTCCTTTACGGGGTTTTGTAAGGCCTTTCGAATTTCATCGGAAGTAGCTTTAATAAATTTAGGAAGGCCGGTGATTAAGTCTCGGCCTCTGACCTCAATACTTGATTCTTTTTCGGTAGCCCAAGCGGACCCGATTTTTATTTTTATTTCTTCGGCGGTCCTTTCCCCTACCATTAAATTATAGTTCTTTTTCATATGTTCAATGATTGCTGAATCCATCTCGTCTCCACCGGTGCGTATTGAACTGGAATAAACAATTCCCCCCAGAGAGATAACTGCTATTTCAGTTGTTCCCCCTCCGATATCAATAATCATGTTTCCTTGTGGTTCAGCGATTGGCAAGCCTACTCCGATTGCGGCAACAATCGGTTCTTCCACCGGAATTACTTCTCTGGCTCCGGCCCGGTTGGCAGAATCCTTAACAGCCCTTTTTTCTACTTCAGTAATTCCTGAGGGTACGGCAATCACGATTCTTGGCCCGACCGATATTTTTCTGGGGTGGGCTTTTTTGATAAAATAACGCAGCATTTCTTCGGTGATGTCAAAGTCAGCGATTACCCCGTCTTTTAAAGGGCGGATTGCGACAATGCTTCCCGGGGTTTTACCTAGCATCTGCTTTGCCTCTTCGCCTACAGCCATTGGGGTTCCTGTATTTTTATAGATTGCCACAACTGATGGTTCGCAAAGAACAATCCCTTCTCCACGCAGGTAAACTAAGGTGGTAGCGGTTCCTAAATCGATTCCAACATCGGAAGAAAAAGAATCAAGCAAATACCCTAAACGTTTGGTTATCTTTTTAAAAAACTTCATTTTGTTTTTTTTCTATTCCTTTTTCGCCCAAATACATACAAAAATCATAGCAAACCCATATACGCTTGTCAACTACCTTTTTTTCTTTCTGATAAATTATTTTGGGTTTTTTATCCTCCCTCGCTGAATAGCACTTCGGAGGATGAACCGGATAGGTATTAAGGTGTTTCATAGACTGCTCCGGTTGAGGCTGAGCTTACTGATTGGGAGTAGCGCCAAAGATATCCTGATTTAACTTTTGGCGGTAATAACTTCATTTTTTCTTTTCTTTTGGCTATTTCAGTATTGGAAAGATTTACGCTTATTTTCCGGCCGGGGATATCAATAGTAATTAAATCAGAATCTTTAAGATAAGCTATTAAACCTCCGGCTGCCGCTTCAGGCGATATATGTCCAATGCAGGGCCCGCGGGTTCCACCGGAGAAGCGGCCGTCAGTTATCAAGGCTACATGCTTATGATAACCCATTCCTACAAGGTTAGCAGTAGGAGCTAGCATCTCCCGCATCCCCGGGCCGCCTTTAGGGCCTTCGTATCGGATAACCACCACATCCCCCTTTTTAATCTTTTTCCCGGTAATCGCGTTCATAGCTTTTTCTTCAGAATCAAAAATTCTAGCCGGCCCCTTAAATACGAGCATATCCGAATCAACCGCTGCCTCTTTTACAACTGCGCCCTCTGGAGCTAGATTTCCCTTTAAGATTGCTATCCCCCCTTTTTTGCAGTATGGCTTATTGAGTGGGCGGATCACCTCCGGATTAAAAATAGTTGCTTCTTCGGCTATTTTTAAAACAGTTTTTCCGTTAACGCCTCTGGTGTTGTTAACTTTTGTAGCCAGCCTTTTAAGAACTGCCGGTATCCCCCCCGCATAGTGAAAATCTTCCATAAAGTCTTCACCGCCCGGGCGAAGGTTGGTGATTCGCGGGGTCTTGCGGCCAATTCGGTCAAAATCAGAAAGAGTTAATTTAATTTTAGCAGCAGCCGCGATGGCCATTAAATGCAAAACAGTATTAGTGGAACCGCCTAAAGCCATATCAATATAAATCGCGTTTTCTAAAGAAGGTTTTGTCACTATTTTTCGCGCTGTTATATCCTCCTTGATTAATTTTATTATTTGCTGTCCACTTCTGTAGGCAATCCTTGTTTTTTCATTTAATACCGCCGGAGCTGTGCCACAACCGGGTAAAGATAGTCCCATAGTTTCGGTTAAGCAGGCCATTGTATTGGCTGTATATAGACCTTGGCAGGAACCACAGGAAGGGCAAGCCGCCATTTCCATTCGTTTTCGTTCCGGCTCTTTGAGCATGCCTGCCTTAAACTCACCAACTGCTTCGAAAGTGTTGCGAACTAAGGAAAGCCTTTTTTGGCCTAGGCGGCCCGCCAACATTGGGCCGGCAGTAACTACAATTGTGGGGATATCTAAACGTAAAGCTCCAATAATCATGCCAGGAGTTATTTTATCGCAATTAGTCAAAAGAATTAGCCCGTCTAAGCTGTGGGCAGAAATAACAGTTTCTATTGTATCGGCGATTAGCTCCCGGGAAGGTAAAGAGTATTTCATGCCGTGATGGCCCATAGCTATTCCATCGCAGATGCCGGGAACCCCGAATGTAAATGGTGTGCCGTTTGCGTTTTCAACTCCTCTTTCGATATAGCGCTCTAGAGTTCGCATGCTTGTGTGGCCGGGAATTATATCGGTAAAACTTGTAGCTATCCCAACAAAAGGGCGTTTAATATGAGAAGAGTCGATGCCGGTTCCAAAGAGTAGAGCCCGGTTAGGCATTCTTTCTAAGCCTTTTTTTATTTTATCTGATTTCATTCTCGCCTCCTGAGGGATATTTTTTTAGTTAAGGTTTTATATATTTATCTACTATTTTTTTAGTATTTTTTAAATTTAGCTGGTCAAATAAAAAAAGAAACTCTTTCTCCAGTACTGACATCATTTTTTCCTTAAGATCTTGAGCTAAGGTGTATATTTCCTTTTTAAACGGCCCTAAAGCTTTTTTGCGCAATTTATATATAAATTGATCGTTAGTCCAATCCTTTTGCCGCTCACTATAAAAAGTTTTGTTTAGCCAGGAGTATATTTTTTCTTTTAGCGATAGAGGAATGTAGTCATAAATAATATTTTGAAATTGTGTAGCCAGATGTATTTCGATACAGCCTTTTTTGGGAAAATGATGAAATGCCTCATTAGGTAGGGTCGAGGCGCCGTGTTGGACAGCACCGGCTAAAGAATAATTATCTTTTGCGATTCTGGAGAGCCGGTCTAAAGTATCAAAATCAATTTTTGCTTCAGCTATTGACCCGTCGGGCAATACTATTCCTCCGTGCTTTGTTCCAGTTTGGATGCTTATTTTAGATATACCCTCTAACGAACCTATTTCTTTAAGGTAACCGGCCATGAAAGCGTCAAGTTCCTCTGGTTTTGAGTTAACCCCTCCCACTTCTCCAATTTCACCTCCAATTGAAATCTCTATTCCTTTTGGCTGTATTTTGCGTAAAAATTTGGTAAAGTAAGCGCAAAGTTTATAATTCAATTCTTGTTGGGAAGCAAAATCTTTTTTAGATAAATCAACGAGAGTGGAAGAATCAATATCAATATTATAAAAACCGGCCGCGACAGCTTCTTTGATTAATTTTTTAAGTTGATTGAGGTGTTGCTGCTTAAATTTTTTTCGGTATTGAGGCGCTTCAACCTGGAAGTGGTCGCCTTGGAGAAAAACTGGGCCCTTATAGCCTTGGGTAATAGCAGCCAAAATTACCAACGCTGAATATTCCTGGGGAGATTGCCAGGTGTATCCGATTTCTGATTTAGCAATTTCAAAAATAAAAAGGTTAGTATTAAGCTTTTTTGCTACCTTAAATATTACTTGAGCTAATTCAAAGGTAAGAGTTCGCAAGTTGATCGCCGGTACACAAAATCCGCCGGTTTCTTTTTTTCCGCAGGCTTTATAGAGAGCTTGTATAGAGGCCGGATATATTTCACAGTTTTTTCCGCAGCTATAGGCAAGCTGGTAGCAAAATTTTTTCAGTTTTTTAGAATTACCTAAAATAATTGTATCAATTAAGTTAGGCAAAATTTCTTTTTTAAACTTAGCTGTATTTTTAATTAGACAGCAATCTTTTCTAAGCTCCACGCTTGGGCTGGCCAGTATTTCTTCTTTATTTTTATAAATCATTTGATAACAGCATTATATTAAATTTTTGTTTTGTAAGTATAGATACACACAGATAAATTCGGATTCACACAGATGTTATTTCATCAACGAATTACGAATCTATTACGAATATACGAATAAAAATGATTGCGGCTATAATTTTCACGAGCCAGGAGCCAAGAACTAATTAGTATATTCGTAACGATTCGTAAATTCGTAGATAAGTTCGTATGTTTGTTGATTGCTGTGTTTATCCTCATTTTTGCAAAGTTTTGCTATTAAGTTAGAAGCTTAATTAATTTATAATAATCATTTACTTCCATGTCTTTCTTTTTAATTGCCCTGGATAATGGGATGTCGGAAGGTTTGTTGTCACGTAAAGTTACACAGCGGCCGGTTCTTCTTTTGGTCAGTAGCTCAACCGCGTGAAACCCGTAGCGGGCCGCAAGCATTCGGTCGTAGGCGGTAGGCCGGCCTCCCCGTTGTATGTGCCCTAAAACTACTTCCCGGGTTTCAAGGTTGGTGATTTTATTTATTTTTTTAGCGATGTCAACGGCCTTAGCTTTTCCTTCAGAAACAATGATTATCCAGGTAATCTTTCCTTTGGCGCTTCCATCTTTGATTTCCCGGGCTATCTTTTTTATATCGAACTTTCTTTCGGGAAGAATTGCTTCTTCACATCCGCCGGCTAAAGCTACCCTGAGCCCAATGTAACCGCAGTCTCTGCCCATCACCTCTACTACGAAAATCCGCTCCAGGGATGTAGCAGTATCCCGTATCTTGTCAAGAGCATCTAAGGCTACGTTAACCGAAGTATCGGCTCCAATAGACATGGATACTCCGTTTATGTCGTTATCGATGGTTGCAGGAATTCCAACAACCGGAACCGCGTATTTAGAGGAAAGAGTGTAGGCACCAGATAAGGACCCATTGCCGCCGATTACTACCAATGCATCAATATTATTTGCTTTGAGGGTATTTAGAGCTTCTTTTTGGCCATCGGCCATACGAAAGCGGCTTGAGCGGGCGGTTTTGAGTATCGTGCCGCCGTGATTTATGATTCCGGATACAGAACGAGGAGTTAATTTGACTGTATCATTTTCAATTAAGCCTTTGTAGCCGCGAACTATTCCGATTGTTTCAAAACCAAACGTATAAGCACTGCGCACCACTGCCCGTATAGTAGCGTTAATTCCGGCGCAATCCCGGGTTAAGATACCGATTTTTTTATATTTTTCCATTTTGACCCGATGTGTAGTTTCTGATTAACCGGTTATTTTCTCGCCCCCTCGTCCTTCTTCCTTTCGTCCTTCGGAATCTTCGTTTAACTCATCAGGTTCCTTGTTGCCAGCTAGTTAGGTATTTTTTTTGCCTGCTGGTCAAAGAATCAATTTTTACGCCCATTGATTTTAATTTTAAACGGGCCACTTTTTTATCAATCTTCTCCGGCACCCGGTAAACCTTATTTTCCAGATTTTGATGATTTTTGGCTATGTATTCGCAAGATAAAGCTTGATTAGCAAAACTTAAGTCCATAACCTCAGCCGGATGGCCTTCGGCGCAAGCTAGATTCACCAGCCTGCCTTCCGCTAAAAGGTAAATTTTGTTTCCATTTTTTAAGCGGTATTCGGTAACTAAGGGTTTAGCTTTCTTACTTGATAAAGCAATTTTTTTTAAGGATTTAGTATCGATTTCAACATCGAAGTGGCCGGCGTTAGCCAGAATAGTTCCGTCTTTCATGCTGGGGAAATGTTTTTTAGCGATTACGTCGATATCGCCGGTTGTTGTAACAAAAATATTGCCTAACCTTGCAGCCTCGGCCATCGGCATAACCAAAAAACCATCCATAGTTGCTTCCAGCCCACGGAGGGGATCTGTTTCGCAAACAATAACTTTAGCCCCTAAGCCCTTGGCTTTTTGGGCGACCCCTCTTCCGCACCAGCCGTATCCACAAACAACGAAAGTTTCACCGGCAATAAGTTTGTTTGTTGCCCGCAATATTCCGTCTAGAGTTGATTGGCCGGTTCCGTAGCGATTGTCGAAAAGGTGCTTTGTGTAGGCATCGTTTACGGCGATTATCGGGTAAAGAAGCTTTTTCTCTTTTTCAAGAGCCTTTAACCTAATAACGCCGGTTGTTGTTTCTTCTGTGCTTGCCCAGGGAAGGCTTTGGCAGTTGGTTTGATTCTGCTTTTTGTGGATAGTTGAAATTAAATCTGCTCCGTCATCAAGGGTAATTTTTGGCTTTTTGCTTAAAACAGAATTGATATGGGAGTAATAAGTATTACGGTTTTCGTTGTTTACCGCGAAAACTTCTATTCCGTAATCATAGACTAAAGAAGCCGCGACATCATCTTGCGTAGACAAGGGGTTAGAGGCGCAAAAAGAAGCGTTTGCTCCGGCAGCCTTTAGGGTTATCGCCAGGGCCGCGGTTTCAGTTGTTATATGCAAGCAAGCGCCAATATTTAAATTTTTTAAAGGTTTTTCTTTTTGGAAACGCTCTCTTATAGCTGCCAGAACCGGCATACGTTTAAGTGCCCACTCAATCCTTTTTTTCCCCTGGCTTTTTAATTCTTTCGATTTTATGTCTGCTTTATGCATTGTCCTTCTCCTTTCAATTTAGTTTTGAGTACATTTACCTTGTCGGTGTCTTCCCAGCGAAAACCCTCCCCTTCTCTGCCAAAATGGCCGTAAGCGGCGGTTTTGCGGTATATGGGCCGCAATAAATCTAATTCTTTAATTATTTCATTTGGAGTAAGAGGGAAAACTTCTCTAACAGTTTTTTCGATTTTTTCTTCACTAACCGTTCCTGTGCCAAAAGTGTTAATACTTACCGATACCGGTTCAGCTACACCAATACAGTAAGAAAGTTGTATTTCGCAGGCCTTGGCAATTCCGGAGGCAACTATGTTTTTGGCGATATACCTCCCCATATAGGAAGCTGAGCGGTCTACCTTAGAAGGGTCTTTGCCGGAAAAAGCGCCGCCGCCGTGGTGGCCGTATCCACCGTATGTATCAACAATTATTTTTCGTCCGGTTACCCCGGTGTCAGAAACCGGCCCGCCTACCTCGAACCTTCCGGTAGCGTTGATAAAAATTTTTGTTTTTTCATCCATTAGGTCCTTTGGTATTGTTTCATCGATAACCATTTTTTTTATGTCTTTTTGTAACTGTTTGCACTCTATGGATTTAGAGTGGTGAGCGCCAATTATTACCGCGTCAACTCTTTTTGGCTTTTTATCTTCGTATTCAATCGATACTTGTGATTTACCGTCAGGCCAAAGATAGGTTAGCAGTTTTTCTTTTCTTACCTGGGTTAGGCGGCGGGTTAGCTTATGGGCGAGCATAATCGGAAGCGGCATTAGTTCTTTAGTTTCGTCGCAGGCGAAACCAAACATAAGCCCTTGATCTCCGGCGCCTCCGCTTTTTACTCCGATAGCTATGTCAGGTGACTGCTCCTGTATGGCGGTCATAACTCCACAGCTTTCGTAGTCAAATCCGATTGAAGGGTTATCATAGCCAATATCCTTGAGCAGTCCGCGTACTAATTTTGGTATTTCGATGTAACAGGTTGTGCTGATTTCACCGGCAACTATAACTAATCCGCGGCTGGTTAAAGCTTCACAGGCAACCCGCGCGTTTTTGTCATTAGCTATTGCCGCGTCTAAAATAGTATCAGAAATCAAATCACAAACCTTATCCGGATGGCCTTCAGTTACCGATTCAGAAGTAAAATAGTTTTTCATTTACTGTGTTCCTCCTCTTTTTCCTGTTCTTGGGCGATTAAATTCTCTTTTTCGGCTAAATCAACAAAATCTTCTAAATTAGGCAGGTCGTCTAAAGAATTAATTCCGAAATATTCTAAAAATTTACGAGTTGTTATATATAGGTTGGGGCGGCCAACCACCTCTTTTTTTCCAGCGGTTTTAATTAACCCTAGTTCTGTTAATTTTCGCACAACTCCGTCAACGTTTACTCCCCGGATTTGTTCGATTTCGATTCGAGTTATTGGTTGTTTATAAGCAATTATTGCTAAGGTTTCAAGCGAAGCAGTAGATAACTTTTGCTTGTTTTGCGAACTATACATTTTTTTAATCCAGGGTTCATTGAGCGGGGCCGAACACATCTGAAACCCTCCGGCAACCGAAACTATGGAAATTCCAGAGTTTCTTCCGGCGTAATCAGCCTTTAATTCATCTAGAGCAATTTTTATTTCCTTACTTTTCATTTCTAGAGTTTGTGATATTTCTGAGAGCTGAATAGGCCTTTCGTTAATAAAAAGCAAGGATTCGATTATCGATTTTATTTTTTCTTTATCCATGAACGGCCTCGTTATTCTTCTTTTGCTTGTATATTTGGTTTAGGAGGATTTCACTGCTGTCTATTTCCGGATTTTGAGCAAAGGCTTTTTTAATCATTTGCTCAATTTCCTTAGTTTTATATTGAAGCCTTTTTAGGATTTGTTTTGCTTCTTCGGCGATTTCCTTTTTAGCAAAATCTTCTCTTCTTTCTTCCTCTGGCTGGCTTTTCAGCAAAGCAAACCTACCTACTTTCCCTTGCAGGTAAGCGATGATTTGCCTTGCTCTTTGCTTCCCGATTCCGGCTAAATCAGTTAAAAAACTTATATCCGCGTCTTCGATGGCCTTGGCAATAAGCGGGATTGGTTTATCAAAGGCCCGTAAAGCGGCTTTGGGCCCGACCCCGGAGACACTGATAAATTTTTCAAAAAATTCCTTTTCTAACTCTTCGGTAAAACCGATTAAAACTGGAATCGCTTTATTTTTTGTCATATTAAAGTAGTGGTAAATTGTAAATTCGACCGGTTGGCCGATTTCACTTAAATTTCGATAAACTGTTTCAGGGATATCTATTTGGTAGAAAAAACCATTTTTTTCTACCACCGCGGTATTTTTATTTTTTTCGGTTAAAATTCCTTTAATTCGGCAAATCATTGTTTTATCTTTTAAGGGCAAAAAGGCTTTTAGCAAACTTTTGATTGTGAGCGAAAGCAAATACGAGGGAAAAAGCGTCAGCGGTATGGACGGATTGAAGCTTGCGCCCGGTTATATTTTCGGATATTTTTTTGACTTGTTTTGAGTCAGCACTACCTTTACCCAGCAAAGCTTTCCGAGCTCGAGTTGAAGAAAATTCAAAATAATCAATGTGGCACCGATGAGCTAACAAAGCTATAATCCCTTTAACCTGCGCTAAAACACCTAAGGTAGTCGGGTGGCGGTAATGAGAATATAACTTTTCAACAACAAGAGCCTGAGGCTTATAGCTAAGAATATCTTCCTTTAAGTGTTCAAAAATAAAATTTAATTTTTCTGGTAAATTTTGTTTAGGATTTGGCTTTATTTCCTTTTCTTTTATTAGCCTGATATTAATACCATTAACTTCGCAGACAACGTATCCACAAGTACGTAAACCCAAATCTACCGCTAGAATATACATTTATATTTCTTGAGCAATTTCTTCTAAAACTTCGTCTGGTATGTCAAAATTCGCGTATACCTTCTGAACATCATCGTGATCTTCCAGAGTTTCAACCAGCGAGAGAACTTGTTTAGCCTGGTTTCCGGATAACTTGACTGTTGAGTTAGGTATTTTTGTCAGCTCAGCTACTTCCCATTTTATTTCTTTATCCGAGAGAGCACTTTTTATTCTTTCTAAGTCTTTTGGTTCAGAAAATATTTCATAATTTTTTTCACCGGTTTTTATGTCTTCTGCTCCCGCGTCAACAGTTATCGAAAATAGTTCTTCTTCTTCTATCTCTGATTTATCGATTAAAATATAGCCTTTAGGGGTAAATATCCAGGAAACGCTTCCCGCGCCAGCGAGATTGCCGCTTTTTTTAGAAAAGATATTTCTAATTTCAGCTGCCGCCCGGTTCTTATTGTCAGTTAAAGCTTCTACGATTATCGCGACTCCACCGGCGCCATAACCTTCAAATATGCAGCTTTCATAGGTAACTCCCGGAAGCTCCCCAGTTCCTTTTTTTATTGCTTTTTCTATGTTATCTTTTGGCATATTCGCGTCGTTTGCCCTTGATATTGCCGTGCGTAAGCTGGGGTTTGTGTCCGGGCTCCCCCCTCCATCCTTAGCGGCAACTGTGATTTCCCGAATTAATTTCGTAAAAAGTTTGCCCCGCTTAGCATCGGCAGCGCCTTTTTTATGCTTGATACTTGCCCATTTTGAATGTCCACTCATATTTAACCTCCCTTTTGTATGCTTTTTATCTTTGTCTCCAAGGATGATAGAAGGTATCGTTATATTCTATCATCCATGAGCCAGGAAGCCGACCGCTTCCTTTGCCAACTCATCCGCTTCTTTGTTTTTTTGTCTCATGATATGTTTTATTTCAAAGCTATCCAGTCCGGATATTATTTTTTTTGCTAGGATGTAAAGGGGTACAATATTCTGATGCTTTACTTTAAAATTGCCGTTTAGTTGCTCAGAAACTAATTTGCTATCGGTATACACACAACAAGATTTTTCACCTTTAGCGACAATATCAAGCAAGGCAAAAATTAAAGCCATATATTCAGCAAAGTTATTAGACTGGATGCCGATATAGACACTCTCTTTGTTTATTAGTTTATTGTTTTTATACAATAGATAACCGACTCCGGCTTTACCCGGATTGCCTATCGAAGCGCCGTCAATATAGGCGGTAACTACACTCATAATTCAAAATCCTCAGGAATATAAAGGATTCTTACACAGCTTTCACAAAGGACCAAGCTCTGATACATCTTAATTTCATTTACTGTTTGGTGGGTTACTGTCATATGGCAAGCAGCGCAATTATTGTTTTTAACCGGTACCATTGCCAGTCCGCCTCGTTTTTTTAGAAGCCCTTCATATTGGTTAAGAATTTTTGGGTCGACCCCTTCAATCCATTGTCCACGTTTGCTTTGTAGTACTTTTAGGTTTTGCTCTATTTCTTTTAACTGGTTTTCCAATTCCTTGATATTCGTTTTTAGCGTATTAATTTCAGCATCAACAGACTCTTTTTCTTTTCCGATTTGGCTTTTTTCCTGGTCGATTAAGTCCATAGCTTTTATCATCTCTTCTTCGGCACAGGAAATATCAGCCTCTATAGACGCGATTTCTTTGAGCTTAACTTGGTATTCCTTGTTTGATTTTAGTTGATATAGTTGGGCTTTGGCTTTTTTTAGATTTTCCTCTTTTTGGGCAAGCTCCCCTTCTTTGTTTTTTTTCTCAAGCTCTAGCTTATTTACTTTATCCTTGAAAGATTTAAAACTTTCTTCTTTTTCTTTTATCAAGCCTTTAAGTTCATCAATTTTTGCCGGAATTTCCTCATCTTTGCGTAGATTAAGCTGGTAAATTTCTTTGTCGATGCCTTGCAGCTTTGCTACCTTGATAATGCTTTCTTTTAAATCCATATTTGAAATATATTATATTACAATGCTCTTATTGGTTCATAGCCCTTAACCAAGAGCTAAGAGCTAACAGCTAAGAGCCAATATGGGCCCGGGAGGATTTGAACCTCCGACCAACTGATTATGAGTCAGCTGCTCTAACCAAGCTGAGCTACAGGCCCGGGATCACTCTTAAGTTTCAAAACGTTCCGCAAGAAGAAGGATGACCGCTCACTCCGGCCTTCGTCTTCGCTCAGGATTCCACTCGCTAAGACGAAGGGCGATTTTGCTTTTCTATCTATTTTCTTTATCTATCGGAGCATCTGTGGCAAACGTACTACTCCTGCGTTCTGTGCCTTGAAGCAGCCTTGAGCTGTGTTTACCGGCTTTTTCCAGGCAAGCTCTGGTTCAGGGCTGTGTCGTCTTTGCTAAGTTGCTCGATTATAACAATTTATCCGTTAGATAGCAATATTTTTATTGCAAGCAGGCTAAAGGTGTTTTTGCAGCAAAGACATTAGTTCATCTTTTGAAGCCGCGCCCACTTTAACTTCCATAATAGCGCTGTTTTTTACAACCATCAAAGCGGGAATACTCATTATCGAATATTCTGTCGCAAGCTCGGGGTTCTCATCGATATTTATCTTACAAACCTTTGCTTTTTGCCCTATTTCTTTTTCGATTTCATCAATGGCTGGCGCTATCATTTTGCAGGGCCCGCACCAAGGTGCCCAAAAATCAATTAAAACAGGCACTTCTGACTTTAAAACCTCTTGTTCAAAATTTGCTTTGTTTATCTCTTGCGGCATGTGGGCTCTCCTTTTTAGTTAATTTTTTTTATTTCCTTCTCCAGTGTTTTAATTTCATTGCGTAATTCTGTTACCTTTTTATTTCCGCTCCACTTGCTTTTGGGGATAGTGGCTACTGCTTTTCCCAGGTCATAAACAAGCCGTTCTTTCTTTACTTGGAGAGAAATTTTACGGGTTTTTTCGGCGCTTCTTTCTGAAAACTGCTTTATTTGTTTTTCTCCGGCGGAAAGCATTTTTTTGGCGTTATCAATACCCTTTTCTAACTCCTTTTTCGCGTTAGGCCAATGTTTTTCTTTTATTTCTTTAAAGAAGTCCTTTTTTTCCATCACTACCTCCTTTTTTAGTTAAATTTTTCTTAAGGATAGATTTTTAGACAGGTATTTTATCACAGGATTTTTGATTTTCAAATTGATTATTTCGGCCAATATAAATTAAAAGGGTTCTCTTTCAGCCATTTTTTTGCTTGCCGGTAATCAGGATAATAACTATTTACTTTCTGCCAAAATTTCCGGGAATGATTCTTAAACTCAATGTGGCAAAGTTCATGTATTGCAACGTAATCAATTACTTCTGGGGGAGCAAAGATCAACCGCCAGCTAAAACTTAGCTTATTTTGATTACTGCAAGCGGCTATTCTCTTGCGGGCGTTACTGATTTTTATTTCTTTTGGCTGTAAGCCTGTTTTTATCGCTTGAACTTGGCAACTTTTTTTGATTGCAGTTTCAGCTTGCTTTTTATACCATTTTTTTAATTCTTCTAAAGGATTATTTTCCAGAAAGGTGCAGGGAAAATCCAGAAAGGCCCCGTTTAACCTAATCTTTCCCTCTGCAACAATATTTAAATAGCATGTTTTGCCCGCGAAAAAAAATTCTCCGCCGTTGATGAAAAATAATTTCTTTTTTCTTTTGAGGCGGGCAGCAGCAACCTGTTTTTTTTCTAAAATCCAGTTTCTTTTTTTTCTTATAATCTTTGTGATTGCTTGGTTTGAAATCCAGAAGGGGGCTCGGATGATTAATTCAGCGCAAGGTGTA
>PXAH01000079.1 GCA_003565945.1 Candidatus Omnitrophota bacterium
CTTGAGTTGTCGGTAATATCAAAATCACCGTCTTCGTTTCGGTCAAATATTCTTCCCCCGCATTTGTGAACTTGTGAGCTCTCTGGAACGTGTATATAAAGGATAATTTTATCTTTAACCGCGATTTCTTCAATGCTCAGGTAAAATGTTGGGGTAATTTTCTGAGGATTATTGATAGAAGTAACAAAATCCTTCTTTATCTGCTCTATTCTCTTTTTTTCTACTCCTGTTATTTCGCCGCTATCTTTAACTCCTAACAACAGTTCTCCCCCGGAACGATTTAAAAAAGCGCACACTGTTTCAAAGATACCCCTACTAAGTTTATCCCTGCACTCCTTAAACTCAATTCGCAGGCCTTCGCCTTGTTTTAGGATTGAATTAATTTTTAAAATCATTTCATTCGTACATTCGTATAGATTAGTAAATTCGCTGATGACCCCCAATTATCTATGTTTATCCTTCCCATCTGTGTGCATCCTCTTATATCTGTGTTTATCTACCCTTTCTAACCTCTCCCCTCTAACTTCTATCCTCTCTTCATTTTCAAAAAAAAAGGGGGTCCACCTCCATAAGGATTTCATCACTCTATAACAAAAAGAGCCCATCTTTGGCTATTCTTGCCTGTTCTTCCAAAATTCCCAAGAAAAAGCAGTAAATACCCCAAAAATCAAACCAAGCATTGCCGCAATTACTATATTCAGTATTGGCTTGGGCCTAAGAGGGTCCTTGGTTATTGCCGCCGGCTCAGCAATAGCATAACCTTCGGATTGAGCTAATTCTTCTTTTAAGCGGAAAATTTCGCCTGTCAGCCGTGCGTAAATTTTTTGATAGTTGCTGACAGCGTTTTGCGCCAGGGCGTAAGCCCCGAAGTTTTCCTCTTCATTTCGGCTTTTTAAAGCCGCTACTTGTTTTTCTATTTCTTTTTTTTGAGCCGTAATAACTTCAATCTGATTTTCTATTAAGTCTATTCTTTGCTGATATTTGCCACCGAATTGATTAATGAAATTTTCGGTTATTTCTTGCAGTATTTTTGTTGCTTGATGGCGGTTTCGATGCTCTAAAGCTAAGCTGATAAAATTAGTATCTTTTAGGGCAGTTACCTTTAAATTATCTTTAAGTTGTTTAATTGATAAATCCGGTAATTTATCAACTGCCGAGCTTAATATCTGCCGGCCAAAAAATACTTGAACTGCCTCCTGTGGTGAAATCAAAGGTTTTTCAATTTTAGCGATACTAATTGTTTTTTCAGCTAAATACACTTTAGGCGCGTTAAAACTATAGACAGCGGCAGCAACTATAAAAACCAAAAATACGGCTAATATAGCTACTTTCCTTTTAATCAAAACATTAATGCAGTCGCGCAAGTCAATCTCATCATTAAAGCTTTCCGGTTTATTCTCCATTTAATCTCCTTGATTTCGAACACGATTCATTCAATTATTCCTCTTTTGCTCTTTTAGCCCTGTTTTTTTCTTCCAAGTAAAAAAGGAATCACCTATTTTCTTTCATTTTCATATCCTTTGTTCCCCGCCATACCTAACTCCAGGCTTCTCTATCCTCTACCCTGTTTGCCTGCATGCATCCCCACTATTTTCATCCTCCCCCAACAGTTTCTTTGCTTTGGCAGAAAGAAGAAATCCCCCATCTTTCCCCTTTTTCCTCTTAGATTCTGCCGGCATCCGGCTGTTGCCTATAGCCTTGTTCCGATGGACAGTCGTTGAGTGCGCCGCATTCCGATGGATAATGGGCGATAGATGGCCGCTCACTCCGTTCGCTAAGACGAATTCTTTCGTCCCTCATCTTTCTTCCCTCATCCCTCGGAACGACCTTCTTCACTCGGAGCATGCGTTTCTCTGCTAAAGACGGGGTCAACTCCCTTTTCTCCTCTTCTCTCATCCCCCAGAACCTACTTGCCTTACATTAAACAATATTTATCAGCCGGCCGGCAATGTATAAAGGCAAATAGAATATTTTTCTTGTTTCATTGCAACTATATTCTTTGGCGCTAAAGATAAATTTCTTTTCAGCAGAATATTTATCGGAAAAAACTTTTAAGCTTTTGGATTGCGTTACTCTTCCCGCTTTTACTTCTACCGGGATAATCTTTCCTTCTTTTTCAAAAACAAACTCTACCTCTGAAATACGCCCTCTCCAATAATAAAAATTCGAAACACCCTGTGATTTCAAAGTTTGAGCCAGGTAATTTTCGGCATAATACCCCTTATATGAACCATAATCATAATTCAAAATACTTTTTACCGGCATCTGGCTTAAAGCTCTTAATATTCCCAGATCAAAAACATAAAGTTTAAAATTATTTTCAACAGAATAAGCAGTTAGAGGCAATTCTCCTTTTTGGAGCAAAGGAACCTTAATCACTAATCCAGCCGCTTCAAGCCAATCTATAACGCCTGCCAGCCTAGCAAAGCCTTTTATCCCGGGAATAACTCCCTTGAACATAAATTTTGTGCTTTTTCCGTCTTGTTCTTTGGCTAATTGTGCCGGAACGTTTCGCCATAACCTTTCAATATGCATCGCGTTCTGTTTTCCGGAGTGTTTTGCCATATCCGCCTGATAGGCATTGATAAGGTCATTCTGCTTTTTACACACTTCTTCAAACGCGGTATAAAGATTTTCTTTATTGTCAGCATAAGTTTTAACAACTTCCGGCAACCCCCCGGTGATAAAATAATGTTTTAGGAGTTCCCAGGCTTTTTTATGAACCATTTCTGATAAATCATTAAAATTACCTAAGTTGGTATATAACAAATTATTACCCGTTCCCAGCAAAAACTCATCAAAAGACATCGGATACATATTTAAAAACTCAACTTTCCCAACCGGAAATGATTCTTGGCTTAATTTTACGCCGATTAAAGACCCGGCCACACATATTCCCAAACCAGGCATTTCCTCATTAAAGTACTTTAAGCTTGTCATCGCCCTGGGGGCTTCTTGTATTTCATCCAAAATAATTAGATCCTGATCGATATTGATTTTTTTATTTAGATAAATCATCATTTCCTGAATTATTCTCTTAGGGTTTAAGTCTTTGGCAAAAATGCTTCTCAGGCTCTCACTTTGCTCTAAGTTAAAATAGTGGTATCTAGCAAATTCTTTTTCCCCAAAATCTTTCAGAATATAGGTCTTGCCTACCTGCCTGGCCCCTTTAAGAACCAGAGGTTTTCTTTCTTTTTTATTTTTCCAGGCCACTAAATTTTTAGATATTTTTCTTTCCATCTGTCTTATATTAGCATTATATAGAATTATTACAATGACTTTTTACTAGGATATACTACTTTTTGCAACCACTTCGCCATTCCCACCGGGGCCACAACACTAAAAGAAAAAAGGGGTCCCTCGGAACATGCGTTTTGAAAACTAAGTTCTATCTTCCTTCAACCTGTTTATCGTTTGCTCGATTGCGTTTACATATTTATACTTTATCCTTTTTAAAATTTTTTCGGAAGTTTCTTTATTGTAAATATGTGAAGTAAGATTTCTATCTTCCAGCATATCAAGAAAGGTGCCTTCATCTTCTAACAAATCAATCCTGAATGCTTCTTTAAAGCAATCTCTGGGAGTCCTGGCAATCACCCCTTGATCCTGGAGAAATATCTTTAAGGCTTTCCAAAACAGCTCAAAAGTAAATTCAAACCTTTGAATTACACCGTCTTTTTCAAGTTCCCCTTTTGCCTGTTCAGCTCCGGACTTTAACTGCTTAAAGGCATCAGTTAACTTTGTTATCGCATAGCTATTTTCCTTTTTTTCTTTCATAAAGTACTCTCCCTGTCTTTAAAACTATCTCTCTGAAATCTTTCTCAACCGATTTTAAAAATATTAAATCAACTTTATATAGCCCTGCTTCCCGGTTTATTTCTTCCTTTAAACTTCTTAGTTTCTCGGCTGAAGGTTTTCGTTTATCCAC
>PXAH01000010.1 GCA_003565945.1 Candidatus Omnitrophota bacterium
TTGAAAGGTTGCGTTTTTTAATTTATACGTTCAACTTTCAACGATTACCGTTTCCAGCTACGCGACCGATTAACGACAGACGTATATTTATGGTGCCCTATTCTTACTATATTGATAAGTTCATAAATTACATAGAGATAGAAAAAAATTACTCTCCTCACACTTGTAAAAATTACCGGCGTGACCTGGAGGAATTTGGCGATTTTTTAAAAAGCAACAATGTTTCTGATATAAAAGATATAGATTATTTTTTTCTGAGAAAGTTTTTAAGCTTACTAAATAAAAAAAACTTAAGTAAACGGACTGTTTCTCGTAAAATATCAGCTCTGAAAAGTTTTTTTAAACTTCTGTTGCGTGAGAAAATTGTAAAAAATAATCCGGCTTCTTCTTTAATCTATCCTCGCCTTGATAAGCCTTTGCCTAAATTTCTCACCGAAAGCCAGGTAAAAACAGTTTTGGAGCTGCCTGATACAAGTAAGATATTAGGCCTGCGTGATAAAGCAATCTTAGAATTTCTTTATTCGACTGGGGCTAGAGTCTCGGAGATGGTTTCTTTGAAAAAAGAGGACTTGGATTTACTGGGGGGTGTTGCCAAGGTTGTGGGTAAGGGCAGGCGTGAGCGCCTTCTTCCCTTAGGTGAACCGGCTGTTGAAGCTCTCAGGCAATATTTAAGGAGGCGCCAAGACCAAGAAAGAGCCCTTTTTCTTAATAAAAACAATAAGCCGCTTGGGGACCGGGGGGTAAGGTTTATAATTTCCAGCTATATCAAGAAAGCCGCTCTTTTATTTAAAATTTCTCCCCATGTATTCCGGCATTCTTTCGCGACTCATCTTCTTGACCGCGGGGCTGATTTACGTAGCGTTCAGGAATTACTTGGGCATTCAAGTATTTCAACTACTCAGGTCTACACTCATGTAAGCCTGGACTCTTTAAGAAAAGTGTATCAAAGGACTCATCCCCGGGCAAAGTAGCGATACTGGATGCTGGCGTGAACTAGAGTTTATCTTTGACCTAAAGAAGCGGACAAACCCAGTTCACGGCTGAATGCTAGTCCCAAAAAAAATAATTTTTAAAAATTTAAATTATAACTCATTGATAGACAAATAGTTATGAAGCCATTTTTTTCCGATCCGGGATCGGAAAAAAGAAGAGGTTGTATTTATGGTTATAAAACCTTCTATAGTTAATTTTTTATTTTTCTTTTATGATTTATTTTTTATGCTTGGCTTTCTTTTTTATTTACCTTTTTATTTTCTGCGCGCTAAAATTAACCTCGATTCTCTTAAAGAGCGCCTAGGTGGTTCTCTTCCTTTTTATCAGAAGTCAATATGGATTCACGCGGTAAGTGTGGGTGAGGTAAATTTAATTGAACCTGTGTTGAGGAGGCTTAAAGGTGTTTTAGATTATCCGCTGGTTATCTCAACCACGACCATAACCGGCAACCAAGTTGCCCGCCAAAAATACGCAAAAATTGCTCATATAACTTATTTTCCTCTTGATTTATCATTTATTTTAAAAAAATTCTTGAGGCTGATTAGGCCTCAAATATTTATCGCGGCTGAAACTGAGCTCTGGCCAAATTTGATTCGCTGCCTAAAAGAAAAAAACATTCCTTTTCTGATTATAAACGGAAGAGTTTCTCAGCAAGCTTATAATCGCTACAAGCTCATCCGGCCGCTGATGAAGAAAATTTTGCCTGCTTGCCGTCATATTGGGGCCCAAAGCCAAAAAGATAGAGAAAGATTTCTTAGCCTAGGTGCTTTACCGGATCAAGTTTCAGTTTCCGGTAACTTAAAGTTTAATATTTCCGGTCCTGATTCCGAAAAAATCACTTCCTTAAAAGAGAAATACATCCCGCTTCTAAAGCCCGGCTCAAGGCTTCTCTTTGTGGCCGCAAGCACCCACCATCCGGAGGAGAAAATTATCTTAGATATTTATCACCAAATAAGTAAAAATAAAGAATTAACTCTTTTAATCGCGCCCCGCCATCCTCACCGGGCTCCTTCTTTAAAGAAGATGGCCGCGGCCAGAGGTTTTAATTCTGCTTTAGTTAGTGAGGCTGTTTTTTCTAGAGAAAGTCAAAAAGATGTTTTTATTTTAGATACTGTAGGTGATCTTTTTTATTTTTATAGCTTTTCTGATTTTTGCTTTGTGGGCGGAAGTTTCTCCGGCTCCGGCGGCCATAATATTTTAGAGCCAATGTATTTTTTAAAACCGGTAATTTTTGGTCCGAGTATGGAAAATTTCTTTGATATTGCCGAAACAGCCCTTAATCATTCAGCCGCTATTCAGGTTGATACTCCCGCTAAACTCAAGCAAGCCATCGAGTCGCTACTTGAAAGCCCCCAAAAAAGGCTTGTTTTTTCAAGAGCCTGTGTTGATGTTTTTAGGAAGGCTGGAGGGCTTGAGCAAAGTATCAAAATTATTCTTGAGGCAATTAATGTATAAGAGAAGAATCAGGCTAAAGAAGTGGTATGTCCGGTTTGCCGAAGAGGGGGGGCGTTCTTTTTTTGAAAAGTTACTCTATATTCCCCTATATCCGCTTTCTTTGCTTTACGGGCTGGTTGTGAGTGCCCGGAATTTTTTCTACAGTAAAAACATAATAAATACCTACAATCCGGCTTTTTCTTTTCTGGTTGGTGTTGGCAACATATCTTGGTCAGGCACCGGAAAAACATCCTTTACTTTATGGTTGTTCCGGCGGTTTTCTTTTCAATTTAAAACCGCTGTTTTACGCAGAGGTTACGGAGATGATGAAGAAAAATTAATTAAACAAGAGTGTGAGTCGGTTTTTTCTTCTCCTGGCCGGAGAAGATTGGTAAAAGAACTTGAAAAAGATTATGATTTATTTATCCTTGATGATGCTTTTCAATATCGAAAGCTTCAAAAAGATATAGAAGTTGTTATAATGGGGGCCAGGGAGTTTATAAGAAAGCCGCGGCTTATACCCCTTTCTTTTTTTCGTGAGCCGTTAGGCAGTATCGGGCGGGCTGACATTTTAATTATAAATTACAAGGAAGAAGCCGACCGGAAGAAAATAAAGAAAATAGTTTCGCGGTTTCCTTTTGAGCCGGAAATTTACTTTGCCGGCTATAAGGCTCAAAGTTTACAGGCATTGGGGGGGCAAAAGTATGATTTAAATTTTTTGCGCGGCAAAAAAACTGCCGCTTTTGCGGCTGTTGGCCATCCGCAAGGTTTTTTTCAGTTGCTTGAGAAAACCGGTATTCCTTTGAGGAAAAAGGTTACCTATCCTGACCATTATATTTTATCGGCCCGGGAATATTTACTTATGGAGCAGAGCCTGATCAGCTTAGGCGTAAAAGCCCTGGTTATTACCGAGAAAGATAAATATCATTTGCCTGAAATAAAAAAACGAGTGGATGTTTTTGTTTTAAATGTTAGATTAGAAGTTGAGCAGGAAGATAGGCTGGTTGCAAAAATCAGAGAAAAAATTTCAGCTAAATTAAACAGATAATTAAGCAAAAAAAGTAAAACTATGATATTTTTTCTTAGAATAATCCAAAAAGCTTTTTATCGGCTGCCTTTATGGGCTCTTAAGTTCTGCGGCAGCTTGCTGGCACTTATTTTTTATCTCAATTCCCGCAAAAGAAAAATAGCTTACCGTAACCTAAAAACTGCTTTTCCCGCTAAATCTTACTCGGAAATAATGTCAATTTTAAGGAAAAGTTATTATGGTTTTTCTTTAAGCTTGATTGAATCTTTGGTTCCTTCCCGGTTTTATTCGAATCTGGAGCTCACCGACAGCCATTTCTTTAAAGAGCCGGGGGTTTGTGTGGGGATTCATGCCGGTAGCTGGGAGCTGGCAAATCTTTTTATTGCTCAGAGACATAGATTTGCAATTTTAGCTAAACCACAAAAA
>PXAH01000029.1 GCA_003565945.1 Candidatus Omnitrophota bacterium
AAAGGAGGCAGGCCCTGGTTGTTTTCCATGCTTACAATTTTTAACTTTGCTTTTTGTTTTTTTAAAAAAATACCTAACAAACCAGGGCCTTCAATGTTTACTTGCTGCAAAAATAAAATCATCTATCCTATTGCTTCCTTGCCACCCTGGCCGGTTCTAATTCGAATGCAATCAACCAAATCTACAACAAAAATTTTCCCATCTCCAATTTTACCAGACCTTGCCCCTTTTATGATTGCTTCAATTGTTGGCTTAACAAATTCTTTATTAACGGCTATTTCCAGTTTTACTTTTTTCAAAAGATTAATCTCATAAATTACACCTCGATAAGTTTCAGAATAACCTTTTTGCTGGCCGCAGCCAAGAGCATTGGTTACCGTCATCTTACAAACTCCCGCATCAAATAAAGCTTTCTTCACATCGGGTAGCTTATGGGGTTGAATCATCGCGGTTATTAACTTCATTTCTTCCTCCGTCTTCTTTTTTCCTTTTTAATATTTTCACAATTCTACTCTGTAGTAAATATTTGAAAGCCGGCATACGCTTCCATCCCGTGCTCTCCAACATCAAGCCCTTTCAACTGCTCTTGATCAGAAACCCTAAGGCCTACAGTTTTTTTGATCAGGTAAAATAATAAAAAAGAGCCGGCAAAAATCCAGGCAAAAACGGCAACAACTCCAATTAATTGAGCCCACAACTGAGAAAGGCCACCGCCAAAAAACAAACCATTTACACCGCCGTATGATTCTTGCGCAAATAAGCCTACAGCTAAAGTCCCCCAGGCACCGCAAACACCATGGACTGATATCGCGCCAACCGGATCATCGATTTTTAAAACTTTATCGATGAATTCAACCGCATACACTACAACTATGCCGCCAAAACCTCCGATAATGATTGCGCTTAAAGGGGAAACATTAGCACATCCGGCTGTAATTGAAACTAATCCTGCCAAAGCGCCGTTTAAAATCATACTGGTATCGGGCTTACCATACTTAATCCAGACTGTTACCATAGCAAGAATCGACCCGGCTGCTGCTGCCAGCTTGGTAGTAGTAACAATTGCGGCTAAACTTAAATCGGTACCGCTAAGTGCGCTGCCGGCGTTAAATCCATACCACCCAAACCAAAGAATGATTACTCCTAATGCTGCCAGAGGTATATTATGTCCTGGTATAGCATTAGATGAGCCATCTTTATTGTATTTACCTAATCTGGGGCCAAGCAGGATTGCTCCTGCCAAAGCAGCCCAACCTCCCACAGAATGAACTACTGTCGAACCGGCAAAATCAATTATGCCTAGCTTCTCCAACCAGCCACCGCCCCATATCCAATGTCCAGCTACCGGATAAAGAAAGGCGGTGATAAAGCCGGTATAAATTAAATAAGAAGTAAATTTAGTTCTTTCAGCCATTGCTCCCGAAACAATCGTAGCCGCGGTTGCGGCAAATACCATCTGAAAAACCCAATAGGCATACTGCCACGCGCCTTCGGGAGTAGCGAGAGTGGCGCCACTCAAAAAAAAGTTATCACTGCCAAATAAACCTAAAGTAGTTGTTCCAAACATTATTCCAAAACCAATCATCCAGTAAAAAATAGAGCCTATTGAAAAATCCATAAGGTTTTTTGTCAAAATGTTGGCAGCGTTTTTGGCTCGCGTAAATCCTGTCTCAACCATAGCAAACCCTGCTTGCATAAAAAACACCAAAAATGCCGCTAACAAAACCCAAATTGTGTCAATTGCCAGCTTGTTACTTGTTACAGTAGCCTCGCCCGCGAAAACCGGTAAAGCAAAACTAAAAAGAAAGCTAAAAGCAATAAGTTCTTTTAGCCTTAATTTATTTATCAATTCTTTGAACATAGCTATAACTCCTGTTTAAGATAAAATTAACCTTAGAAAAAATAAAAGAAGCCCATACGTTTCCGTATTGGGCTTCTTTGCCGCTTTAACCGCTTTACTTTTACGCTTTTTACTTTAGAAAGCCTTGAGCAATCTAAAGCTATTGCTATATTTCGGCCGCTAGAATAATAGCTTCGGCGATATTCTTCATCGGCACTCTTTTATCCATACTGGAGCTTCTTATTATTTTATAAGCTTGCTCCTCATCTAAGTTTTTTTGGCGCATAAGGATTCCTTTTGCTTTTTCAATTTTTTTGCGCGCCTCAAGTTCTTCTTCAATAACTTTAGTTTTGACCATTAATTCGGTGTTTTCAATAGCAACCGCTGCCTGGTTAGCAACTGTGCTTAACAGGTCGATCTCCGACTGAGTAAAGTTGTATTCTGAGGTTGTATAACAATTTATTACTCCAATTACCTTCTTTTTTACCATCATCGGTACACTAATCATTGAAACCAGCTTTTCTTTTTTAGCTAAATCCTTTTCCTGATAGCGGCTATCTTCAAGTACCCTTGAGATAATTAAAGGTTTTTTTTCTTTAGCAACCAAACCAACTATACCCTTGCCGTATTTGATGCTGCGCTCTTTAAGATAAGCGCTACTTAGAGCTTGAGTTGCTCTGATTTTTAACTCTCGTTTTTTGGTGTCAAGCAGCCAGAGAGCGCAAATTTTTGCCTTCATCATACTGGCTGTCACGGTAACTATAAGTTTTAGCACATCTTCCAAATAAAGATCGCTGGTTATAGCCTTGCTGATTTTATTTAAAGCTTCAATGTAATATTTGTAAGATGTCTTAGCCATAATTTACTCTTTCTTTAGAGATTCGGTAAATAAGTATCCAGTTCGTAACTATGAACTTGCTTTCTATAATCATCCCACTCAACCCTCTTGCTGTAAAGTAAATTTTCATAAATGTGTCTGCCAAGAGTTTCTTCCAAAAAATTACTCTCCTGAGCAATCTCAATTGCTTCGATTAAGCTTCCCGGCAAGCACTTAACTCCCAGCTTGCGCATGTCTTCCCGGGAAAGATTATAGACGTCTTTTTCCAGAGGTTCAACCATAGGGTAATTCTCTTCTATTCCTTTTAAACCAGCCGCCAGCATAGAAGCGGAAGCAAGATAGGGGTTGCAGGCCGGGTCAGGTGAACGAAATTCAATCCGGGTTGCTTTTTCTTTGCCTGGTTTATACATCGGCACTCTTACCAGGGCGCTGCGGTTTCTTCTGGCCCAGCAGACATAGACGGGAGCTTCATAGCCGGGAACCAGCCTCTTGTAGGAGTTGACCCATTGATTACAGACAAAGGTTATCTCAGGGGCGTGTTTGAGTATGCCGGCAATATAGGCTTTTGCTTCTTTTGATAGGTGATACTTATCTTTTGGGTCAAAAAAAGCGTTTTTATCCTGCCTGAAAAGTGATTGGTGTACGTGCATGCCGCTTCCGTTTTGGCCGTAAATCGGCTTAGGCATGAAGGTGGCGTAATAGCCGTGTTTTTGAGCGATTTCTTTGACTACCATCCGGTAGAGCATCATGGTATCGGCCATCGAAAGAGCTTCCTGGTAACGTAAGTCAATTTCATGCTGGGAAGGAGCTACTTCATGGTGGGAGTATTCTACTTGAATACCCATCTGCTCCAAGGTTAAGATTATCTCTCTTCTTACTTCATTGCCTGAATCCAGGGTGGTAATATCAAAATAGCCGCCTTCATCTAAGATTTCAGTTCCTTTTTCGTTACGAAAGATAAAAAATTCAAGTTCAGGGCCGATGTGGAAGTCATAACCCTTTGCTTTTGCCTTCTCTAAGATAGTTTTTAATATGTACCTGCTGTCACCTTCATAAGGAGTCCCGTCTGGCTTTAGAATATCACAGAGCATACCGGCTACCGCTTTTTCTTTGGGCCGGTAAGGCAGAGTCCTGAAAGTTGTCGGGTCAGGCATAGCAATCATATCCGACTCATCGATTCTGGCAAA
>PXAH01000031.1 GCA_003565945.1 Candidatus Omnitrophota bacterium
GTTTTAGCCGGAGCCGGAAGCGGGAAAACAAGGGTACTCATCCATAGGCTTTCCTATCTTCTCCGCCAGGGAGTTAATCCCAAAAATATACTCCTGGTAACCTTCACCAACAGAGCGGCGGCTGAGATGCTCCACCGGGCCCAAACCCTGGCCAGCTCTAATCTAAAAGGCCTCTGGTCAGGCACTTTTCACCATATCGGAAATATCATTTTACGCAGAGAAGCAAAAATATTAGATTATTCTTCCAATTTCTCGATAGCCGACTCAGAAGACGCCAAAAGCTTGATTGATGACTGCATCCAAAGCCTTGGTTACGATAAAAAGGAAAAAATGTTTCCCCGCAAAGGAATTATTTACAATATTTACAATTTAGCGGCAAACTCATTAGCCGATACCGATCAGATAATTGAAAAATTTTACCCCCACCTGGAAGAATACGCCCACCCGATTAAAAAAATAATTTCCTTTTACCAAAAGAAAAAAAAGCACGCCAATATCATGGATTTCTGCGACCTTCTCAGCCAATGGCTGCGCCTGCTGGAATATCCTGATTTAGCCCAGAAATACTCCCAAATTTTTAAATACATACTGGTTGACGAATATCAGGACACCAACCGGATTCAATTTGAAATCTTAAAAAAACTCTCCTCCTGCCATAAAAATATTTTAGTAGTCGGAGACGACGCCCAATCCATATACTCTTTCCGGGCCGCCCAAATAAGCAACCTTCTTGATTTTCCCAAAACCTTTGAAACTAACAAAATTTTCAAATTAGAAATAAACTACCGCTCAACCCCCCAAATACTTGATTTAGCTAACCAGATAATAAAGCATAATATCAATCAATATCCTAAAAGTCTCAAAGCGGTAAGAAAGAGTTTTGAACTTCCTTTTTTAGTTAGCGCCAAAGATGTTTATCAACAAGCTAAATTTGTCGGCCAGCGTGTTCTTGAATTAAACCGGGAAGGTATACCTCTTTCTCAAATGGCGGCCCTTTTTCGTTCCCGCTTCCAGGCTCTTGAGCTTGAAATGGAATTAGCCCGGCGCAACATCCCCTACATAGTGCGAGGGGGCCTGCGCTTTTTCGAACAGGCCCACATCAAAGACGTTATTTCCTTTTTAAGAATTACCTTAAACCCTAAAGATGAGATTTCCTTTAAACGCGCCTTATCCCTCTATAGGGGAATCGGCAAAAACTACGCCTACCGCATTTGGGAAAAATTGGTTATCAAGAAAGTACCAAAAGATGAAATCGAAAAAAAATTACCGAAAAGGCAAAAAGGCGGCTTTAAAGAATTCTTCTCTTTATTCGATAAATTGAAAAAAACCAAAAAACCGGAAGACGCCCTTCAGCAAATATTAATTATGTATAAAGAATACTGTTATTTATCTTTTGACAACGCCGAAGAAAGAATTATGGATTTAGAAGAAATGCTTAAAATGTCTTCCGGATACGCCGGCATCGAAAAGTTTCTCCATGACGTGGGTTCTTATGAAGAATTCAAAGGCGAGAGGCGCCGCTTCGAGGAAAACGATCAAGAGGCATTAACTCTTACCACTATCCATCAAGCAAAAGGCCTGGAGTGGGAGGCGGTATTTTTAATCGGCTTTTGCGAATACGATTTCCCTCACGCCAAAGCTTTAGCCAGCCGGGAATCCCTTGAGGAAGAAAGAAGGCTTTTTTACGTTGCCGTGACCCGGGCCAAATCTACTCTTTACATGACTTATCCTCAAACTAAATTCAGCTCAAAAAACGGAGTTATAATTACCAGGCCGTCGGCTTTTTCGCAAGAAATACCAAAAGAAGTCTATGAAGAATTGATCTTGGAAGAAGATGTATGAGAACTTTTATCGCGATTGGTTTACCTGCCGGCATCAAGGCCCAGCTTAAGACAATTCAAGAAGAATTAACCAAAATACCGGTTCAGCTTAAGTGGGTGAAGCCGGAAAACCTGCATATTACTTTAAAATTTTTAGGAGATATCGAAGCTGAAAGCCTAGGCAAAGTAAAAGAAGCTATTTTAGAAACCGCCGCCAAACAGACCACTTTTTCCCTTCACCTGGGAGGCTTCGGCTTCTTCCCCAACCCGCGAAAGCCGCGGGTATTTTTTATCAGCTCCTGGCCAGAAAAAGAATTAGAAAATATAGCCTATAGCCTTGAGGAAAAAATGCAAAATTCAAGCCTCAAAGAGAGGAGAAAATTTACTTCCCATATAACTTTGGCAAGAATCAAAAATTTAAGCAATACCCGGCAGTTAGAAGAAAAAGCCGATAGCTTATGCCTGAAAGAAAGCTCTTTTCAGGTGGAAAGAATATCCCTCTACAAAAGTACCTTAACCTCTCAGGGGCCTATTTATGAAGAAATTTTTAAAAGCAGTCTCAAAAATTGAAGGGTAAAATTAGCATAGATACCAGCCGCCAGGTCATCTCCTACGATTGCAAACGACCCGTTTTTTTTCTCTAATTTATCAGCCGGAGGAATTTTTATAATGTCCAGCAGCCGAAAAAGAAAAAATCCGGCCAGGATAAAAAGAGGTTCTCTGGGAACAAATAAAAAAGTAACCAAAATACCGGCAAACTCATCAATCACTATAGCCTTGGGGTCTTTCTTACCCATGATCTTTTCGGCCTTACCGGAGAAAGCAAAAGCTAACCCAATAACAATAATAGCAAAAAAGGAAAAAACCGCTTGATTCGGAATAAACCAAACAAAAAAAAGCCCTAAGGCAGAGGCAACGGTTCCCGGGCAAAGAGGAATAAAACCTGCTCCAAACAAAGTAGCCGCGCTTAAAATAACTTTCTTTTTCAAATTAAACTCTCCGATAACCCTTTAAAAAGTCTTAATCGCCTGCCTGTTTTGCCAAAAAAAGGAAGCCCCCGAAAAAAGAGTAACCACAATGATATACCACATAACAACCGGTATAGCCCATGCACGAAGGAAATCAGTAAAATTAGCTTGGGGACAAATATCATAACAAATAAGAAAAGAAAAAATAACTAAAATACCTACTACTTGGGAAAAAGTCTTATGTTTGCCAAGCCGCTGGGCTTCTAAAACAATATTTTTACGCAACCCGTAAAAACGCAAGCTGGTAATAATAAATTCTCTAAGCAGAATAACAATAACCATCCAGGCAGTAATTATGCCAATTTCAACAAAGGCAGCAAACATCCCGATTATCAAAATTTTATCCGCAATCGGATCTAGAATCTTTCCCAGGTCAGTAGTGTTGTTATGTTTGCGGGCAAGATAACCGTCTAAAAAATCAGTCAAAGAAGCCACCAGAAATAACAACAGGGCTAAAATATGAAAAAGAAAGGTGTTTACCAAAACAAAGCCTACGCAAAAAAAAGCAAGAAATATACGCAAAAATGTAAGTTTATTGGAGATATTCATTTAGCTACCAAATCATATTCTAAGCTATCTGTTACTTCCGCTTTGTAAAAATGTCCTATTTTTAACCCTCTTCTTTTGATGAAGACCAAGCCGTCTACCTCCGGCGCGTCATACTGGCTTCTTGCCAGAAAACAATTCTTCTCTTTTCCAGTAATTAAAACATCGATTTTTTTACCAACAAACCTCTCCAAAAGTTCAGCTGATATCTTTTGCTGCGCCTCCATAATCTGCCGGCGCCGCCTTTTCTTAGTCATAGAATGGACTTGGCCGGAGAAAGCGGCAGCCTTAGTTTTTTCTTCCCGTGAATAAAGAAAAACCCCTAACTTTTCAAACTTAACTTTCTTTATGAATCTAAGCAATTCTTCAAATTCAGCTTCAGTTTCAGTGGGAAAGCCGGTTATAACCGAAGTACGAATCGCGCAACCCGGTATTTTTTCCCTTATTTTTTTAATTAAGGCCTCTA
>PXAH01000126.1 GCA_003565945.1 Candidatus Omnitrophota bacterium
TACCGGAAATTTATTAGATGCTGCCATATCGGAATCATCCGGTTATATCACTTTTGACCGGGAGGTTTTAAGTATGGCCAAATCCCTTAGCCCTTATCCGCCTTTTCCTTCGGATATCGAAACGGAAAACTTATGGGTTGAAATCCCGGTTATTTTCCGAAGCGATTGATTCTCCTTCGCCGATTTGAAATTATTCTTCAGAGGCGAAACAGGATTTGTCCAGGTATTAGGCTTCGGAGAATGAATCGGATAAAAATAGTAAGGTGTTTCATTTATGCCGGCAAAAGTCATTTCTTTCTTTAGTTCTAAAGGGGGGGTAGGTAAAACTCTTTTTGCCACTAATCTTTCCTTGGTTTTTTCTCTAGAGGGTAAAAAAGTTTTGTTTCTTGACCTTGATACGGGTGCTCCTCAGATAAGCTCAAAATTTTTAGGTATTTCTCCCAAATATTATTTATACAATCTCTGCAATCATCTCCACGAATTTAAAGAAAAAAAACGTTCTCTCGACAATTATTTGACTTGTTACCGGAAAAATTTTTATTTTCTTCCTTCAATTACACGTATATCTCAACGCTATAAAGTATCTCCTCAAAACATAAAAGACTTCATCGCGATAGCTTCTTCCGATTTTGACTACATAATTATTGATACAACCAATGACCTTACCGACAACATGCTTTCGGTTTTTGATTCCTCTAATTTAATACTGCTAGTTCTTACTCCGGATATTTTGGCGATATACCAAACTGAGTGGTTGATGGATACCTTGCAAAGCATTGGCTTTCCCCTTTCGATGCTTAAGGTAATTTTAAACCGGGTTGAAAGTAAAGGCTCAATTAGTTGGCAGGAAGTAAAAGTTAAGCTTCCAACGGAGATAATCGGTTTAATGCCTTCGGAAGGAAAAACTGTAGGCTTGGCAGTAAATAAACAGGCACCGGTTGTGCTCAGCAGCCCTACTTCTAAAATATCTGAAGCAATTAAGAAAATGGCTAATTTAATTCTGAATAGGCCGGGTATCTTTATTGAGCATAAGCACGTTACTGAGTTAAGAGTAGCAAAAGAAGAAGCTCCCGAAGATGACGAATCATTCTGGGAAAAGATTGGTTTAGCCGAGAAAGATAAAGATTTTGGCTTGAGCGAAGAAGAAGATAAAATTGTTAGCTTTAAAAGAAAAGTTCACAAAGAGCTGATAGACGCTTTAGACCTTAAACGGCTTCCGGTAGAAGCTTTTAGCTATAACCCGAAAAGAATCAAGGAGTTACGTAAAAAGGCAGAGCAAATAATAACTAACATTATCAATAAAGAAGCGGGAGGATTTATTTCCTCCATGGAGATACGCAAGAAAGTAACCAAGGAAATTTTAGATGAAGCGCTTGCTTTTGGGCCGTTGGAAGATTTTCTAAAAGATGAATCGATTACTGAAGTAATGGTTAACAACAAAGACCGGATTTACGTGGAAAGAAAAGGTAAGCTTTATTTAACCACCAAGAAGTTTACCGGCAATGAGCAGGTGAGAATAGTAATTGAAAGGATATTGGCTCCTTTAGGTAAGCGGATTGACGAATCGGTTCCTTATGTTGACGCCCGCCTTCCCGACGGTTCGCGGGTTAACGCGATAATCGAACCTCTTTCTTTAACCGGGCCGACGTTGACTATACGGAAATTTTCCCGCCAGCGTTTTGTGATGGATGACCTGGTAAAGAAATTTGGCAGCCTTACCCCCGATATGGCTGTATTTTTAAATGCTGCCGTAAAATCGCGTAAAAATATATTAGTTTCCGGCGGAACCGGTTCCGGTAAAACGACTTTTTTAAATATTTTATCTGCCTATATTCCTCAAGATGAAAGAATAGTTACAATTGAAGATTCAGCTGAGCTTAAGCTTTCTCAAACTCATTGGGTAAGGCTTGAATCCCGTCCGCCTAATATCGAAGGCAGGGGAGAAATTACAATCAGGGATTTATTTAAAAATACATTAAGAATGCGGCCGGATAGGATAGTAGTAGGGGAAGTCAGGTCCCAGGAAGTAATTGATATGCTTCAGGCGATGAATACCGGACACGACGGTAGTATGTCGACAATTCACGCCAACACAACTCATGATGTGTTAATCAGGCTCGATAGTATGATTTTGATGAGCGGAATTGATTTGCCTATCCGGGCAATACGGGAAATGATTGCTTCGGCAATCGACTTAATTGTTCAAACTGAAAGGCTTTCTGACGGCTCGCGCAAGGTAGTAGCGATTACCGAAGTCGCTGGGATGCTTGATGAAATGCATATAGAATTGCAGGATATTTTTTGTTTCAGGCAGACAGGGGTAGATAAAGACGGTAATGTAAAAGGTTATTTCACCTCTTTAGGGTATATACCTACTTTTTACGATGAGATACGGGCTCGCGGTATTGAACTTCCGCGGGAAGTATTTATTTCCAAGGAGTAATTATGGCTGAAGGAGTTACCAAAATTAATAATTTATTATCCGATGCAAAAATAACTGAAATCATGATTAACGGCCCCCAAGCTACCTGGCTTGAGGTAGGAGGTAAAAAATACAAAATAGATGTAACTTTCAACGATGAAGATGTAAAAGATATTATAGAGCATTTTTTCAAAAAAGAAGGTAAAAATATATCTTACTATACTCCTTATGGAGATGTTTGTACTCCGGACGGCTCAAGAATAAACCTTATTACTTACCCTCTTGCCCGCTGCGGCACAACTATTACTATCCGGAAATTCGACCGCCAGCTTCACAGCTTAAATGATTTAGTTAAATTGGGAACTTTAAACCAGAAGATGGCCGAATTTCTTATTGCTTGCATTAAAGGCAGAATTAATATTCTTTTCTCCGGCGCAACCGGCTCGGGGAAAACTACTACCATGGAGATGCTTTCCCACCACATACCCGAACAGGAAAGGTTAATTACTATTGAAGATACAGTAGAACTGCGGCTTCACCAGGAGAATTTGGTGCCAATGGAGACCCGCACTCCCGATCAAGACGGGAAGGGCGAGGTTGCTTTACGTGACCTAATACGTAATGCTTTAAGAATGCGGCCGGATAGATTGATTGTGGGTGAGGTAAGGGGCCCGGAAGCCTTGGACATGATTCAGGCGATGTCAACCGGCCATCGCGGGACATTGGGGGTTATTCACGCTAACTCGCCTCAGGATGTGGCAAGCCGTATGGAAACGCTTATTCTTTCTTCGGGTATAAAGCTTCCTATCGAAGAAATAAGAAGAATGATTGGAAATACTCTCAATGTTGTTGTTCAGCAAGAAAGGTCGCCTGATGGCATAAGAAGAGTTACTCATATCTCTGAGATGCGCGGACTGGAAAGAAATGAGGTGGCAATCCAGGATTTATTCATATTTAGGCGTGAGGCTAAAACCGCGGAAGGGAAAATCAGAGGCAAATTCCGCACGGTTATGAGAAATTATCCCCGCTTTTTTCCTGAATTTCAGCGTCTTGGCTTACTTGACGATAAAGCTTTTTCTGACGAATATATTTGATTAAAATATGAATTTTTAACAAATGAACTTGAAAAACGAGTTTATTTTATGTTATATTAGAAAGGTGTCTGAGGGAGGCAACGAAAAGGCGAATCCTGGTATGAGAAAACAACCGGGATAAGCAAAGCCACGGGTTTCAAAAAGAAGAAATATCCGGGCTGCCGAAAGCCCCTTGTAAAAGGGATAGGCAGCCCGTTTTTTATTATTCTAAAAATATAAAACAGGAGGAAAGAAATGAAAAAAGCACAAAGTATACTCGAATATATTATAATCCTGGCAGCTATTATCGCCGCGGTTTTAGTCGCGGCCGGGCCGGACGGTGTAGTCCGCAGAGCCA
>PXAH01000039.1 GCA_003565945.1 Candidatus Omnitrophota bacterium
TATACAAAAAATACAAGACAGGATTTGATAATTTTAAATTGGTTATCCCGGCAAATCAGAAATTCAATACATAAAGAAACTACCAATTCCAGTATGGAATGAGTATAGTATTAAGATTTATTTGTAATTTGTATATTGTCTATTGTTTGTAATTTGTTTATTGTAATTTGTATATCCCTAATCTGGGTGTTGCAATTCCAAAGACAAAATCCTTCACCCACGAAGTGAAGGGAAAAAGGGTAAGCCAGGCTTACAAAATAATTGCCGGAAGTTTCATTGGGGTTTTGGGTGCAAATCACAATATACAATGAACGGAATTGTATATTGTCTATTGTATATTGTTTGTAATTTGTCTATTTGGTATTGTATATTGCAAGCGTCTTTGAGAGTTGTGTATTGTTTATAATTTGTATATCCCTAATCCGGGGCGTTGTGATTCCGAAGACAGAGCGATGTATAGTTGATAAAATGAATTTTTTTCGGAAAGATTTGAACTTTTTAAATTAGGTGAGTTACCGCGGTTTAATCTTGCGGTTCGCGAAATATCTCTTTAGGCGGTTCGATATATTTTTTGATATTAGCCTCTTGCTTTAAATCTTTTAGCCACTGTTGAAATCCTTGCCTCTTCTTTTGGCTTTCTATGCGCTGAAAATACTGCTGTCGCCGCTCGGGGAAAAGCTCCTCATCGGCCCGCCGGATTTCAATAACTTTAAACACACCATAGCCTCTATAAATCGGCGCGGGGGGATGGATGTAGCCGGGTTCTTTTTCAATCATCTCATAAACTGCTTGGCGGGGAAACCGCCACATATGCATTAAAAACCCCAGGGCCACAAACCCCGGCCGGCGAAATCTTTGTTCTTCCCGGGGTTTCTTTTGGTCTTCTTCGGATTCCTTCTCCCACAACTGAGAATCTTCTTTTACTTTTTGATAAAAACGCTTAGCCTCTTCCTTGTCGTCAAACTGGGCTAGTTCAACGCTTAAAGTATTATAGTCGTCTAGAAATCTTTGAAAGGCTTCTTCTTCGGTTACTTCCGGTTCAATATTATCTAATATTTGATTGTGCAATTTTTTTAACTGAACCAGGTGCCTTATTTGATTCTCAAAAACCCTGGCCGTAACGCCTAAGTTATTTTCTACCCAATCATGATAAGCTTGTTCATCCTGCCGCCAATCAAAGTCAGCTCCTCCGCCTTCAATTGTACTACTGATTTCCTCTTCTACCTCTTGCTGGCTTACCTCTATTCCCCGTTCAAAAGCCTTATAAGACATCAGCAGGTCTGTCCAGGTCCGCTCCTCTACCTGCTCTCTGTCACGGGGGATACCTCCCCAGGGCGTATTAAAAGTAGCCGCCACCCGCATCGCGAAATAATAGTTACCTTCCGGAACCGGGACTCCAAACAATTCTCCGGCGATACCTTCTGCCTGCTCTATTCGATTTGCTTTCGGGGCCCTCTGAAAAAAGGAAAAATGGGCCGCGATTGCTAAGAAAAAAACAGCACCCACGAGAATAAAAAACTTTTTTCTTCCTTTTTTTATCATAACGCTCCCTCCTCTAAAACTTACCTGCCAACAACCTATCTTAAACTCAGCTTATTTCCGATCCCGCATCGGTTTTCCAATCCGGGATCCGACTGAAATTAGTTAATGTTTTCAAGGGTTTTTCAAGGTTAAATTTATTTTTCTTAAAAACTGCTCTTTTTTTGCTGATTTTTCTATTTTTTCAGCTTCTTTTCAATCAAAGAAGCGCATTTTTTACCCGATAAAAGCATACCGCCGAATATCGGGCCCATACGGGGTGAACCAAAAACCGCGTTAGCCGCCATCCCGGCTACGAACAGACCCGGACAAACTTCCTTTGTATTTTTAGCTACTGTCTTTTCAGCCCGGTCAGCCCACATTGATTTTTCACCTAAGACTTTTTTTGTTTTTGTTTTTAAATTCAGGCCGCTTTTAGCTTCAACCACCCTTACAACCTCAATGGGGTGGCCTGTAGCATCCAGGACCACTTTTGCCTCAATGGTTAAGGGGTCAACGTGTAATTTCGCGATACTTGTTGCCGACCAATTAATTACCAAACCGCAAACTTTCCCGTTTTTAACCATTATATCCTCGGCGTAAATACCGTTTAAAATATCGGCCCCGGCTTTTGCCGCCCGGTAACCTAAAGAACAAACTGATTCTACCGCGTCGGCCAGATAATACTCTTTTTTATATAATTTAGTTCTTACTCCTATTTCGTCTAAAATACCTTTAGCTTCTTTTTGAATAACTATCTGGTTAAACATCATTCCGCCGGCCCACATTCCACCTCCGATAGATAGTTTCCGCTCAAAAACAACTACCTTTTTCCCGGCCTTAGCCAGATAGTAAGCGCAGATAAGCCCGGCAGGCCCGGCGCCGGCAATAGCTACATCTACTTTTAAATTATTTTTTAGTTTTTTTTGATAAGAATCAATTATTGCTTCTGAAATCGTTACTTCGTCTAACATAAAACTCCTTTTTTAGCGGCTAAGAAAAGGGAGATATATCCCTTAGCCTCTGGATTATTTCTGATATATTTTTGTTTATGTAATCTATTTCTTCTTCATTGTTATACCGGCTTAAACTGAAACGCACCGAGCCTTGAATAAAACTAGCCGGCGTTCCCATAGATTTTAAAACATGTGAGGGGGTCAAAGAGCCGGAGGTGCAAGCTGAGCCGGAAGAAGCGGCAATATTTTTTTCATCAAGCAATAAAAGAATTGATTCTCCTTCCACATTTTCAAAGCTGATATTAGAGGTGTTGGGAAGCCTTTTTTGCCTGTGCCCGTTTAGCCTGGTTTTGGGAATATTTTTTAAAATATAATCTTCTAATTTATCCCGTAAATTCTTTATTTTAACTGAATCAATTTTTCTATTTTTCTTTTCCAATTCAGCCGCTGCCCCAAAACCCACGATTGAGGCCACGTTTTCGGTTCCGCCCCTTCTGCTTCTTTCCTGATGCCCTCCGACTATAAACGGCGAAAAGCGGGTACCTTTTTTTACATATAAAGCCCCTACCCCTTTAGGTCCGTGAATCTTATGGGCCGACAAAGAAAGTAAATCAACCGGCAGCCGGCTTAAATTAAAATCCAACTTCCCCGCGGCCTGAACCGCGTCAGTGTGAAAAATTATACCGCGTGAATGAGCGATTTCAGCGGCTTCCCGCACCGGGAAAATCACCCCTGTTTCATTGTTGGCGTACATAATCGATATCAAAACAGTCTCATCGCTGATTGCCTCCTCAAGCTCCTCAAGATCTATCAACCCTTCAGAGTCAACTTCTAAATAAGTAACCCTGTATCCGGTTGTTTCCAGATGCATACAAAGATTTAATACCGCCGGATGCTCAACTTTGGTAGTAATAATCTCTTTTTTCCCGGGGTATGAGTTTAAAGTGCTGATTATAGCGGTATTGTCGCTTTCAGTTCCGCAGCCGGTAAAAACTATCTCAGATGAATCACTTGCCCCAATTAGGCCGGCAACCTTTTCTCTTGCCTCTTCTATATATTTGGCAACACTTCCCCCAAAACTGTGCATGCTGGAAGGATTGCCGTATTGGGTAGTTAAAAAAGGCTTCATCGCCTCAAAAACCTCCGGCGCTATTTTAGTTGTAGCGTTATTATCGGCATAAACCACATTTTTCATCGGCGTACCTCATAAACCTGTATTTGCGAATCAACCAGCTCCTTTAATTTTGCTTCAACAAACCCTTTAAGCGTAATTCCTGAACTGGGACAGCCCAGGCAAGTCCCCAAAAATTTTACATAAACTTTATTTCTATCTATATCAACTAACTCAATATCACCGCCGTCAGCTTTTAGCTTAGGCTTGATTTCATTTTCTATTATCCTCTGACTTAAAGAAATTCTTTCTAAATTGGTTAATTTTTTCCCACCGGCTTCTAAAGGAACATTTTTAGTTGCCTCTTTCTGCCAGTACTCCTTCAATATTTTCTCAATTTCAGGCCTACACTTACCGCAACTGCCGCCGGCTTTAGTGTAGTTGGTAATACCTTCAACTGTCCTCAATTGATTTTGGCTTATCGCTTTGATTATTTTCTTATCAGTCACGCCAAAACATTCACAAACCACTCTTTCTTTTCCTGCTTCTCTTTTTATCGGCTTAGCTCCTCGGTAGTTAGCAATTGCCGCTTCAAGCGCCTCCATCCCCATAATTGAGCAATGCATCTTTTCATCCGGTAAGCCGCCTAGGTATTGGGCGATATCCTTGTTGGTGATTTTGGCTGCTTCACTAATTGTTTTTCCTTTAATCATCTCAGTCAAAGCCGAGGAAGAAGCTATGGCGCTTGCGCAGCCAAAAGTTTTAAATTTAGCGTCTTTTATCACTTCGGTTTTTTTATCAACCCGCAAGGTCAGCTTCAGGGCGTCTCCGCAAATAATACTTCCTACGTCGCCTACCGCGTCAGGATTTTCAATTTCGCCCACGTTACGAGGGTTTTTAAATAATTCCTTTACTCTTTCTGAATAATCCCACATAGTTACTTCCTTTTTTAATGGTTATTTTTACGAATTACAAATACAGCGCTTAAAGCTAAAGCGTTAGGAAAAAACCTGATAATTTTTTTTTCTCCCAGAAAAAACCGGTCAAGTACCTGAATATTTTTTCTTCGGCAAAAATCTTTAAAATCGCTTGTACTTAAAAAATGCAAATTAGGCGTATTATACCAACGGTAAGGCAAAGAAGGGGTAATCGGAACTTTCCCCTTAAAAAAAAGCCGTAAGCGGGCTCTTATATGAGCAAAGTTAGGAAACCCCACTACAACTTTTTTGCCTATTCTTAAGGCTTCGCCAACCACATGCTCTAAGTTTTTGACTTCTTGCATACTTTGGTTAAGGATAACATAGTCAAAAACATTGTCCGGATAGCCGGATAAACCGGTTTCGATATTACCGTGAAAAACGCTCAAGCCTTTCTCCACGCATTTATAAATCGCGTCTTCATTTATTTCTATACCCTGGGCCTTAACTTTTTTTTCTTTAACTAAAAAAGAAAGAAGCTGGCCGCTGCCGCAGCCTAAATCAAGCACCCGGGTTTTAGGTTCGATAACTTTATAAATAATTTGATAATCTAGGCGCTTACTTTTCATTTTCTTTTCCGGAACAAACACTAGTTAGAAAGTGTTTAATTAAATGAGTTTGTTCATCCACCTCAAGCAAAAAAGCGTCATGGCCGTAAGTTGATGGTATCTCACAATAAGTTACCCCTACCTGCCTGTATTTAAGCTGGTTAACTATCTCTCTTGACTGATAAAGAGGATAAAGCCAGTCTGATTTAAAAGCAATTACCATAAAGCGGGTACCGTCACTTCCGGTACCAGACGCCAGCCTGCCCTCTGATAAATCAAAATAATCCATTGCTTTGGTAATATAAAGGTATGAGTTCGGGTCAAAGCGTTTTACAAAGCTGTCACCCTTATAGCGCAGGTAACCTTCTACTTCAAAATCAGTTTTAAAAGTAAAACTGTAGTCTTTACTTTTCATCCGCCGGGAAAATTTCTCCTCCATTGACTTATCACTCATATAAGTAATATGGCCCATCATCCGGGCTACGGCAAGGCCTCTTTCCGGCTTGCTCTTTCCGTAATAATTTCCTTTATTCCAGTCAGGATCAGCCATGATTGCCTGCCTGCTTACCTCATCAAAAGCAATCTGCTGAGGAGAATGTTTAAGAGTTGTGGCTATCGGAATCGCTGAGGCAAGCATATCCGGAAAAGAAGCAAACCACTGTAAAACCTGCATACCCCCCATAGAACCTCCGGCAGCCGAAAGCAATTTTTTAATCCCAAAAGAATCAATTAATTTTTTTTGAGCGTTAGCCATATCCAAAATTGTAATTATGGGAAAATCAAGCCCGTAAGGCTTACCCGTGGCCGGATTAAGCGAAGACGGCCCGGTAGAACCTTTGCAGCCACCTAAAACATTTGAACAAATTATAAAATATCTATCGGTGTCAAAAGCTTTACCCGGGCCGATCATCATATCCCACCAACCCGCTTTCTGATCTTTTTGATGGAAGCCGGCGGCGTGAGCATCACCGGATAAGGCGTGTAAAATCAAAATCGCGTTATCTTTTTTTTGATTAAGCTTGCCATAAGTTTCATAGGCTAAAGTAACCGGGCCTATTTTTTGCCCGGAAGCCAAAACCAGTTCATCCGGTGCCGGCGCGAAAGTAAAATACTTTGTTTCAACCAAACCAATACTTTTATCTTCCATAGCTTAAAACCGCCAACCTAAAACTTATTTTTTAGAATTATTTAATGCCTGGTTAATATCGGCAACTATATCATCAACATGTTCAATGCCTACCGAAAGCCGGATATAATCTTCGGTTACACCGGAAGCTTCCCTCTCCTCCACAGATAACTGTTGATGGGTTGTGGTTGCCGGATGAATCGCCAAAGTTTTCGCGTCTCCAATATTAGCAAGATGTGAAACCAGCTTTAAAGAATCAATAAACTTTTTGCCGGCATCTGCCCCGCCTTTTATGCCGAAACCAACAATCGCTCCCGCGCCTTGGGGTAAGTATTTATCGGCTTTCTTTTTTTGAGGGCTTGAGTTTAGTCCGGGATAATTAACCCAAATAACTTTAGGATGTTTTTCTAAAAATTCAGCCACCGCCAAAGCATTTTGGCAATGGCGGGGCATCCGCAAATGCAGAGTCTCTAATCCTTGCAAAAAAAGGAAAGCGTTAAAAGGAGAAAGGGCCGGGCCGAAATCTCTAAGCAGCGAAACTCTTGCTTTAATAATATAAGCAATATTTCCTATTGGTTTTAGCGCTTTAATAAATTCAAGCCCGTGGTAACTTGGGTCCGGCTCTGAAATCAAAGGAAATTTTCCGTTATCCCAGTTAAATTTTCCTGAATCAACAATTACCCCTCCGATTGAAGTACCATGCCCGCCTAAAAACTTAGTTGCCGAATAAACTAAAATATCAGCGCCAAAATTAATTGGACGCAATATATAAGGCGAAGAAGTATTATCAACTATCAAGGGTATGCCTCTCTCATGCGCCAATGAAGCTAACTCTTCAATATCAGCTACATCCAGTTTTGGATTGCCAATTGACTCAACATAAACAGCTTTAGTTTTATCGCTAATTGCTTTCTTGAATCCATCCAGGTTTTGGGAGTCAACAAAATTTACTTTTATCCCTAACTTCCCGAGAGTATAACGAAAAAGAGTGTAGGTTCCCCCGTATAAATTATCAGCGGAAACTATCTCATCCCCGGATTGGGCAATATTAAGAATTGAAAGAGCAATCGCCGACATACCACTTGCTGTTGCCAGAGCCGCCGGAGCGCCTTCTAAAGCGGCTACCCTTTTTTCAAATATATCAGTAGTCGGATTCATTATTCGGGTATAAATATTACCGAACTCTCTTAAAGCAAATAAGTCTGCCGCCTGTTTTGAATCTTTAAAATTAAAAGAAGTAGTCTGATAAATCGGCGCGGCCCGGGCACCGGTGGCCGGATCCGGCTCTTGGCCCGCGTGGAGAAGAATGCTTTCAAGTTTTAAATCAGGATTGGACTTGTTCATTTTATTCCTCCGGCTTAAATTAAACTTGTATTAACTGATCGCTCTAAGCTAGGTTATATTATCAAACTTTTATAACTATCACTTTGCGGCTTTGCGGCCATAACTATCCGGCCGCGGCCCTGGCCTTTATTTTTTATTTCTACTTTTAATTCTTTCTTAACTGAGCTGTATCTGGCAATTATACCGGCAGAGATTTGCTTTGCCTCTTCTGCCGGCTTACCCTGCCCTAACGCTGAAGGGCCGGAATCTTTGAGCGGCCTGAAAATAAAATCATCTTTCTTTGCCAATTCTTCAAGCTTAAGGCTTTCCTCCTGATTTCTGGCGACAATTAATTTAAAATCAGAATTTAAGCGAAAATGCCTGCCTATCTTTAGAAGTTTAATATTTTCTAAATTTAACTCATTCTTTTGAATAATATCTTTAAGCCGCCGGGAAAACCCGGAATCAGTAAGCAAGCATCCTCCTCCGGCCCAAAAGAAATCTTTTATTTTGTATTTAGCCGCTAATTGAAGTTGAACCTTTCTGCTTCGCCCCGAAATTGCTAATAAATTTTCTCTCTTTACCCATCCTTCTTTCTCCGGTATAGACTGCTCAAGTAAACGAGCTGAAAAAGGCCTTAAAATCAAACCTTCAAGGCCGGCTCTTTTTTCAATTAATTCTAAAGCCTGGCGGTTCTGAGACATCGGCCGCTGGCCAAGGACCTCCCCCGTAACCAAAAAAGAAGCCCCTTCTTTGGCCATATAATCCTTAGCTTTTTTTAACAGCCAAATACGGCAGTCAATACAAGGATTCAGATTTTTCCCATAACCGTGTTCAGGGGCCTGAATAAGTTTAAGATAATTTTTCCCTAAAGCTATTCTTTTAAAGCGAAAAGCTAACTGCTTAGCGGCTTTAGTTAAAACGCTTTGTCTTTCTTTTTCTTCACCAACAGAAAAAGGATTTTCAAAATGCAGAAGCTCTACTTCCACTCCCGCTTCCGCGGTCAATTTAGCGGCTAAAATGCTGTCTAGGCCGCCGGAGAAAAGAGCTACCGCCTTAATTTTCATATGAAACACCTTATTGCTTTTATCCAGTTCATCCTCCGAAGCCTTGGCGAAGGAGGATAAAACCTATTGCTGCCTGGCCGGCTGCTTGGTTATCTCAAGCATCTTGCGAATACTTTTTTGAGCTCTATTGATGATTGAATCTTCTATTATTACCTCAAAAGATAAATCTTCCAAAGCCCAAAGAACTTTTTCTAAAGTATTCTTTTTCATATTCGGGCAAGAAGCCTCTTCGGAGGCCGGATAAAATTTTTTCTCGGAAGCTTCCTTTTTTAAGCGGTAAATCATACCCGGCTCTGTACCGACAATTAACTCTTTAGCTTTGGTTTTCTTAGCAAACTCAACCATTCCCGAGGTCGAAAGAACCTGGTCAGCTAAGGCTATAACCTCCGGCCTGCACTCCGGGTGAACAATTATTTCCGCCTGAGGATAAACCTCTTTTTTTCTTTGGATACTTTCAGGCATAATTTCAGCGTGCGTAGGGCAGTAACCCGGCCAAACAATAAAGCTCCGGTTGCATTGAACCGCGGTAAAATGAGCTAAAAATTTATCCGGAACAAAAATTACTTCTTCATCCTGCCGGAAAGCTTCTTGCGCTATCTTTACCGAATTAGCCGAGGTACAACATAAATCAGTTTCGGCTTTTACCTCGGCTGAAGTATTAACATAGGCCAATACTTTAGCTTTCGGGTGCTTATTTTTTAACTCTATTAATTGCTTGGCGGTTATCATATCCGCCATAGGACAGCCGGAATCTTTATCAGGCATAATTACTTTTTTTTGGGGCGATAAAATTTTAGCTGTTTCAGCCATAAAATAAACCCCGCAAAAAACTATTACCTCAGCCTCGGTAGCCGCGGCTTCCATGCTTAATCCGAGAGAATCCCCCGTAAAATCAGCCACCTCCTGTACCTCAGGTATCTGATAATTATGAGCAAGAATAACTGCTTTTCTTTCCTTCTTTAACTTTTTGATTTTATCGGTTATTGTCATTTTTAAAATTAACGTAAATTAACCTCTATCCCCTTTTCCTCTAAATGCTTAAACAAGCGCTTTAACTCTTTGCTGCTGCCTTCAAAATTAACAATCGCCCAACCGGTATCGGTTGAAAAAGAAGCTTCCAAAATACTGGGAATAACTTTAAATTCCTTGATTATATTATAAAAAAAAGGCTCCTTTTTAAAAGATGTGGGGATGTTTAGTTCAACTTTCTTTACCATTTTAACCAACTCCTTTTTCTTTTTTAAGCTTGTTTCTGGCTGGCCTAAGCGCCTTTAATTGTATCATATTTGGCTGTTTTTTAAAATTTTTCTTTAGGCAGGTTAAAATAACCTGTTTTCAGCTTAGGGAAATTAAAATTAACCTCATCAAGCAGTTTTTTTATTCCCACCGGCATTAATTTTCCTTTCCCTATCTTTTCCAGATAATAAGCAGGGTCAATATTTAAGTTACGCCACTGAATCATATCTATCCGGTTTTTTTTCAGAAATCCCAACAATTTTTTTATTTGAAGCTCTGAATCAGTAAAGCCGGGAAAAACAAATAAATTTAACGAAATAAATTTTCCCAGGTTTTTAGCAACTTCTATTGACTTTATTACGTCTGAAAAAGTATAATTTTTCGGTTTAAAATAAATATTATAAAATTTCTCCTGGGGGCTGTTTAAACTCACCCTAAAAGAATCAGCTCCGGCTTTGGCGATTTTTTCTATTGCCTGTGGACGGCTGGCATTCGTGTTTAGGTTAATCGTACCCCGGCTCACTTTTTTTCTCACTCTCCGGATAGCTTCAGTGATTAAATCCTCCTCCAAAAGAGGTTCTCCTTCACAACCCTGGCCAAAGCTAACAATAGGTTCTTTAGCCCAACGAAGATGATTAAACATAACTTCAGTTACTTCTGACACTTTAGGCTTAAAGCTGATTCGTTGATGAGAAGAAGCACATTTTCCCTGTTGGTAGCTTAGACAGCCTATACAAGCGGCATTACAAAAACGAGCAACCGGCAAGGGAGCCTCCCAGCGCCGCAGAAAAAGATTTTTGGCCGCCAGGCAATTATAGTTAAGAGCGCAGTTAAAAAGATGCCTATAAAGCCTGTTTTTCGGATACTCACCTAATAAATTCTCAGCTGATTTTTTTACCAGAGCCTTGCTGTAAAAGCCGGGTGCCTGCCTGATTCTTTTATCTACCTTTTTAGCTGCTACCCTAAATTTCCCGGCATAAAACCCGCAAGCGGTATAAGCCCAAAGCGGAAGCCGCTGCCGCTTTTTCTCAAATTCGGCCAAAGGATTATAGAGGCGCAAGTAAGAGGGCGGCAGGAAAGCCGAAACAGCGTAAACTCTTTTACCCTCAAATACCTCTAACCTTTCAAACTTCTTCAGTTTAGGGTCAAAACCGACAGGAAAAGAATCAGGCAAATAAAAAAAAGTTGTTCCCTTTGGCGCCAAAATAAGCTCATCTTCTTTTGGCAAACAAGGCTTATCCGGCAAGGCAAAACCCGCGCGCAAATAAGGGTGGGAATAAATTTTCCCCTTGCTGTCGGCAACTAATAAATAAGGCATGAGCATAATTTTATTATATCACAACAAGCGTTTCTCGTAGGACGTCTATTTTAGGACGTCTACTCTAATTCTTTCTCCTTCTTCCTTTCGTCCTTCGGAACCTCCTTCTTCCTTTCGTCCTTCGGAACCTACACTTACTCATAGGACGTCTACTCAGCATGCAATGAAATAAAAAATAGAAAAAAACCTTGACAAGACGTACGTAATATGGTACGTTTTATGCGGAGGTAAAAAATGACAACTTTAACAGCAAGCCAAGCAAGGGCACAGTTATATAAATTATTAGATAAATTAGCTGAATCTCACGAGCCTATTCAAATTAGCGGCAAAAGGCATGATGCCGTCCTTATTAACCAAGAGGATTGGAGAGCAATAAAAGAAACTTTATTTTTACTTTCTGTCCCCGGAATGAGAGAGTCTATCCGTGAAGGCTTAAAAACTCCTCTTAAAAAATGCGATAAAAAACCAAACTGGTGAGTTGGAAACTCCTCTATACTAAGCAGGCGCAAAAGGACGCTAAAAAACTTTCTGCTGCCGGCCTGCGCCCAAAAGCAGAAACCATTCTAAAAATCTTAGAAAAAAACCCCTACCAAAAACATCCTCCTTTTGAAAAACTAGTTGGAGACCTAAAAGGTGCCTGTTCGCGTCGAATAAATATCCAGCATCGCGTAGTTTATCAAATTATGAAAAAGCGAAAAACCATAAAAATTATCCGGTTATGGACACACTATAAATAATTTAATAAAATAGATAACGATGATTTACCGGTTTGAAAATAATACAGAAGAATTTACGGTTAAAAACGCCCATAGGTATAACAATTACTTCCCTTTAACCAACAAAGAAGGAAGTTTACTTGCCTCAATTTCCCCCAATCTTTCCGGTGATATAAAAATAGATAATGACCATTTTTTAACTCAACCGGCAAGCGCGATTGATTTAAAAAATAACCTGTTATGCAGAAGAGAGTTTTTCCTAAAAGTAAAACCTCTCAATTCAAAACAAACAAAGATAATCCGCCTATCAAGCCCTTACCCGGATAAACTAAGAGCGGGCTTTTTTTACCATAAATTAACTAAACAAACTCCTTTACTCAAAATAGAAATATTGAACTTTATTCCCTATGACCTTAAACTGGAAATTACACAAATAAAATTAACCAATAAATCTAAAAAAATCCTTGAAATTGATGCCTTCTCCTGCGTTCCTCTTTACGGAAGAAGTGAAAATACCCTGCGTGACCACCGCCATGTAAGCAGTTTACTTAACCGTATTCATTTATCCCAAAATGGTATACTGCTTAGGCCTACCCTTTTATTTAACGAAGAAGGCCATAAGTTAAATCAGACTACTTATTTTTGCCTGGGAAAAAGCAGTCAAGGCAAAATTAAAGGCCAATTTCCCACTATCGATTATTTCTGCGGCGCCGGAAATCTCCAGAAACCGGACGCTGTTTATAAAAATGAAAAAGCAGTCAAAGAAAAAAAAGATAACTTCGACGGAAAAGAAGTTTTAGGCGCCCTGCAATTTAAAAGAGTGAAACTGGCCCCAGGTGAGAAAACAAATTACATCTTAGCTTTAGGGGCGGTTTCGGGCAAAGAAAAAAAATGCCAAAAAGAAATAACCGGTTTATTTAACAAAGTTAATACTGTTGGAAAAATAGAACAAAGCCTTTTAGCTACCCAAAAATATTGGCGTAATTTTTTTAACAAAATAGAATTTGACTTTGGCGACAAAAATTATAACGGCTGGCTGCGCTGGGTAAAAGCCCAGCCCATACTGCGTAAACTCTTTGGCTGTTCATTTCTGCCCCACTTTGACTACGGCAAAGGAGGCAGAGGCTGGCGTGATCTCTGGCAGGACGCGCTTACCCTGCTTTATTATGAGCCTAAAGAAGCTGAAAAATTAATTCTTAACTCTTTTGGAGGGGTCCGCCTCGACGGCACCAACGCGACCATCATTAAAAAAGATAATACTTTTCTTTCTGACCGCAACAAAATAAACCGGGTCTGGTCTGACCACGCTATCTGGCCCTACCTTACCCTGAAAGAATATATCAGCCAAACCGCGAATATAAATATTCTCAACCGGCAAATACCTTACTTTAGCGACCACCTGCTGGCGCGGGCAAAAAAAATAGATTTTAACTTTAAACAAAAAGATTTTAAACTCCGCACGCCCGGCGGCAATATTTATTCCGGTAGTGTTTTAGAGCATTTACTGATTCAACACCTAACTGCCTTTTTCAATGTAGGGAAACATAATATCATCCGCCTGGAAAACGCTGACTGGAACGACGCTTTGGATATGGCGCCGGATTCAGGCGAAACAGTTACTTTCAGCTTTATGTACGCCCACAACCTGGGCGGCCTTTGTGAGCTTCTTCAGGTATTAAAAAAGAAAGAGAAAAAGGTTGAACTTTTAAAAGAAATCCTGCCTCTTCTAGACACTTTAGGTAAACCGGTTAATTACCAATACCCGGCCCAAAAACAAAAAAAATTAAATCAATATTTAAAAAATACGGAAAAAATTAGCGGTAAAAAAATTAAAATAGATATAGATGATATTCTTTCTGATTTAGATAAAAAATATCAGCATCTAAAAAAATGGCTCCGGGAAAAAGAGTGGTTAAGGGAAGGCTTCTTCAACGGCTATTACGATAACCGGGGCAAAAGAGCCGAAGGAAAACAAAAACAGAAAATGAAGATGATGCTTGCCCCGCAGGTATTCGCGATTATGAGCGGTATAGCTACAGACGAGCAGATTAAAAAAATATGGCATTCGGCTAATAGATACTTAAAAAGTAAAGAAGGAGGGTTCCGGCTTAACTCTGACTTTGGCTCTCTCTACCAGGATTTAGGCAGAGCCTTTGCTTTTAAGTTTGGCGATAAAGAAAATGGGGCATTCTTCAGCCACATGACGGTTATGTTTGCTTTCTCTCTTTACCAGGCAGGTTTTATCAAGGAAGGAGCCACGGTCATTAACTCTTTATATAAAATGGCCTCATCTAATTCAGCCGCTAATTACCCTCAGCTTCCCGAATATTTTAATAATCAGGGAAAAGGCCTTTATCTCTACCTTACCGGTTCAGCCAGCTGGTATATGCATACACTAATTAAGCAAGTCCTCAGAGTTGAATTTGGTAAAAGCGGGTTAACCGCTAAACCAAGATTATCATTTTTTCTGCCGGCGGCTAGAAAAGCCAAGCTGAAAATTGGCGGCAAAATATCTGGTTAAATCCCTGCCTAAACCTCACCCAAAAAAAATTAGCCTTCTATTTCTTAGCTATTTCTTGAAGATTTAAAGCAATGCTGATTAACAAAGAAATGCAACCCGACTGAAGTAAATGTGTAGGAAGAACCCGGGCAAACCCTAAATAGAAACTAATACCAAACAATTTTAATCCAAGTGCCAAGGCAAAAAGGATAATCGCAACCATCACGAACAAGTCTTCCGCTAAATGATACTCTTTCTTCATCTCCACCTCCTTTAATGAGGCCATGATTTACGCGACCAACGGGAGCGTAAATCATAAGGCCGAATTTACCCCCACACCAATTGAGTAAATAACGTAATCACTACAATTGGTGTGGGGGTAAATTCATTTAAAACTCAATCAAAAGAACTTTTTCTTCCTTGGTTTCCGGATTAACCAGCTTTACTGAACTCCTGTTTATCCGGGTAACCAAAAGGCCACCCACACTATCCTGCTCGCTGAATCTTTGGCCGTTGATAATCGCCAAAGGCCGACTTTCGGTAAAAATTATCCCCTCCAATTTATAGCTTGATTCCTCTAAGCCTTGCTCTTCTTTTTCAGCCGTCATTTGCACTGTCTCTGCCGGCACAGGTTCATCTTTGATAACCTCTTTTTCTTTTGGCTCTACAAAAGGAATTGGCTCAATTATTGCCGCTTCCTCAACTGTTGGCCTCGCCCGGGTCCTGGATTTTATTCCCTGGAAATCAAAATAATTATAAGAGAGGAAAAAAGCGCTTATAAATACTGCTAACGCGCCAAAAAAGAGAATAACTTTTTTAGAGCCGCCTCTTTTTTGGGCAGGTAATTTTTTGCCCTGCTTTGAAAAAGCGGGTGAATCCTTGTCTAATTTTTTTAAAGCGTCGTAGATTATACTCATGGCCGTCTGGTTAACTGGTTGCCATCAACGAATTTACGAATCCCTACGAATGTACGAATTAATTTATTATTCGTATATTCGTATTAGATTCGTACATTCGTTGATTATTCATCACTCGTCAATTAACTACTTCAGTTCTTCGATGCAGGTCTTAAGCATACAAGGTTCAATGCTTTTTTTGTCCTGAACAAAACCGAGCAATAAAGCCCTCTCGCAAAGTAAATTAATTAAACGGGGAATGCCTTTTGAGAATTGATAAATAATTTGGTAACTTTCAGGATTTATCGAAAGTTTTTCAGCACCGGCAGTATTTAAGCGACAGTCCACGTAGCTTCTTACCTCATCCTCCCGCAAGGGAAGCAGGCGACACTTAATATTTATTCTTTGCTTGATTTGCCTTAATTTAAAAGCATTAAGTTTATCTTCTAATTCAGGCTGGCCTACCAACAAAATCTGTAAAAGCTTTTCCTGAGAAGTCTCCAGGTTAGACAAAAGCCTGACTTGCTCAAGCTGGTTAGAGCTAAGATTTTGGGCTTCGTCAATCACCAGCAAAGCATTACCGCCGGATAAACTGGTATCGATTAAAAAGGAATTTAGTTTTTTTACTAAATCAAAGCGGTTTAACCGGCCCGGGTCAAGGCCAAAATCAGATACTATGCTTTTCAAAAGCTGAGTCTGGCTAAAGTGGGGAGAGCTGAAAATTACTGAAGTCGCGGTTTCCTTAGGCAGGCGGTTGAGAAAAATCTTGCAAAGTGTGGTTTTACCTGTTCCTACTTCACCGATAAGGGCCATTAAGCCTTTTTTTTGAGCTGACCCGAAAAAAAGAGTAGCTAAAACTTCTTTGTGTGAAGCACTTTGATAGAAAAAATAAGGGTCAGCGGTAATATTAAAAGGAGCGATTTTTAATCCGTATTGGCTAAGATAATTGTTCATAAA
>PXAH01000093.1 GCA_003565945.1 Candidatus Omnitrophota bacterium
GTAGGACGTCTACTCAGCTTGAAGGTTGAACGTAAAAATTAATTGACGCAACCGAAAGACGTTTAACGATTCGAGCTACGCAACCTTTCAGCGATTAACGGGGCCTGCAGGCCGTAGGACATCTATTATAGGACGTCTCCTTGGCTTGACTTAGGTGTATATAGGCGTTGTGCCTGTGGGCTTTGTATGGTATAATTTTGCCTATGCGGAAGAAAATTTTAGTCATTTTTTTAGGTTTAATGGTTTTGGGGGGAGGAGGCTGCCGGACTGTGCGGGAGAAGTTTGTCCGTGAAAAAAGCGCTGAAAGAGAAGCTCCTGTGTATGTAACCTTCAAAGAATATTCGGATAAACCTACGCGCCAGGTATATATAGATTACTATCTTTACACCCGGGGTTGGCTTGGTGCTTTGGTTGAAGCTCTGGAGAAAGGAGTTAGCCATAAGCGCCAAAGGCATGCTGCCGGTGAAGCTTTAATGAATTTAGAGCAGATAATATCTTTTTTTAATCAAGAAGGCAAGGATGCTGCAGCTGGAATCCATCAAGAACTTAAAGAAATAGAGGCTCAGATAAGAGAAATCCCCAACTTGAGCCGGATTAGAAGAAGCTCGCTTATTCGGAAAACCCAAAGGCTTAAGAGGGAATTCCGTGCCAACTACACCTACACTAAAGCAAAAGAATGGCTGAATTAAAAATAAAGGTTTTTCCCGCAGGGCCTTTATCCGCGAATAATTATTTAATTTTCGATAAAGAATCTAAGAAAGCTTTTATTGTTGACCTTTCCGATTCTTCAGGAGAGCTGTTTCTTTTTTTAAAAAACGAAAAAATAGAAGTTGAATTTGTTGCTTTAACCCATGGGCATTTTGACCATATCGAAGGCCTGCGGCAAAGGGATTTTCCTTTTTACCTTCATCCTAAAGATGAAGAGCTTTTTTTAGATCCAAACAAAAACGGTTCCGCTTTTTTCTTTGATTTTAAAAAAATTGATAAAAAGCCTTTTTACTACAAAGATGTAATTACTTTTAGCGGCCGTCAAATTGAGGTGTTACACACCCCTGGCCATACTCCCGGTTCAGTTTCTCTTAAGCTTGGAAATTGGCTTTTTACCGGTGATACACTTTTTCGTGAATCTATCGGCCGCACAGATATTCCTCTGGCTTCAAGTGAACTTATTCTTGAATCGATTCAAACTATGCTGTCTATTTTGCCTCAGGATTGTATAGTTTATCCCGGGCATGGCCCCAGTTCAACCTTGGAGCATGAAAAAAGAAATAATCCTTTTTTAAGAGAGCCTTAATTCCTGGTTTTGCGTTTTTGGCGAGAACAGCTTTTCTTGCTTTTGCCTTCTCATCGTATCGCGGAGGTATGATGATGGCTGTAATTACTTAGTTAATAAAACGAATATGGATGCTTATCTAGAAGTCTTCTTTGATTATTTAAGAGCGGAAAAAGGGCTGTCTCTGAATTCACTTAAATCTTATAAATCAGATTTAATTAAATACAAAGATTATTTAAACCGCTCAGGAATCAGCGGCCCTGAAAAAGTTAACAGGGAAGATATAACTGATTTTGCCTTTTCGTTAAGAGACAGGCTTTCGGTTGTGACTATTTCTCGTATTCTTTCTTCAGTTAAAAGTTTTCATCAATTTTTAATGCGGGAGAAAGTTGTTTCTGTCGATCCTTCCAATTTAGTTGAATTACCAAAATTGCAAAAGAAAATTCCTTCTTTTTTAACCGCTGAAGAAGTAGGGAGTCTCCTTAAAGCTCCGAATTTAAAAAGAGCTCAAGGTTTACGGGCAAGAGCTATTTTAGAAACTATGTATGCCAGCGGGTTGAGGGTATCTGAGTTGATAGGCTTAGGGGCTCAAGATATTAATTTAGAAATCGGATTTATTAAATGTAGGGGCAAGGGTTCTAAAGAAAGGATAGTGCCTCTAGGTAAAACAGCCGGCCATTTTTTAAAAAGATATATAGATGAAGCCAGGCCTAAACTATTAGGCGATAACAGCAGCAGTTATTTATTTTTAGCGCAAGGGGGGCGCACATTGAGCCGGCAAAGCGTTTGGAAGATAATAAAGGAAATGGTAAAAAAGGCAAAAATAAAAAAAGAAGTAAGCCCTCACACCCTAAGGCATTCTTTTGCTACTCATCTTCTTGAAGGCGGGGCAGACCTACGCAGCGTCCAGGAGATGTTGGGCCACACTAATATAACTACTACCCAGATTTATACCCATGTTAATAGGGCAAGGCTTAAAAAAATCCATTCCCAATTTCATCCAAGAGCAACTGAAAGCAAAAAATGAAAAACAGGCTAAAAAGCTTAAGTCCGCAGTTTAAGAAAATTTTAAAAATTTCTTCTCAAATCGCTCATGATTCCGGGCATAAGATTTATTTAGTAGGGGGAGTTGTCCGGGATCTTTTGCTCGGCAGGCAGGTTTTTGACTTAGATATAGCGGTAGAAGGTGATGCTATTTTTTTTGTGGAGAGGTTAGCAAAACACTTAGGTGAAAATTTTAAACGCCATCATAGCTTTGGCACCGCGACTCTTTACCATCATGGCCACAAAATAGATTTTGCTACATCCCGGGAAGAAAAATATTCTCAAGCCGGAGCTCTACCTAAGGTTAAGGCTGCCGAACTAAAAAAAGATCTATGGCGAAGAGATTTTACGATAAATGCTATGGCTATAAGTTTGAACCGGCAAGATTACGGTGGTTTGATTGATTTTTACGGAGGCCGGGCTGATCTGGAGAAAGGGTTAATTAGAGTATTACATCCGGAAAGTTTTTTAGACGATTCTCTGCGGGTACTGAGGGCGGTTAGGTTTGAGCAGCGTTTTTCTTTTAAAATTGAAAACAAAACCGATTCTTTAATGTCACAGGCTATTGGAGCCGGCGCCCTGGGGTGGGTTAACCCCCACAGGTTACGAGATGAGCTAATTTTACTTCTTTCCGAACCAAGCCCTTATCGCTACATAAAGAGGTTTTATTCGCTTGAAAGGTTTAATTTTATAGATAAATCCTTATCGTTAAACAAAAAAGATTTTAGATTTTTTATCAGAGTCCAATCGATGGTTAATTTTTACAATCAGAAACTTAAGCGGCGGGAAATCAAAGTTTGGGTAATTTATCTGGCGGGGATTTTAATCAATCTGCCTAGTAAAGATATATCTCAAATAACAGCTAAATTCGGCTTCAAAAAAGGTGAAAGGATAATAATTTCCTCAATCAAGGAAGGGCTAAAAGAAGTAGGTAAGCTAAACAAAAAGATGAAGCCTAGTCAAATTCATAAGATAATGGATAAATATAGCTATGAAGCTGTTTTGTTTTTCTATGCCTATTTTCCCCAAGCTTTGTTGCGCAAGAATCTCCGGTTATTTCTAAACGAATTATCTTTTTTAAAGTTGGAAACTGCCGGCAGAGACTTAAAAAAACTCGGGGTTGAATCTTCCTCTTTGATGGGGCAGATTTTACGTGAGTTGTTGTACCTGAAGTTAGATCAAGGCTTGAGGACAAAAAGGGAGGAACTTAGGGCAGTTAAGAAGATATTGAAGATCAAATGAAGCCAAGACTTATGGAGCGAACGTAGTAAGCGAACATAAGTCTTTGGCTGAATTAAACCCCCCACCACTTTTCGAGAAAGGTGAGGTAGCCACAAAAAGTGGTGGGGGGTTTAATTCGCACTTATAACTTATGTTCGTCCTTCGGACTCCATAAGTTATGTGCTCATTAAACTTGATAAGCCAGGTGGTTTAGGTTATAATCCAACACTAAGCCGTTGCCTGATATTTTAATATGTCGATAAGAACTGAAAAAATCAATCATGA
>PXAH01000008.1 GCA_003565945.1 Candidatus Omnitrophota bacterium
ACCAACCTTTTTATTGAGGGCCTAAAACAAGGTAAGGCAGATGTAATTGAAGTAAATCTTAAAGAGAAAAAAATTAAGAACTGCCATGGGTGCTATAACTGCTGGCTTGTTACTCCCGGAAAATGCATTCACAACGATGATATGGCATCAATTATGAAATTATTTACTTTTTCTGATGCTGTTATTTTCTCCACCCCCCTATATATTTATAGCGTCAGCGGTTATCTTAAGGCTTTTTTAGACCGCTTATTGCCTTATATGAAAAATGAACACCTGCCTGCCAGTTCAGAAAACATTAGAAATGCCATACGTAATCCCCAAAAATGGCCTTCAAAAATGGCCTATATACTAGTGGGGGCTTTCCGGGGGCTTAATACCTTTGAGGGAGCCCGAAGGACTCTTGAGCTTTTTTCAGAGGGATTGCAGCTGCCTCTCTCCGGAGCCTTGATACGGCCGGAATCCTACCTTCTTCCCTTTACATATCTAAAGCCAAAAACTATCCGGACGGTTAACGCCTCTTTTAAAAAAGCCGGCTTTGAACTGGCAACCGAAGGAAAGGTTTCAAGTTCAACCTCAAAAAAAGCCAGTCTGCCGCTATCAGCAAATATAGAACATTTTATTGAAGACTCTAATATCTATTGGCAGGAAGCTCAAGCTCTTGGGCCAAAAGCCTTAGACCCAAATCAGGTAAATGATATCGTGGTAAGAAATCCAAAAATTCTGGTCAGTGAAATGGCCCGCCACATTGATTCCAAGGCTACCGCGCGGCTTAAGGCATCCATTCGACTTGAATTTACCGATAAGGATTTACATTTTACAATTAAAATAGATAAAGGGAAATGTTTTTTAGAAGAATCCAAAACAAGTAGCTGCGATCTTAAAATTACAACCAGTAGTAAAACATGGTCTCAAATTTTTCTGCGTGAAATTAACGCCCGCAACGCCCTTTTAGAGAAAAAGGTTATTTTAGAAGGTGATAAGTGGTTATTTGCCCGTCTTGATAAGTACTTTCCTCTGCCTTGTGATTAACTTTCCTTGGGCAAAAAATTGGCAGAGGCTAATTCAACTCCTCTTAAATTGTTACAATTAAAAATACGGGTTGTTCCCATAAATCCATTAGCGCGGACTAACCCTGCTAAAACCCGCCCCGGCCCTATTTCTAAAAAAGTATCCACGTTTTGATTTTCACAAAATGCCATACATTCTGTAAAACGAACCGGATTGATTAAACTCGCCGATATTAATTTTTTTATTTTGCATTTATCGGTTTCAACTTCTCCTGAACCGTTTAAAATTAAAGAAACACTTGGAGCTGAAAATTCAAACCCCCTGACCCAATCAGTAAATTGAGTATAGGCTTTCTTCATGTAGTGACTATGCCAGGGCCCTGCAACATTAAGCTTTTTGCACCTTCCGCCTGCTTTATTTATTTGCTCTGAAAATTTATCAAATGAAGATTGACTCCCTGATATAACTGTCTGACTCTGAGCGTTAAAATTAGCTATAACAATTGTCTCCTGAAAACCTTCTTCATTTATAATTGTTTGGATTTTTTCCGAATCTATTGATACAACCGCGATCATACCGCCATTGCAAGCTGACGCGGCCTCATCCATCAGTTGGCCTCTTTTGGCGGCAACAGCCATGGCTGTAGTTTGATCAATAACACCGGCTGCCGCTAGCGCAGTTATCTCACCTAGAGAATGGCCTAAAACATAATCGCATGGAATCTTTTTTAGATGAACATGCCGCAGGTATCCGAGTGAAACAGCTACAATCAGAGGCTGGACAAAGGCGGCTTTAGCCAGTTTCTTTTCAGGGCCCCTTAAGCATACCTTTTTAAGATCCTCTCCCACAAATTGACTTGCTTTGTCAACGAGTGATAAAAAATAATCATCTTTGCCGAATAAGTCCTGGCCCATACCGACTGCTTGAGAGCCCTGGCCTGGGAACAAGAATGCTGTTTTTGCCATAATTTTATACCGCAGTTGAAGATAGGCCTCCATCTACAACGATGGACTGCCCAATTATGTACGAAGCCTTATCTGAGGATAGAAATAAAACAATTTGAGCTACTTCTTCAGGTGTACCAAAGCGCTTCAAGAGAATTTTTTCCAGATTCTGCCTCTTAATCTGTCGAGGCATGGTAGCGGTCATATCTGTATCTATAAAGCCGGGCACAACGGCATTAACCCGAATACCCTTTGCGCCAAGCTCAGCGGCTAAGGAGCGCGTAAATGCTAATAGCCCCCCTTTAGAGGCAGCATAATTTGTTTGCCCGGGGGTGCCTACCAGCCCGGCAATAGAGGCAACATTAATGATTACCCCTTTGCCGGCGGCCATCATTGCCCTTACAACTGATTTTACCCAGCGAAAAGCGCCGCTGAGATTTACATTAAGTACTTTCTCCCACTGTTCAAAAGGCATCATCATCAAAAACTGGACTGAAGTTATCCCGGCATTATTTATTAATATATCAATTTTTTTATTTTCCTCAAATATGGATTTAACCGCCTTTTCAATACAGTCATTGTCGATTTGGGAACATTTAACCGGGATAGCTCCGGTTGATTCAGCAAGGGCCTGGGCTGCTTCATCGTTTTTGTTGTAAGTGAAGTAAACTTTCGAACTTTTTTGAGAAAATGCCTCAACAATAGCTTTGCCAATTCCCCTGGACCCGCCGGTAACAATAACCACCTTTTCTTTAAAAGACATATTATTCCTTTTTTTTATGTTTTTAGATTTAAATATCTCTGCCAGATAAAATCAGGCATCTCCTTGACTAACTGTTTTGTTTTCTGATTTACTACAACTAAACTCGAGTAAGCGTTTGCGATTTCAATCTTCTTTTTTTCATGAATAAGGCAGTGGTCAAATGTAATCCGGCCCTGATACACCGGCTGAATTCGATGGGAAGTGTAAAGAATTAAACTCTCTCCGTAACTAACATAATTTTTATACTCACAGTGATTCTCCGCGATCATAAATGTTAAGCCAGTTTCTAGTATTTCTTGGATAGAAATCATCTCTAAAATAATCTCAAAGCGTGCCTGATCAAACCATTTAAAGTAATGGCCGTTATAAACTACTCCCTGCATATCAAGCTCATAAAGCTTGGGAGTAATTTTTGTTTTGCGCTTAATCAATCTTGCCAGAGATTTTTTCATAACCTCTTAATATTTAAATTTCATCCAATTTAACGCTTAAACTTTTAGGCACAATCGGAGGCATAGATATTGTATCAACAGCAGGCCCATTTGACTTTCCCAGGTTAAATCTCAAACCCGCATAAGCAATATTGACCGGAAATAAAGCTAATCCTATGCAAGCATTGTGCGCATAGGAAAAACTTGCAGCTATAACATCAGCAACTTTTTCCCCGTTATCAAAAATAGGATCTCCAACCTTTAGTTCTCCATTTGGAATATTAACTTTAATGCCTATGATTTTATTTTGTAGTCCGCTTTCGCGCCTCTGCAGTATAGACTCTCTCCCCAAAAAAGATTCTTTATCAAAATCAATCATCCACTGCAATCCCAGAGGTAAAGGGTCTTTCACTCTGGCTCCTTCAGCAAAAATATTAAAAAATCTGCCTTCAAGGCGTAACTCATTATGGATATTGCTGCCGCAAAGCCCGCCTCCATTTTTTTCAGCCCCGGCAATCAAGGCCTCCATAAGTTTTGAGCCCTTTTCTTTAGGTGCCATAATCAGATACCCGAATTCAGATGTTTTTCCAGCACGAAACAATATAATAGGCCCGTCTTCAAAAGTATAATTCTCAACTGAAAGATAGGG
>PXAH01000036.1 GCA_003565945.1 Candidatus Omnitrophota bacterium
TCCTGGTCTTTTTCCTGTATACCCTGGAAAAAGGCACGCTCAGACTCCAGGCCGGCAATAGCCTGCCGCAATTCTTCTATTCTCTGGCTTAAATCTTCTTTTCGCTGGTGGAAATAACTCTCCATTTCCTGGCTGTCTTCCAAAGCTTGCAAAAGATATTCGTTTCTTTGCAGAATCATCCCGTATTCGTTGACTAACTCCTGATTTTTTTGGGCAATTCTTTCCTTTCTCCAGAACAAAAAACTAAAAGCTAAAACTAATAAAATTAAGATTGCGGTAATAGCAAAAGGGGTTATTTTTTTTAATAAAGCGAACTTAAAGGTTAACCTCGACTCCCGCTGACTGGCACCTTTAAATTCAAGGCCTATCTTGTATTGAAAAAAATTCTTTAATTCCTTTGAATCCAGCCACCTGATACGCGCCTCCAAAAATAAAGGTTCTTTCCGGAAAGGCAGCTTTATCTGAAGAAAAACTTTATTATCAAAATGATTAAATCTATCCCAAAACCCCCACCAAAGGTCATTGACTCTAAGACAAATTCCTCCTTTCCCGATATCTTGGGTAAACCCTTGCAGCCAGGGAGTAATTTGTTTTCCGTTTTTATCGGCTAAAAAAAACTCAACTGGTAAAACAGTTGAGATTCTAATATGTTTTCTTCTTTCTTTTCTGCTCATATTGATACTGACTACAGGCCGGAGACAAACCTTTCGATTCTGATAACAGCTTCTTTAAGTTTATCTAAAGAATTAGCGTAGGATATACGAATATAATCTTGGTATTTCTTGCCAAAAGCCACGCCTGGAACTACCGCTACTTTTTCATCAAGCAAAAGTTTTTTAGCGAAATCCAAACAATTTAATTTAAATTTCTTTAAACAAGCAAAGCAATAAAACGCTCCCTGGGGCAGAGATACGGAAAACCCCAGCTGGTTCAACTCCTCTACTAAAAAATCCCTTCTTTTGATATATTCTGATTTCATTCTTTCTACTTCCTTTTTGGCGCGTAAAGCTTCAATAGCAGCTACCTGGGAGATAACCGGCCCGCACATAACAGAATAAGAATGAATTTTGGTCATGGCTTCAGTAACTTCAGGTTCAGCACAGGTAAAACCCACCCGAAACCCGGTCATAGCATGGCCTTTGGAGAAACCGTTTAAAAGAATAGTCTGTTTTTTAGCCTGCCGAGCCAGAGAAGGAAAAGAAATATGTTTTTGGCCGTAAGAAAGCTGGTCGTAAGTTTCATCACTGATAATTGTAATATCTTTTTTTGATAAAATATTCCATATTTTTTTAAGCTCAGAGGATGTATAAGTAGCTCCACTCGGATTAGAAGGATAATTTAATATTATCGCTTTAGGGTTATGCTTTAAAAGAAGAGATAGCTTTTCCGGCTCAATCTTAAAATTGTTTTCTTCTTTTGTCTCAAGCATTAGAACTTTCCCTTGATTTAGCTCTACAAGAGCAGGATAAGCAACATAATAAGGGCTTACCACTATCACCTTATCTCTAGGGTCAAGTATAGCCCGCAAAGATAAATCCAGCCCTTCGCTAACCCCTACAGTTATTAATATCTGGCTATCGGGATTATAATTTATTTTATATTCTTTTTTGAGATAATCAGATATAGACTCTCTCAGTAAAAGCAAGCCTTTATTGGAAGTGTAAGAAGTAAGGCCCTCCTCAAGGGCGGTTATAGCTTTTTCCCTCACCCTCCAGGGCGCGATAAAGTCAGGCTCACCGACCCCCAAAGAAATAACGTCGGGCATACCCAAAACTAAATCAAAAAATTCTCTTATCCCCGAAGGGGGCATATTTTTAACGTGTTTAGCTATCATATCAGTCTCTTTTAAGCGGGTTCCGAGGGAAGAAGGAAGAAAGATGAAAGGATGAGAAAAATCGTCCTTCGTCTTAGCGAACGAAGTGAGCGGTCATCCTTCATCCATCGGAACAAGGCTGTCGACTTTAGTAGGTTATCGGTAATCTTTTATTTTTTTCCTTTTTTACTAAAACTACTCCGTCTTCTTTGTATTTTTTAAGCATAAAGTGAGTTGCTGTTCTTTTAACCGAACTTAAAGGAGCTAATTTTTCAGCCACAAAATTAGCCACGGTATTGATATCAGCCCCTACCACCTCAATTAATAAATCATAAGTGCCTGACAACAAAAAGCAGTTTTTTACCTCAGGAAAACTGTATATTCTCTGGGCTACCAAATCAAAGCCTACGTCTTTCTGAGGGTTAACTTCTACCTCTATAAGAGCCACAACCTGTTGGTTATTTTTAACTTTATCTTTATTGATCAGCGCCTTGTACTTAACAATCACTCCTTCTTCTTCGTATTTTTTGATAGCTTTTTCAATTTCTTTTTTTGATTTACCGGAAAGCTTTCCTAAATCTTCTATGGATATCCTGGCGTTATCTTCTAAAAGTTCTAAAATCCTATCCATCTTTAACCTCCTTTAATGAGCAGATGATTTATTTTGTAGGCGTCTGCTTGTGATTTTGTAGACGTCCTACTTGTCTGCTGATAAACACTGGACAAGTAGGACGCCCACAAAATAAATCATAGCTCGTCGCTTTTAAACTCTGTAGCGTCTGCGAATTAACCCCCACACCAATTATTTTAAACAGTCCAAAATGCGCCTTTTCAATTGAGCAAAAGCTCTTGATCTTAACTTTAAATTCCGTTCTCTTTTCCAGGCATCTTTTTCAGATTTATATCCTTCACAATACACCAAATCAAACGGATTTCTTAATTTTGTCGAAGGAACTAACCCACTATTATGTTCCTTGACTCTGCGCTCTAAATTATTAGTGAGTCCGATATAAAGATTTTTGTCTTTTTGGCTTTTCAACAAATAGACATAAAACATATTTCCCCAAATAATTGGTGTGGGGGTTAAATTCAACTAAAGACTTATGTTCGCCCTTCGGGCTTCATAAGTCTTAGTTTCATTTAATTATACTCTGATTCCGGCCGATTATCAAGCCGATAGGCTTACGCCTAAATTACAATAAGCACAAAAAACTAGAATTGCCCGTATAGTTTAATAAATTCTTTAGCCGCAAAGACTTTCTTCTTCTCCATTATTATTTCAGTTAATTTGAGAAATATTAAATAAGTCGCGTAAACATCACTTTGGGCCCTATGGAATTGAGTATCGGCCGGTAATCCAAAAAAGCGGGCGACTGACTCTAACCGATAACTTTTGAGTTCAACCGCGCTTCTGGCCATAGCCAAAATATCCAAACTTGAAACATCTAAAGGTTTTAACTGATTTTTTTGAAAGTGGTGGTTAATAAAACTTAGATCAAAATCAACATTATAGGCGCAAACAACGCCTTTTCTTAAAAAATCATCTAATTGGCCGGCCATTTCCTCAAAGTAAGGGGCTCCGATTAAATCATGGTCTGATATGTTATGAATACAAAAAGCAGCGTAAGGAATTTTATGATGGGGCCTGACTAAGGTGTGGAATTTATCAATAATTTTTCCGTTTTGTACCTTTATAGCCGCAACTTCACAGATTGAACTCCTTTCAGCTAAAAGGCCGGTTGTTTCTAAATCAACAAAAACTAAAGGGCACTCTTGGATGCTTATATTTAAATCCATACGCAGCTGCCGTTTAGCCTAAAATCTTAACCACTACCTTCCTATTTCTGCTGGTGGTGTCAAAGTTTATTAAAATAACCTGCTGCCAAGTGCCTAAATCCAGTTTTCCCTCGGTCACCGAAACAA
>PXAH01000020.1 GCA_003565945.1 Candidatus Omnitrophota bacterium
AAAGAAAAGGTTTCCGCCAAGATCAGAAAAGAGGCCGAACAGCTTATGCTTCGCAGGCATTCTGTTTCGGAAAAAGTTATAACCGAAATGTATAACTGGATAACAAACAGGCAAGACAGGGTAAGAGGCCTTGTGCTTAGCTATGAGGGTGATAGCTCAATGGATAGGGTTTGTTTTACCTATGATCAGGCTTTGTCGGTTTTTGTTTTTTTGAGTTTTCAGGATATCGAGCGGGCCCAGGAAGTTTTAGATTTTTACCTGGAACAGGTAAATACCAGAGCAAATATATACAACGGTTATTTTACAAACGGCGGTGTTTACGAATTTGTACTTCATAGCGGCCCTCAAGCCTGGATAGGGCTTGCCGCTTTAAGCTATACAAAGAAGACGGGGGACAGGAGGTATTTAAAGATAGCCAGCCATGTAGCCGACTTTCTTCTTAGCATGCAGGATGAAGAGGGAGGCATTGTAGGAGGGCCGGAGGTTGACTGGTATTCAACAGAACACAACCTGGATGCTTACGCCTTTTTTCGGGTTTTTTATCAATTAACAGGTGAATCTTTTTATAGAGAGAAAGCTTTAGAAATTAAAAATTGGATTTCCCGCCATTCATATACCAGCTATTCAATTCCTATAAATAGAGGCAAGGGAGATTCTACCATTGCTACCGACACCTATGCTTGGTCAGTGACAGCCTTGGGGCCGGAAACCCTTTATTCATTGGGTATGGATCCTGAGGCAATTTTAGAATTTGCCGAAAGAAAGTGTAAGGTAACCGTTAACTTTAAGCGTCAGGATAATAGCAATGTACGGGTTGAGGGCTTTGATTTTGCTAAGGCAAGGCATGTTGGCAGGGGAGGGGTAGTTTCCGGAGAGTGGACGGCTCAGATGGTTTTAGCTTATGAGGTGATGGCTGATTATTTTAAAGATAAAGATGCCCAAAAGTATAATGAATATTTGCAAAAAGCTCATTTTTATTTCAACGAGCTTCAAAAAATGATTATTACTTCTTTTTCCCGGCCGGGTAAGGTAAACCCTTCTCTTCCTTACGCTTCAGCTCCTTTTGTTGATACCGGTCACGGGTGGAGAACACCAAAAGGAAAGCATACCGGCTCCCTTGCCGCTACCGCTTACTTTCTTATAGCCTATAAGGGCTATAATCCTCTGCGGGCAGAATATTTGGATGTTTCGCTTAAAAGGCATTATCAGCGGGCCGAAGAAATTTCTGAAGATATATTTTTTCAACCTGTTGTTGAGTTCTAGCCGCCACCCTTATTTCCGATCCGGGATCGGAAATAATTAGGGTTATATCTTGTTGGGCGGCAAAGGTTTATAAACGGAAAAAACATTTTTGCTATAAATTTGAAAAATTGCTTTTGAATTGCTTTTGATTTAGCCTAAGTGAATAAAGACACATTAATTATGTGAGAGGGCAAGCTATGCAAACAGAAAATCTTTTAGAAATAATTAAAAAAAGGCGTTCAATAAGAGAGTTTAAAAAAAAGAAAGTTGCCGGGCCGATAATCGAGAAGGCTTTGGAAGCTGCCCGCTGGGCGCCTTCCGGCCTTAATAATCAACCTTGGAAGTTTAAAGTATTGGAAGGAGAGGAAAGAGAATCTTTAGCTCAATACACTAAATACAATAAAGTTATTGAGTGCGCTGATAAACTAATTTTAGTTTTTTTAGATAAAGAAAGCTCCTACAACCACAAGAAGGATTTAATGGCAGTTGGAGCCGCTATTCAAAATATTCTTCTTTATTTACACAGCCAAGGAATTGGAACTTGTTGGCTGGGTGAAATACTGAATAAGGCTAAAGAGGTAGAGGCAAAATTAAAGACAGGCCCCCAACTTGAATTAGCCGCTGTTATCGCCCTAGGAATCCCTCAAAAACAACCCTCTCCGAAGAAACGCAAGTCCTTAACTGAAATCATTCTATAACCCCCCCAATCCAACCTCGGAGGTTAACAAAAATGGACGTTGATGCTTCGGCTTTGCTCAGCATTAATCCTGAGTGCAGTCAAAGGATTAATTTTATTGAGGTTTTTGGCCTGTTGATTTTAGGTATAAAAAAGGAGAAGAAACGCTTGACGGGAAGGAAAAATATAGTAAAATTTTATTAATAAAATTTTACTATATTTAATCTAATTTAAATCCTGCCTGATAAATTAAACGGGTTTCTAAAAATTTGTTGGTGAAAGGGTTATTTAACCGGAGGTTGTTATGAAGATAAAAGAATTGTTGGAAGCAAAAGGCCAGGAGTTTTCTCAGAAACCGGCTATTATTTTTAGAGATAATCCAATTTCCTTTACCGGCCTAAAGGAACAAAGCTTTAAGGTTGCTAACTATCTCCTAAAGCAAGGAAATCAAAAAGGGCAAAAAGTTGCTCTTTACCTTCCTAATTTACCGGATACGGTTTTTAGTATTTTCGGGGTTTTGTCAGCCGGGGCGGTGATTGTTCCTTTAGACTATATGCTTACCGAAACCGAAATTATAAATTTTATTAACCACTCAGACGCTGAAGTTTTATTTATCCAGCCGAAAAAAGAAATCAGCCTGGCTCAAATCAAGAGCCGCTGTCCCGGCTTAAAGAGAATACTTATCTTTGGCCAAAAAGAAGAAGGGTTCGATAGTTTTTCTGATATTTTGGCTTCCGGTTCAGCTGATAAACCGGAAAATTCAATTTCCGGCGAAGATGACGCGGCTATATTTTATACTTCCGGCTCAACCGGCCATCCAAAAGGGGTGAGCTTAACTTACCGTCATCTGGAGAACCCAATAGAAGTTCTAGAGCATTATTTAACAGTTACACCTCAAGATATTTTTCTCTGCGGCGGGATTCCTTTTTCTCACGTAGGAGGGCTGGATTTTATTTTGTTTATGCTTCATTTTGGCTTTACTTTGGTCTTGATGGATAGGTTTCAGCCGGTTGAGTTTTTACGGAACATAGAAAAGCATAAAATAACTTTATTTTGTATAGTGCCGGCGATGTTTATGGCTATTCTTTTTATGAAGGAAGCTGAACGTTTTGACCTTTCTTCCTTAAAATACGCGGTAGTTTTCGGGGCTCCCTCTTCTCCGGCCGTATTACAGAGGTTTCACAAGCTATGCCCAAACGCTCAGCTGCGTAATGGCTGGGGGATGACTGAAACCTCAGCGCCCAACGCTTATTCGCCAGAGGATCAAAGTAAGCTCGGCAGCATAGGCAAGTTTGACTTCAATATGGAAGCAAGAATTGTAAGCAGCCAGGGTGAAAATGTTGCCAAGGGAGAAAAAGGAGAGCTTCAGGTTAAGGGCAAGGGGATAATGTCCGGTTATTATAAAGAGCCGGAATTAACCAAAGAGGTTTTAACCGAAGACGGCTGGTTAAAAACAGGCGATATAGCTTGTCAAGATGAGGAAGGCTTTTTTTACATCGTGGGAAGAATTAAGGAAATGATTAAGGTTGCCGGCGAAATTGTTTTTTCACCTGAAGTTGAAGCTGTTATTCAAAAGTTTCCCGGTGTAAAAGAAGTGGCGGTAATCGGTGTAGAAGATAAGTTAAGAGGAGAAGTTCCCAAGGCTTTCCTGGCCGTAGCTGATAAAGAGAAATTTAGCCAAGATGAATTAAAAGAATTTTTAAAGAAAAATCTTGCTTCTTTTAAGATGCCTCATTATTTTGAATTTGTTGACCAATTACCAAAAAATAGAACCGGTAAAATCGATAAACAAGCTTTAAAAGAAAAAGCGGGGCAGA
>PXAH01000083.1 GCA_003565945.1 Candidatus Omnitrophota bacterium
AAAACAGGATTGTTTTTGGTACGCCGGGATAAAACTTGCATTAAGCGCCTTATTTCATTATCACGGCCGATTACCGGATCAAGTTTTCCCTTCTTGGCGATCTCAGTTAAATCCCGGCCAAACTTCTCTAAAGCTTGGTAGGTGTTTTCAGCCGATTGGCTGTCTGCTTTATGAGAACCGCGAATCTCTTTTACAACCCGCGAAACATCTTCCGGAGCTATTCCGCGCTTAGCTAAATAATTAAAAAAAAGTGAATCTTTCTGCTCAGCCAACCGATAAAGCAAAACTTCTGAGCTAATATATTCATCTCCCAGCTGATTAGCCTTATCCTTAGCTTGCTTTAATACATCAGCCGTAGCTTGGGACGCGTAGGCCTGGGTAGTACCACCAAAAACTTTCGGCAAAGATTTTAGATGTGTGTCTATATTTTGCCTAAATTCATCTACATTCAACCCTAGCTTTCCAAAAACCCGGCAAGAAACGCTTTTTTTGTCTTCAAAAAGAGCGTAAAGAATGTGTTCAGGCGCAAAAGCCTGATGCTTGTGTTGATGGGCAAGCTCAACTGCCCGGATAATTGCTTCCTGTGCTTTTAAAGTAAATTTTTCTAAATTCATAATCCATCCATCTTTTTTACCAACAAGCTATCTATCAAGATAGCATCTTTGGCTTGGGAGCGCAAATAGTTTATCCTCCTTCGCCTTTGAGGAAACCTCGCGCCCAAGGCAAAGGCTTCGGAGGATAAACTGGATAGAGTGATAAACTGTTTCATTCAACATCAACAGAAATCTCCTTCCCTTGCTCTTCTTCTCTTTTGGGAAGGGTTACATTCAACACACCACTTTTGTACTTAGCTTTGATACCTTGGGCATCGACTGTTTGAGGTAGTTTTATTTCCCGGTAGAAATTGCCCTGATACCTCTCACAGCGATAATAGTTTTTCTTTTTTTCTTCTTTTTTTTCCTCACGGTTAGCGCTAAGCACCAACGAATCACCCTTCATCTTTACCTTTACGTCTTTTTGTTCAAAACCAGGTAGATTTGCTTCCACATAAATATTCCCCTTATCTTCAGAGATATCTACCGATGGGGCCAATATTTGACTATCTTCTTTAGTTAATCCGCCAAAAGTGGGTTCAAAAAACTTCTCTATCTCAGTGCCAAAATCATGCAAAAGCTTAAACGGATCTTCCCGACGATAAGGAATAATTCTCATACCAACCACCTCCTTTAATGAGACTTGCTCTTTTTCAAGCCGAAGGCGCAGTAAAAGAGCTTAGTCGAATTAAACCCTTGACGATTTTCATTTTTTAACACTTAGGAAATTGTCAAGGGTCCAGTCAAACACTTTGGCACTCCCAAGCCAAGAGTGCTAATTATACCTTAAAAAAAATCACTCTCTTTCTTCTTTCAGTTTGAGAATGATTTTTACTCCTTTGATATTTACTCCTTCCTCTTCAACCAAATGCTTTATATATTTCAATGCTTTCATATCTTCAAATGAAAAAAGCTTTTTTTTCTTTGTTTCCTTTTTCTTCGCCTTCTTTGCCTTATTCAGTATCCCCTCTTTTACGATTTCATGCAGAGTATAATACTGCAGATCAAGTAACTTACAGACTATATTTACCGGAAAAATCGGCTCATCTTCCGGGATATCCAAGTCAAATTGTTCTTCGATATCTTCCCATCTCATCCCCCATCCCTCCGAATTATTTATACAATATTTTTAATTTTTTGTCAAGTAATTTTTAAATTATTTTTTAAAATCCACCCAATAATAATCCCCCCATTTACCAACCTCGGAGGTTGGTAAAAATAAGGATTGATTTTATTGGGTTTTTGAAAGCTGGTAAGACTATTAAACAAGGTGCCCAGAATAGACGTCCTATAATAGACGTCCTACTATGAAGTTAAATGCTTGAATTTAATGCCCTGTTTTTTTAAAAAAGGAAGCTTTGTTTTGGATATCCTTAGCCAACAGGAAACACTCTTTATTTTATAGTTTGTTTTTAAAACCTGGCTGTTTTGATGAAGAAAGTTTATAACATCCATCCTTCCTATTGGTACCTCCGCGATTACTTCAGAAAAGCTGCCGGATAAACGGCGGTAAATTTCCCGCTCCAAGAAATCCAGCCCTTCTCCCCGGGAAGCTGAAAGAAAAACTGCCTCCGGATACATTCGCTCCATTTTCTCAACAACAGCCGCTTCTACCTTATCAATTTTATTAAAAACCAAAAGCTTTTCTTTTTCCTTTAGTTTTAATTCCTCAAGTATTCTACTTACAGCTTGCTGAATCTGTTCGATGTTAGGCGAGCTGATATCTACCACATGAAGCAGTAAATCCGAATAATGTAATTCTTCAAGAGTTGCCTTAAAGGCTTCAATTAAATTCGGCGGCAGCTTGTAGATAAAACCTACCGTATCCGATATCACAACCTCCATGGCTTCTTTTATTTTAATTTTGCGGCTTACTGTATCTAAGGTAGTAAACATATCTGATGAAACTTTTTGCCCGCCTTTAGTTAAAAGGTTTAAAAGAGTAGTTTTACCGGCGTTGGTGTAGCCTACAAGCGAACAAACCGGAACCTTCTGCCGTTGACGCTTTTGCCGGGCCAAGCCTCTGTGGCGGCTAACCTCTTTAATCTCTTTATTTAAACGAGCAATTCTGTCTAAAATCTTTCTTCGGTCGACTTCAAGCTTAGTTTCACCCGGGCCTACCGTACCTATCCCGCCTCCCAGCCTGGAAAGCATTACCCCCTTACCGCGTAAACGCGGCAGAAGATATTCAAGCTGGGCCAGCTCAACTTGAAGGCTTCCCTCCCGGGTTTTAGCGTGTTTAGCAAAGATATCCAGAATAAGTTGGGTTCTGTCTAAAGTTTTTACTTCTAAAATACCCTCTAAATTTCGCTGCTGGCTGTAGTTGAGATTATTATCAAAAATGACTACATCCACTTCCCCCTGATTAACGATATCTTTGAGCTCCGAAACTTTACCTTTTCCGATATAAAAGGAAGGGTTAGGCTGGTGGAGATTACAAGTCAAAACCTCAGTTACTTCAATTCCGGTTGATAAAACCAGGGCTTTAAATTCGGAAGCAAGCATCTGCCGGCTCCACTTTTCATCCGGAGTTTTCGCTACCACTAAAAGTGATTTTTCACTTTTTTTTGTTTCGATCATGGTTGTGTTCGACGTTCGACGTTCGACGTTCAATCGTTAATCGTTGCTTTTATTTGATCAACTATTTTATCTGGTTTTTTTTCTTGCCGGTCAATCCAGTTAATACGGGAATCTTTCTTAAACCAGGTAAGCTGCCTTTTAGCAAAGTTACGTGTGTTTTTCTTAATTTTTTCCCTTGCCTCTTCCAGGCTGATTTTTCCTTCCAGGTGATTTTTTATTTCGCTTATACTGATAATCTTTGCCGCGGTTAAACTAAGTTTCTTATCAAGCAGGCCTTTGACTTCATCAACTACCCCCTCCTCAAACATCCGGTCAGTTCGCCTGTTTATTCTCTGATATAAGGCCTCTCTCTCTATGTTTAGTCCGTAAACCACACAAGGCAATTCCGGCCAAAGGCCTTCAGCTTCTTTCTTTTTCTTTGAAATCGGCTCGCCGGTTAAATGATATACCTCTAG
>PXAH01000141.1 GCA_003565945.1 Candidatus Omnitrophota bacterium
CCTTGGCCTGTATTGATAAAAGCCGCGTAGGAAGTCGGCTGGATACGGCGCAGGGCCTGATACAAGCTAAAAACATCACCTTCAAAATCAAAATTAATTTTAAAGGTATAGTTGGTTTGGTAGGTAAGCCCCTCTTCTAAAAATTTTTTTATCCTTACTATTTTCCCTTTGTATTGATTTTTGCTGATATTGGGCTTTAGGTTTTTTGCCCGGTAATAACTCTCTTCTTTTTTGCCACTGAATTCAACCGCAACCGGTTTTTTGGCTGCCGCCAGCCAAGCTAAAGGCATCTTGCTTTTTTTCCTTAAATCCTTAAATGAATCTTCTAAAAAGTAGCCAAACTCATAGGTAAAATAGCCGCAAAGCCAATACCCTTTTTGAAGATAGTTTTCTGCCTCAGCAAAAAAAGTATTTGGGCAGCTACCGGCTTCAAATTTTAAAACTTTTTCTATTTGACTAAAAAGAAGCGACCTTCGGTTACAACTATCCTTTTTAATTGTATCTAAAAAAATATAAGGCGGGGCTAACTTAGCTAGTTTATCAGCAGATAACTTTAAGGCAGGCATAACGTTCTACTTTTGGCATTTGGGGCAAAAACAAGTTCCTCTTCCTGCCAGTTTAATTTTTTCCAGGCCGGCTTGACAGCGGAGGCATGGTTTTTTATTTTTTTTATATACTTTTAACCTCTTCTCCATTCCGCCTTTTTGACCTCTTGAATCGCGGTAAGCGTCTACCGAAGAACCTCTGTATTTTATAGCTTCGGTTAAAACATTTTTTATTTCTTTATAAAGAAGGCCGGCTTCTTTATCTTTAAGGCTGTTAGCCGGCCGGCGGGGATCGATTCCGGCTAAGAATAAAGCTTCTTGGGCGTAAATATTCCCTAGCCCGGCTAAAAAATGCTGGTCCATAATCAACGATTTAACGTTAGCTTTTTTTTCTCTAAGCATTTTCTTAAACTGAATGGGTGTTAAATCAAATATTTCCGGCCCTAACCTTTTTACAAAGTCAAGGTCCTGATAACTTTTTCTCAAGCGCAGATGGCCAAGCAAACGTGAATCAATATAATTCAAGCAATTACCATCGGACAGCTGAAAAATAACCCTGGCCTTTTCTTCTTCCCGGCCGTATTTTAACCAGCCGTTGATTCTTAAATGAATAATCAAAAATTTATTTTCTTTCAGTTTTAAAACTAATAATTTGCCACGCCTGATTGTTTCTTTTATTTTTTCATTACAAAGTTCTTTTTTAAACTTTAAAGGTTCCGGCTCCTTAATTACTTCGGGCCTGTTGATTTTAACCTTGGTAATTTTTTTACCAAGAATATATTTTTCTAAATCCTTTTTTATAGTCTCGACTTCCGGCAGTTCAGGCATGGTGGCCCTCTCTAGCTATCTCAACATAAACCTTCCGGCTGCGGGGCCCGTCAAATTCACAAAAATATATGGCCTGCCAAGTACCTAAGACAAGCCTGCCGCCCTCGATTATTAACTTCTCAGAAGCCCCTACAAGCGAACTCTTAATGTGGGAGTCGGAATTGCCCTCAGCATGTAAATAACTTCTGCTGGCGGGCACCAACTTATTGAGGTAATTAACAATATCTTGGCAAACTGCCGGATCAGCAGATTCATTAATGGTTATTGCCGCGGTTGTGTGGGGGCAAAATACCAGGCAAACCCCTTTCTCAACTGAGGCATTTTTTACAGCCTCTTGCACAAAAGAAGTAATATCGATAAACTCATTTCGTCTTTTTGAATTAATGCTTATTGATTCCAATTTTAAATAACCGTCCCATAATTCACGACTAACATGATTTTTAATCTACAAGACTGTGGCATATTTTGGTATTCCAGGGCAATCATTTTGAAACAAACTTGCTATGCTCTCACCAGCTGTCTTTGGTATATGAATAAAGATAATTTTAGATTTATCTTATTCACAGGTAAGCATTTTCATAAAATCCCGCCAGGGCAAAAACTCAATATTATCTCTTATAAACGTACGGGGCGTTAAGCAAACGCATAGGCCTCTGGCGCGTTTATGGTCTTTGATAAAGCTTCTAAGCCCCCTTATCCGGCTTGACTGCGGCGCCTGATGAGCTTTTATTTCGATTGCCCATATTTCATCTTTAAATTCTATGATTAAATCCACCTCCGCGCCGTCTGTAGTTTTGAAAAAGCTTAATTTTGTTTCCGCTTCATGATAATCTAACAATCTTTTGGTTTCAAGTATAATAAAGTGTTCGAATGACTTTCCATAGGGCGCCGTACCTGAAACCGGCTCTCTTGAGAGTTCATTTTTCAGTGTCGATACTACTCCGCAGTCAAAAAAATAGAATTTAGGGTGCGCTACTATTTTTGTCCTGTGGGATTTTTTGTAAGGATACAACAAGAAGCCCACAAGAGTATCTTCCAGTATATGGAAATATTCCTTTATAGTTTTGGAGTGGACCCCCACTTCCCGGGCCAAACTCTGAAAATTAATTAGGTTCCCGTTTTCGTATGCCGCCAATTCGAGAAATCTGGCAAAAGCGGGAATATTTCTTATTAATGACTCCTGCCTAATCTCTTCCTGCAGATATACCTCAATATAGCTTTTTAATAATCGGGCCTTACTCTGTTTATTTTTCTCTAAAGCAATTCTTGGCAATGTTCCATAATGCATAGCTTCCTCAAGTAAAAAATCCTTTCCTAATTCTTCGTGGGTAAAAGGATATAGATGCAGCGTAATGGCCCTTCCGCCCAATAAATTTACCCCTACTCTTTTAAGCTTACGCGCGCTGGAACCGGTCATGATAAACTGATATTCTGGCTTTTCATCCATAAGAAGCTGCACTTCATCCAAAAGCTCAGGACAACGTTGAATTTCATCAATTACAATCAAAGCTTTATTTTTTTTTAAGCTTGCGGATTCCTTGGAAAGCAAAGATATATCTTTGGCGTATCTTAAGTATTCGTTATGCTTAAGGAGGTTGATGAAAATATCGGGAAAAAGAGTATGCTTTATGAGGTAAGTTTTGCCTACTTGCCGCGGCCCGAATAAAAATAAAGAGTTATGATATTTTTTAAGATAAATTATTCTTTGAACCATACTCTAATTATACACGTAAATATTGGAATGTCCACCAATATTTACGGCTTTTATTGTATTATCTTCTGTCTTTCCCGCCACCGGGAAAAAGCAAGATCAGGAACTCCTTCCCCTCCAAACCCCTTGCCCTCTCGGAGTTTTCAGGTTGCTGCCATTAAACTTCGCGCAGGCATATTCTACTGCCTATTGCAGAGCCGGATAGTCCTCTGGCGAAACCTTTCTCAACCGGTGCGTTTGTTACCGCTTCTTGCGCAAAAGAAGTAATATCGATAAACTCATTTCGTCTTTTTGAATTAAGAGTAATAATTTCCATATCCGATATTTTAAAAAATAAGATAAATGAAAAGAAAAACTATTAAAATCAAAACCAGCCAGAAAAACTTGTAAGATTTTTTATTAAAATAAACTTCCCCGCCGCAATAATAACACATTGTAGAGTCTTGGGGGATAGGCTTTTTGCAGTGAGGGCAATCAGATAAGTTATTATAATCCAGCTCATCCTTTTCCTCACTTACCGATTTAAAATCAAAAAAA
>PXAH01000135.1 GCA_003565945.1 Candidatus Omnitrophota bacterium
AAAGCTTTCGGGAGGTTCCCTAATACCAGAAGTTGTGAACGCTGGATGTATGCTTTTATAAAGAAAGGTTTGTTGCCTCAATACGGGAAAATTAAAAGTGCACAATATTCTTGACACTATGAGCAGAAAGAAGATATTGCCTATCCAATGCTATTTGCTATAATTAAATGGGTGACAATTGGAAGGAGTAAAGATGACTAAAAATATTTTAGTAATTGACGATGAGAAGTTAGTAGCAAAGAGCATTCAAAAGTTGTTACATGAAAAAGGATATAACGTTGTTGTTGCTGAAGATGGATTAACCGCTTTAGAAAAAGTTAAAGAAACAGATTTTGATTTGATTATTTCAGATATAAGAATGGGGGGCATGGACGGCATTGAAACCATGAAAAACATCCGCGGCTACCTGAGCCAAAAGGGCAAAAAATCTATCCCTGAGGTTGTGATTACCGGTTACGCGGATGAAGATAGCTATATTGCGGCAACAAAGCTAGAAGTGGCAGATTATGTTTATAAGCCTTTTGATAATGAGGTATTTTTAAAAATTATCCAAAGCAACATAACTGAATAAATGGCTTAATGACTCAAATTCGCAAAGAAAAAAGACTCTCTCCTCGAATCAAATACGGGATCGCACTTAACCTACCCGATAACATATCGATAAAAACCGTAGATATAAGCGAAAAAGGCGTAGGCTTTGTTGCTGATAAAATTCTTAATAAGGACTTAGATATCCCCGCTTGCCTTTACCTTGGTTCCGATTCCTTAAAAATACAGCTTCAAATTATTCGAAAGAATCCTTTAGGAGAGGGTAAGTTTTTTTATGGCGCCAAGTATATTAATTTAGAAGATAGCCTGCGTCAAAAATTAAGAATTTTCTTAATTAAAACAAAAACCACGGAAATTCTAGATAAGACAGATAATCCTAGCCTAAAAAATCAAATATTAAATTATTTTTTAGATGATATAAAAAAATATTTAGATGAATTGGACAAAATTGAAAAAGAAATATCCGCCGGAGACGCTTGCGACCCGCTTATTGAACGAAAACTAACTGCTTTAAACGATCAAATCGTTTTAAAAGGGAATAGCCTTGAGGAAAAAGTTAATAATAAAGAGATAATAAAGACAGTTAAAGAAAACTTTAGACTTTTTACGGGTGCTTTTGCTTATAAAAGCCTAATAGTAAAACGAGCCTTTGAAAAACCAAGAGGTTATCCGGGCGATTATAAAATGATCGAAGACGTTTATGATAATCAACCTTATTCAGAAGGTATTGGGCGATACTACGATAAATATTTTTTAAGCAATCCTTATGCTGTAGCGGTAAGGCTTCGTAAAGATAGGTTAAGAGAGATGATTATTGAATACATCGCGGCAAACACAAGCGAACCTTCGCTAAAGATATTGAACTTAGCTTGTGGCTCCTGCCGGGAGGTAGCCGAGCTTATCCCCCGCTTAAAATATAAAAACTCTTTAATATTTACCTGTATAGACTGGGACCAGGAAGCTTTGGATTTTTCAAAAGGCAAATTTCAAAATTTAGCTCCAAATATAAAGGTAGAATTATTGCAAAAAGACTTATTTACAATGATAAAAGATAAAGAAAAGGCTAAAGGCTTTGACCGGCAAAATTTAATTTATAGCATTGGATTAATAGATTATTTGCCGGATAGAGTCTTAAAGAGATGGCTGCAATTTTTCTGGCAGCTTTTGCCACAAGGAGGGAAATTTATAGTCGCGCTTAAAAATAAAGAAAAAACCTTTCCGCCGCTTCCGCCGGGTTGGTTTTGTGACTGGAAATTTGTTCTCCGGACTAAAAATGAGTTAATTGATTTATTAAGTAACTGCGGATTAACTGATTTCTCGCTTGATATCAAAGTAGATGAGTTTACCTATATTTTTTACTTTACCCTGACAAAAAACTAATATTCTTGCCCAATGGCGTTTATTCCTCTTGATTATTATGCTTTCACCGGCCTGATTAATTTTATCACAGCAATCTTTTTAATTTTCCTTATATTTTTTAGAAGTTCTAGATCGCCGGCGCATAAAGCTACTTCTTTTTTCTTCTTTTCCATCGCTTGGTGGTCTTTTTTCTATTTTGCCTGGCTGATTACTCCTGAAAAGGCGCTAGCTGTCTTTTTTATGAGGACCTGCATGATAGGGGTAATTTTCATGCCCACATCTCTTCTTCATTTCACTTTTCTGCTACTGGGCATTTCCGATAAAAGAAAATTAATTATTTCTAACTATTTGATTAGCATCATTTTTGCTCTTTTTGTTTATACCCCTTTTTACGCCGAAGGTGTAAGTAAACACTTAGTATTCCCTTACTGGCTAATTCCGGGTCCGGTATTTCATTTTGCGTTAGCTCATTTTTTGGTTATAGGAAGTTATGCTTTTTACCGTATGTATCAAAAATTTAGAACCAGTAGCGGTATCTTTAGGCATCAAATTCTCTATGTTTTTATCGGCCTTATATTTGGCTTTTTAGGCGGCGCAACAAATTTTTTGTGCTGGTATAGGGTTCCTCGCATCCCGCCGGTTTTAAATATACTTGTTTCTTTCGGTATAAGTATTATTGCCTATGCCATAGTTAAACATCGCCTAATGGATATAAAAATAGCGCTTACTCGCGCGGGTATAGCTTTTAGTGTTTACGCCTTAGTGTTAGGCATACCGCTTTATCTGGGCTACAGGTATGATATTTGGAAAATCTCTACATATTTCGCTATTTTGCTAGCAACATCAGGCCCATTCATCTACGGCTACCTGCGCCGCCGGGCAGAGGATATGTTGTTAGCTGAACAGAAGCGTTACCAAAAAGCCTTAAAAGAGTTCTCAAGCAATCTTATCTTTATCCGAAAAGTAGATGAGCTTTGTCAAAAAGTGCTGGATAAGGTAATGGGTTCAATAAAGCTTGATTTTGCCGCTATCTACCTGAAGGAAAACAACCACTTTAGCTTAAAGGGTAAAGAAACAGGCAATAATTCTAGCTTACCGGCTAAAATAGACAAGAATAGCAAATTTATAGCTTCTCTGGGTAACTCAACCGAACCGGTTTTAGGCGAATATCTTCCCGCTTTAGCTGAGAAATTAAAAGTTGGCTTGGTTTGCTCCTTACGTTTAAACGGGAATCTTTACGGCTTGCTTATCCTGGGCAAAAAAGAGGAAAATAAAATATTCACCGATACCGACATTGACGCCTTCAGCATAGTGTCAGCTCAAACCTCTTTAGCCTTATCTGAAATCTACTACTTCCAAGAATACCAGAAAGCAACTCACCAGAAGCATAAGCTGGAAATAGAAAAAGCCCGTATCGAAAGCGCCTTCCAGATTGCCGACGCTTACCGGCATGAGCTGGGCAACATCATTAACATAATTTCGGTATCTTTGATGGATTTAAGCAGTATGGGCGGCTATGAGCCGACAAAAGAAGATGTCGAAAGAGTAAGAACGGCCATCAGCCGGAACGTAAAAAGAGCCACTCAAATCTTTAACGCCGTAAAAAGCTACAATGAGAACTCAAATAAAGAACCGGAACCGCAAAAACTGGATAATCTCTTAAATTACGCCTTAGAAG
>PXAH01000066.1 GCA_003565945.1 Candidatus Omnitrophota bacterium
AACGCGCCAGGATAGGCTGAATAAATCCTTGCTCCTTAATTGACTGAGTTAATTCCGACAAATCCTTTTGGTTAAATTGTTTACGCGGTTGAAATTGATTCGGTTGAACTTTATTTACAGAAAGATGAATAAAATTTTCACCGTTCCCTAAAACTTTCTTCTTAGGAATCAATGCTTCTAATCCCTTACCTAAAACTTTTTTTCCCATTTTAACCTCTTTGATTAACCAAACTATCTGCTTTATTTTTCTGCCCTAACAACTCTTGGGTTAAGCCTGAATAGGCTTTGGCCCCTACACAACTTGAGTCATAAAAATAAATAGGTTTCCCAAAGCTAGGAGCTTCAGCTAATTTTACATTTCTGGGAACAATAATGCTGAAAGCCTTGCTTTTAAAATAACTCCTTACCTCCTCTATTATCTGCAAAGTAAGGCGTGTCCGAAAATCAGCCATAACCAGCAAAACACCTTCTATTTCTAAATTTTGGTTAAGCCCTTCTTTTATCAGCTCAATAGTATGCATTAATTTTGAAACACCTTCTAGGGCGTAATACTCACATTGAATGGGGATCAATAAGCTATCCGCTGCTGACAAAACATTAACTGTAAGCAACCCTAGGGAAGGCGGGGCATCAATAATTATGTAATCATAATTATCTTTAACTTCTATAAGTCGTTGTCGCAAAAGAGTTTCGCGCTGATTAAATGAAACCAACTCAACCTCTCCCCCGGTAAGCGAAATATCTGAAGGTATAAGTGAAAGGTTCGGCCAATCAGTAGAATAAATTGCTTGTTCTATCTTAACATTGTCAGAAATTACATCGTATATAGAATTTTTCCCAACTGGATCTAGGCCAACACCCGAAGAAGCATTGCCTTGGGGGTCCATATCAATAAGAAGAGTTCTTTTCCCTTCCAACCCCAGAAAGGAACTTAGGTTAATGGCGGTCGTGGTTTTTCCAGTTCCCCCCTTCTGATTGCATATTCCTATTATTTCTCCCATATTAATTCATTTTAATATTTTATTTATAAAATGCAACTTATTTTTAGAGAATATTTTACAACCCAAACCGGCAAAGCTTGCACCCATACCAAAGTAGGACGTCTATTCTAGGACGTCTACTTTTTGAAATTGCCACGTGGAAACTTTCAGCAGAAATAAACTGGAAGGTTTTCACGTGTATATTTTCGTTAAAAAATATAAGAGAATATCCACGTGGAAACGGCTCTGCTGATGAAAAATTGAGCCGTTTTCACGTGTATATTTCTTTAAAAAACATAAAAAAATATCCACGTGGAAACCGCCTACTGGTTAAATGTGGGCGGTTTTCACGTGAAAACGCAGAAAACGTAATCTAGACAAGGCTTTTCTTGTTTGGCCTGATCTGCCGCTATCAAGTTAGCCAAAGTAGGACGTCTATTCTAGGACGTCTACTTTTTGAAATTGCCACGTGGAAACCTTCAGCAGAAATAAACTGGAAGGTTTTCACGTGTATATTTTCGTTAAAAAATATAAGAGAATATCCACGTGGAAACCGCCTACTGGTTAAATGTGGGCGGTTTTCACGTGAAAACGCAAAAAATGCAATCTTGGCAAAGATTTTTTTGTTTGAGTGTTTTTAAGAAGCTGCTTTAGCTTTTTTGAGGCGAAATTGATAGGCAAGAGTAAGTAGATTTTGAACGAAAAAGTAAATCACTAAGGCGGAGGGAAAATTGTAGAAAATTACCCCCATAAAAACCCCCATAAACAAACCCATCTTTTTTTGTTGAGGGTTAGAAGAAGCTACTGTCACATGTTGTTGAATTATACCCAGTATTACCAGTAAAACTGGAAGAAGATTAAAATATTCAACTCTCAATAAGGGAACCGTAAACGGCAGGCGGAATAATCTGTCAGGCCGGGATAGGTCTTGAATCCAAAGAAAAGAAGCGCCTTGAAGCTCTGCAAATCGGAAAACAACTTGATAAAAAGCAATAAATATAGGGAACTGAAAAAAAAGCGGTAGACAGCCTCCCAGGGGATTTACCTGATGTTTTTTGTATAATTCAACTGTTTCCTTCTGGAGTTTTTGTGGCTTATCTTTATGTTTCTCCCGTAATTCCTGCATTAACGGCTGAATTTCCTGCATTTTACGCATAGCCTTGCTGCTTTTAGCAGTAAGCGGAAAGAAAAATAGATGAGCAGAAAAGGATAAAAGCATAATACTTAATCCCCAATTATGGAGAAAACCATGGAAGAAATAAAGAATTTTTATCAACGCAACCGCCAAAAAATGCCAAAAGCCATAATACACAATCGACTCTAATCCGTAAGGCGACAGCCTGTCGGCAGTATGAGGCCCGACATACAAAGAAATAGCCGATGGAGGGCTTTGAAGGTAAAGATGAGCAATGTCTTCTTCTTTCGCCCACTCAAGGCTGTAGCGGCTTCTCAGCAAAACAGCTGTATCATATTTGCTTCGGAAACCGGCAAACTCAACATCAGAAAGCATCTCTTCGGAAATCTTTTTAGGGTGAGTGCGATTAATGTCATCATTTTTTTTGTAAAATGCCTCAAAGTAGCGCTGATCAATATGAGAAACACCTGAATCTAAGTAAAAAGAGAATAAAAGAATGGATGATGGGCTAACTCCTTCTATCTCAATAAGATAATCACTGAAAATAAATCCTTTTCTTTCATTTTCCTCCCCAAGAAAAACAAGCGAATTTTTCCCAGCTTGCACATCATATTCTATATCCTGAGTCGCCGGCTGAAACCCTAAATTTTTAAAAGGCAGTATATTTTCCGGCGTATCAACAGCAACTTCCCTAATGTAACCGCCGCGTCTGGAATAAATTATATAATAGTTGCCAATTTTAACTTCCGCTATATTTTCAGCTTTTAGTGGAGGAAGTGTCGAGGCAGGATCTTGCCGGTCAGCTGTTATTGCCTCGGCCTCTTTAAAGGGTTCTGTTCTTCGTTCACGTGTAACTTCTTCTCTTTCAATGGTTTGTGAATCTCTTTCAGATACGGGCTCAGGGGTAAATTGGGCCCAAATTATATAAAAAGCAATTATCAGTAAAAAAGCAGTTATGGTTCTTCTTTCCATTTTTAATCTTTAGGTTAACGGGTCAAACCCGCCCTGAACAAAAGGGTTACACCGCAAAATTCGAAAAATAACTAAACCGCAAGCTTTTGAAAACCGGTATTTTTGAAAAGCTTGTTTCGCGTACTCCGAACAAGAAGGAAAAAATCTACAAGATGGAGGGGTCAGTTTCGGAAACTTCTGATATATTTTAATCAAAAACAAAGCAAACTCACTCATACAGATAGTTTTGCCCGCCCTTTCCGGCGGCGTTGATTCAAAATCTTTCGCCCGCTGCTTGAGCTGCTCCGCTTCCGAAACCCGTGCTTTCTTTTCCCTTTTATTTTGGTAGGCGTTTTTAAGTTTTTTTTCATGCTCTTGTATTTGTTTGTTTTTCTATATCCTAAAGGCTATCTTGCAAATATCTTTTTGTTGCCGTTTTATGTGTCGCATGGATGCGGTTTGTTCTCTAACAACAAAGCAAGAGAACTA
>PXAH01000143.1 GCA_003565945.1 Candidatus Omnitrophota bacterium
AATAACTGCGTAATTGACCGCAAGCAGCGTTAATATCGGGCCCGCGTGATTTTCGCAGGGTAAAGATTATTTTCTCTTTTCTTAAATTTTTAATAAAAAAAGAGTGCTTTTCTTCAATAAAAGATAATGACTCACCGCCTCCAGCTAAAGAAGCTTTTTCCTTGCCATTGTAAGGTATCAAATTTAACTTAGCACCTGTTTGCCTGATTAATTTTGCTAATTTTTTCACGTCGTCCTCTCCTACGTTGAAATCTTCCAACAATATATATTCAAATGTTACAGGGTATTTCTGCTTGTGCTGGTAATACTTTACAGACTCAAACAATTCCTCTAATGGGTATTTATTATTTACCGGCATCAGCCGGCTTCTTTTTGAATTGGTTACCGCGTGTAAAGACACTGAAAGCTTAATCCCTAAATTCAGGCCAGCTAACTTTTTAATTTTATCCGGCAAGCCGCAGGTAGATAAAGAAATTCTTCTTTTGGTAAAATTAGCTCCCGCCGGCTCTGTTAAAATTTTTATTGATTTTACGGTATTATCAAAGTTATCAAGCGGTTCGCCTATCCCCATATAAACAAGGTTAGTTATCCGGTATTTCTTAGAAAATTCTAAATATTGCCTGACTATTTCAAAAGTCTCCAGGTTTCGGACAAACCCGCCTTGCTTGCTTGCGCAAAATGTACAGTTATACCCGCAGCCTACTTGAGTGGAAAGGCAAAGGGTATTCCGTGATTTCTCCGGAATTAACGCGGTTTCAATTAGTTTTTTATCTGCTAACTCAAATAAGGCTTTTTCTGTTTTATCTTTTGATACCTCTTTTCTTATCGGCTCAAATTTTGATAAAGAAAAAGTTTTTTTCAAAACATCCTGTTGCTTTTTTCCGATATTGGTCATATCAGAAAAATCTTCTATGCCTTTTTTGTAAATCCAGCCAAAAATCTGCTTTGCCCGGTAAGCGGAAAACCCCCACAAAGCTAACTTTTGGCTTAATTCTTCTAAAGTAAAGCCGTAAATAGAGTCCATAATCAATCCTATTTGGCTGCTATTATAAGAACTATGCTCTGAAAATGCAATCAGAATGTAGTGTCTTCAAATTTATAGAAGGTAAAAGCTTAACCCTTTTTCAGAAACCGTACCAATAGTTAACCAGGGGTTTAGCGCCTTGGGTTTGATCAGTAATGATATTTTTTAGGCGGGTATATTCCAGAAAGCCGGCTTTTCCCAATTCCTTACCAAAGCCGCTTTTTTTAAAGCCTCCAAAGGGAAGTTGGTTGAAAAACATACCATAGGTATTTATCCAAACCGTCCCGGCAGAAATTTCTCCGGCAATTTTTTCCCCTTTTTCTTTATCTTTTGTCCAAACGCAGGCAGCCAGGCCAAATTGAGAATCGTTAGCTAATTCTACAGCCTCAGCCTGAGAAGAAAAAGAAGTTAAGGAAGCAACCGGCCCGAAAATTTCCTCCTGGAAAAGAAAAGATTCTCTTTCTGTTACCTCAATTAAAGTAGGTTGGAAGAAAAAACCTCCTCCAAACTCTTTGCCCTCCGGAGCCCGCCCGCCGGCTATGATTTCCAACCCTTCCTGACTGGCTCTCTTTATGGCCGTCTCAACCTTGTTTCTTTGTGCTTCTGAGATAAGCGGGCCCATCTGAGTTTGAAAATCTAAGGCCTTTCCTATCTTAATTTTCCCAGCCAATTCCTTTAACTTTTGTTTAAAATTATCATATAAGCTCTGATGAACTAGAATACGTGAAGCTGCTGTGCACATTTGGCCTTGATTCAAAAAAATAGAACATAGAGTTCCATTTACCGCTAAATCAAAATCAGCATCCTCTAAAACCAGATTAGCTGATTTCCCCCCCAACTCCATAATCATTTTTTTTACATTTTCAGATGAATATTGAATTATTTTTTTTCCCACGGGGTTAGAGCCAGTAAAAGAAATCAGATCAACATCCTGATCAGTACAGATAACTTCTCCGGCGGCCTGCCCCTCGGCAAGAACAACATTCAAAACTCCTTTCGGTAAACCAGCCTCATAGCTAAGTTTAGCTAACTCTAATGCCGTAAGGGGGGTAAGAACTGATGGCTTCAAAACAACAGTGTTACCGGCGGCTAAACTTTGAGCTAATTTCCAAGAAGCAATTAAAAACGGGTAATTCCAGGGAACAATTAAACTGGTAACCCCCCTTGGCTCCCGCGGTAAAATTGCTTTGGCTTGGGCGGTTTGAGTGTTAATGTTAACTTTTTCTGTTTTTAAAAATTCCTCTAAATTATCAGCAAAATATTTAAAAGTTTCCGCGGCCGAGGGTATATCCATAAAAGTAGTTTCTTTTATCGGTTTTCCGGTATTTAAACTTTCCAGCTGAGCTAATTCTTTAGCATTTTCAAGAATTTTTTCTGATATCTTCAAAAGTATTGCTTTTCTGTGGGCAAGACTAAAGCCTGGCCATGGACCCTGATCAAAAGCCTGCCGGGCTGAGACAACCGCTTCTTTTATTTCTTTTTGACAAGCTAAAAAAACAGAAGTCAGTACTTCTCCGTCGGAAGGGTTAATGACTTCCCTTTTTTGCTTCCCTTTTTTAAATTCTCCGTTTATAAAAGAAGTGTATTCGTCCATATTCTTTTAAGGTAGCGAGTAGAGAGTAGCAAGTAGCGAGAACCTCTCTAATCTCAAAATTACCTTCCTAAAAAACCCAATAAAATCAATGCCCATTTTTGTTAACCTCGGAGGTTGGATTTTTCTCTCTACTTGCTACTTATCTTCAAATTTTACCTGTTTAAACAGCTCAAACAATCTGCTGAAAGGAACATACCAGCGAGAAAGCTGGCCTAATTGGCCGCTTAAATTCATTTTGCCTTGGGTAACCGCCACAAAAGGGTCAAGCTTACCAAGAAAAACATCTTTCCAAATATCAGCCGAAGCTGAAATAACAAAAGGCGCTTGCCCGTCATAATCAAGCCTTGTTATTTTGCCCTGTTTAAAATTAAACTTATAAACTTTATTTGAACCATCCAGTTTAATTGCTAATTCAACAGTTAAATCTAATTCTTTGCCCTTCGCGGCGATAAACTGATCCTGATTAACCAATTCTACTATTTTTTTTATATGTTCGGTTGAAAACATAGGGTATTTTTCTGAACTTTCTTTTTTCTCTTGATTTTGGCCAGCCGAAGAAATTTTACCTTCATTTCTAAAAAGCCGGGCAGTGACAGCGGTTTTGACCGCGTCTTCCAAGGTTTCAACTAAAGCTAAAGCTTGACTAAAATTATCACCAACAGCTACCACTCCGTGATTTTTTAAAACCACTATATTAGATACTCTCAAAGCGTCAATCACCTCTTGAGTCTTGGTGACTGTAGGAGTTTCCTGTTTTATAACCGGAATATTGCCAAGATAAAAGCGGCTCTCAAAAGTCAAAACCTCTAAAGATGAATTAACCGCAAAATACCCGTTTGCCAAAGGCAAATGACAATGCAAAA
>PXAH01000032.1 GCA_003565945.1 Candidatus Omnitrophota bacterium
AAATGTTATCGTCTATCGGTTATCGGTTGCGTAGCTGGAAACGTCCACCGTTGAAAGTTGAACGTGTAAAAACGTATAAATTAAAAAACACAACCGATTGGCTTTCAACGATTCAAGTTATCCGCCTCCGCCAAGGCTTCGGCGAGATTTCTCCGAAGCTTTAGCGAAGGAGAACGCAACCCTTCAACGATCAACAAAATCTGTACATCACCGTTTTTAGCAAAGTAGGATTTAACCTTTCTCTTTATCAACACTTGCCTTAACTAACTCATCCTGCAGCCTTTTTCTTAGTTGCTGGTCTTGACGAAGCGCTTTCCTTAAACTTTCTTTACCTTGGGCAATATTCTCATCACCAAGAGAAAACCAGCTTCCTGATTGTTTTAGAACCCCTTCTTCAACGGCCGCGTCAATAAGAGCGCCTGTTTTGGAAACTCCTTCATCATACATAATTTCAAAAAGAGCTTCTCTGAAAGGCGGAGCGACTTTGTTTTTCACTATTTTTGCCCTGACCCGAATACCAACAACACCTTCATTTGTAGTTAAGGTCGCTTTCCTTCTTAAATCTATCCGGATAGATGAGTAAAATTTTAAAGCCCTTCCCCCCGGAGTTACCTCCGGCGACCCAAACATCACACCAACCTTTTCGCGTATCTGGTTGATAAAAACAACGCATGTTTTTGACTTGCTTACCACCGCAGTCAATTTTCGCATTGCTTGGCTCATCAGCCTGGCTTGAAGGGCAATCTGAGAATCCCCCATCTGCCCTTCGATTTCAGCTTTAGGAACAAGCGCGGCTACCGAATCAACAACTATCATATCTACCGCGTTAGAACGCACTAAAGCCTCTACTATATCCAAAGCCTGTTCGCCGGTATCAGGCTGTGAAACCAACAATTCTTCTAAATTAACTCCGATTACTTGCGCGTATTTAGGATCAAAACTATGCTCAGCATCAATAAAAGCGGCAACGCCGTCGTTAGCCTGAGCTTGCGCGATAATGCTGAGGGTAAGGGTGGTTTTACCCGAGCCTTCCGGCCCGTAAATCTCCATAGCCCTTCCCCGGGGAAGCCCGCCAACTACCAAGGCCCTATCTAGCGAGTAAATACCCGTAGGAATAACATCAACATTTAAACTGTGGCCTTGGCCCATGCGCATAATCGCTCCCTTACCGAATTGTTTTTCAATTTGAGAAAGAGCTAAATCTAAAGCTTTCTTTTTTCCTTGTTCATTACTTGTTTTTTTTGCCATAACTTTCTCCTTTTTTTAAACTACCTTTACTTAAATTTATTTTCCTTTCCTTTAATAATTCTTTTTATATTTTTTCTATGGCTTATCAGAATAATAAAAAAAAGCATACCAGCTAATAATTTTACTTGAAACTGCTGAGCAAAAAATAAAGAAAGCAATAAAAAAACAAACCCGGCAAAAAGGGAAGCCAAAGAAACCATTCTTGATAAGAAAAAAACAACCAGCCAACTCAAAAGAACCGAAAGTAAAATCCACCACAACCCGGTAAAAGGGAAAGCTAAAGCAACAAATACCCCCAAGCTTGTGGCTACCCCTTTACCTCCCTTAAACTTTAAAAAAGGCGTATAGGTATGCCCTAAAATAGCGGCAAGTCCGGTAAGCACAAAAAGCCAAGGCCAAACTTCTTTACCTAAAAAATTAAAGGTTAAAAAAGGAACAGTAAAGCCTTTTAAGAAATCAAAGGTGAATACCAAAATTCCCCATTTAGGCCCTAAAACTCTAAAAACATTAGTCGCGCCTATATTGCCCGAACCATAAACGCGGATATCAATGCCTTTTATATATTTGGCAGCAATATATCCAAAGGGTATAGCTCCTAAAAAAAAACTAACCAGAATTAGGATCAATTTGTCCATTAATTACCTTCACTCCCCTTATGAAATAATCCAATCCGGATATTAAGGTGAAAGCCGCGGCTACAAAAGAAATATAAAGGTCGTAAGGAAACCCAATCAAAACCCACAAGATAGTAGCCATCTGAGAAAATGTGGTAAACTTACCCCAAATTGTGGGAGAAATAATCATCTCAACCTTAAGCATTTTCCCAATAAGAAAACCAAAAACTAAAACCAGGTCTCGGCTTACTACAATCAAAACAAGCCAAAGCTCAACCTTAAAAGGCGGCAAAAGAAACAAAGCTACAAAAGCGGTAAGAAGCAAAAGTTTATCAGCTAAAGGATCAATAATTTGGCCTAACTCAGACTTTTCTTTTTTAATCCTGGCAGCCATCCCGTCAAAAAAGTCACTCAAAACAGCCAGAACAAAAACCGCGACTGCCGCCCATCTCAAAGAAGAATGGGAGTCAGAATAAATAAGTAAAGAAACAAAAACAGGAATAAGAATTATTCTTATTGAACTTATTTTATCGGCAAAGCTCATGGTTTATCGTTCTACGTTCAATGTTCTACGTTCTATGTTCAGCACCTGTCCTGAGCCAAATCAAAAAAATTGGGCGTTTTTTTATTAACGTTGAACGTCAAACCCTTCGGCCTTGCTCAAGGCAGGCATCGAACGTTATAGCGCTAATCACCACTGAACATCATTGGTCGATTGGCTCAAGCGCGGCACCGTCGTAGGGGCAATTTAGCTCATCATCCGGATACCTTCTTTGACAAAGCGGGCATTGCTTAACAAATAACCCACTTCTTCCCCAAAAAGAACCAATCCATTCCTCTGTTTTACTTTCTTCTTCAAGGCCTTTTAAGATAGTTTCTTCTTCCGGCGGCCGCAAAACTCTTTCTCTATACACATAGTCGCCAGTCGCGGTACACCCCAGGCAAAACAAAAGTAAACTAAGCCCAATAATGATTTTTTTTTCCATTTTCAACACTTACCTCCCCTATTTACTCAATCATTCCGATACGCCTTGGAGGCCACCAGATAAAAATAGCTCTGCCAATAACATGCTCTCCGTTTACAGGGCCCCAAAAGCGGCTATCCTGAGAACTAATGCTATTATCACCCAAAAGAAAATATTGGCCCTCAGGTATCTCAATTTCTTTAGTGCCAGACGCGTATTCACCTTGATTGTAGTAATAAAAAGAGGCTATCTCCGGCTTTACTACTTCTTCTTCATCTATGTAGATATTGCCTCTTTCGATCCGGAGAGACTCTCCCGGCAAGCCAACAACTCTCTTGATAAAAGGCTTGCGGCTATACCAAGGCTCATCTACTTCTTCAGGCGGGATAAAAACAATAACCTCCCCCCGTTGAGGCTCTTTGAGCCCGGGCAGCCTGCCCAATCCAAAGGGCATCTTGGCCCCGTAGCTTAACTTACTAACAAATATTTTATCGCCGGGACTGAGGGTAGGCAACATCGAATTTGTAGGAATCTTATATATCTGAAAAAAGAAAGTCCTCAACAAAACCACCAATACTAAAGCTATCAAAATTGATTCGGCCCACTCCCTTACTACGCCTTTACTTTTTTTCTTCACTTATCCTCCTA
>PXAH01000094.1 GCA_003565945.1 Candidatus Omnitrophota bacterium
AAATAGAAATAGTCAAAGAAGAGCGCCGGGCGGTAGTGGATAATTCACCTATGGGAAAATTAATGGAGGAATTCCGGCAGGCAGCTTACCAGGTTCACCCCTACCGGCATCCGGTAATCGGCTATATGGAAGATATAAAAACCATGAACCGGGCTAGGGTTAAACAGTTATACGATAAGTATTATGTACCTTCCAATATGACGGTTTCGATTGTAGGGGATGTTTCTGCCGAAGAAATCAAGCCCATGCTTGATAAGTATTTTTCAGTTATACCGGCCCAGGAAAAACCTTCTTTTAAGCTTCCTCAAGAGCCGGAAAGAAAAGCGGAAAGAAGGGTTTATCTTCAGATGGATTCTCAACCGATACTGGTGATTGGTTTTAATATTCCTGACGCGGTTCATTCTGACATTGCGGCTTTAAGGGTGGCCTCTGAAATAATAGGAAAAGGCCGCGTCAGCCGCTTGTACCAAAAATTAGTTAAAGAAGAACAAGTGGCGGTAGCTGTTGAAAGCTGGGCCCAGCTTGCCAAACACCCCGGTTTATTTTATATTTGGGCTATTGCCGCTGACGGTTTTAGCAATAAAGATATTGAGCCGCTTATTCACGCGGAAATAAATACGCTTTTAAATGAGCCGCCTAGCCGGGAAGAAGTAGAGGGCGCGCGGGCTCGTTTAAAAATGGATTTTATCCAGAGCCTTAAATCCCGGCGCCGGCTTGCTTCAAACTTAGCTTGGTATGAAGATGTAGCCGGAAGTTGGCAAGAATTTTTTAAAAGCCAGAAATTGGTTGCTTTAGTTGAGCCTGAAGATATAGTTGAAGTTCTCAAGCGTTATTTTAGCCCTGATAACCGGACAGTCGGCAGTCTTGAGCCATTTTAGTAATTTGAGGTAATTATGAAAATTATATTTTTTTCCGTCTTCATCTTATTTTTTTTAACTCCCGGATGTGCTTTGGAATCTGAGCCATTTAAGGGTTTTGATTTTCCGCCTTTGGGCGAAATTAAGATTCCTGATTATCAGAGGTTTGAATTAGATAATGGAATGGTTGTTTATCTTATGGAGGATAACCGCTTTCCTATTGTTAATTTTCAGGCTATACTTCCGGTTGGGACAATTCAGGATTCCGAAGATAAATTGGGCCTGGCTGAAATAACGATGGAGGTTTTAAGAAGCGGCGGAACCAAAGATTTATCCGGAGATAAAATTGATCAAAAACTAGAAAGAATCGGAGCATCGATTTCAACCGGAATAAGCCGGGATGCCGCCTCTATCTCCGGTTATAGCCTTAAAGGTGATTTTTCTCAAGTTTTTAAAATAGCGAGGGATATTTTACGTCAGCCCGCCTTTAGCAAAGATAAACTTCATTTGAGCCGAATTAATAAAATGGCCGAGATTGCCCGGCGTGATGACCGGGCCTGTGGTATTGCTAACCGGGAAATTAAAAGGTTAGTTTACGGTAAAAACCATCCTTATGCCCGCATAATTGAGGCTGATACCATAGCCAATATTAGCCGGGAGGATGTTGTTGATTTTTATCAAAATCATTTCGGTCCCGACGGTATTATTTTGGCTGTCTGGGGTGATTTTTCCCGCCAAAAAATGTTTGAAAATATTAAGGAGTATTTTGGCGGTTGGCCGAGAAAAAACCTGCCAGGGTTGCCGGGGATTGAGGTTAGCGGGAAAGAGAAAGGGGTTTTAGAGTTTTATACTAAATCTGATTTAACTCAGTCATACGTTGTTTTAGGGCATCTTGGCATAACAAGAGATGATCCCGATTACTTTACTTGTTTAGTTTTAAGCCAGATTTTAGGCAGTGGTTGGAATTCCCGCTTTATGCGTTATCTTAGACAGGAGGAAGCTCTGGCCTATTCGGTTTACGCGCTACACGCGGCTGAATACGCTTACCCGGGTTTGTTTATTGCTCAAGCTCAAACCCGGCTTGAGAGGACCCAGCAAGCCCTAAGTTCAATGTTGCGGGAAATCGAAAGGATACGTAAGGAGGAAGTTTTAGATGATGAGCTTAAATCAGCTAAAGAAGCTGTTTTGAATTCTTCCTTATTTTTATTTGATACTCCCGATAAAATCATTAGTCGCTTAGTTCGTTATGAATATTACGGTTATCCTAAAGATTATATTGATAAGTTGCTTGAGGGGGTAAAAGCTGTAACTGCCGAAGACTTATTAGAAGCAGCTAAAAGGCATCTTCGGCCGGAAGAGCTTTCTCTTTTGATTGTAACTACTCCTGAGAAAGAAGAAGAGCTTAAAAATTCCTTAAAAGAAGAACAGCTGCCTTTTTTGTAAACCACCCTGAAAATAATCCAATCACAGCTCCTCCCAGCACATCAAAAGGCCAGTGCAGGCCGCAATAGATTCTGGCTACTCCGATTGAAAAAGCAGAAAGAAAAAAGAAAACGGTAATTAGTCTCCAGTTTTTAGGAGGAGTTTTTACTTTCTTGAACCAAAAAAGAAGAAAAAAGGATAAGGCAAAAAAGAAAGAAGTGTGCCCGGAAGGGAAGGAAGCTGAGGATGAGCGGTAAACAAGCAGGTTTACCTGGCCGGCATCAAACGGCCTGGCAACAGGGTATATCCGCCTGATTGGGGCAACTAGTAAGAATCTTGCTAAAAACCCTGAGAAATAAGCTGCTAAAACCATTATCCGGTATTTGCGAAAATTAACAAGAGCCAAAACCAGAAGAAGAAAAATAAGAATATAACCGAGATAGGAAGCCAAAAAAACTCCCAAAGCGTCTAAAGTTTCCCATTTTCCTGCCAATTGATTAATAAGGTTAAAGAGGTAAGAATTCACAGAAGTATCATAACCTTTAATTAGCCTTGTCGCAACCTTTTTTAGGAAAAAATAAGAGTTGACTTGATGTATTTTATGTAGTAAATTTATTCAGCTTCAAAAGCAGTGTTCTTCTAAATTAGGCTTTAGCGTGGTATGCCTCTTGAGGGAGAGGAAAGTTCCCCTCAGTATTAACTTTCTAGTTGGCCGTCCGGCCCTTGAAAGGAGGTGTAAGAATGGCAGGAAAACGTAAGCCTAAAAAAGAAAAAGAAAAATAGAGTTGTTAAGCAAAAGCAGCCCTCAAAAAGAGGGCTGCTTTTTTACCTTAAGTTGAAGATGAGATTTAAAAGCAAAGAAAATTTAAAAGAAAGCGAAGTTGAAAAGGGGCTTAAATTTATCCTTTTTGACGGAGTAACCAGCCATCTGATGGGTGTTTTAACTGGTGGTGTTTTTTTGGTGGCGGTTGCCCTTCATTTAGGGGCATCTAATTTTCAAATTGGCCTTCTTGCCGCGATACCGCCTTTAGTTCAGTTAGTTCAGCTTCCGGCTATTTTTATTATTGAAAAAATAAAAAGCCGGAAAACTGTTTCAATTTATTCAGCTTTTACCGGAAGGTTGATTTGGTTTATTATCGCGGCTATTCCTTTCGCCTTTA
>PXAH01000077.1 GCA_003565945.1 Candidatus Omnitrophota bacterium
TGGATCAACCCATGACAACACCGGCCGCGATACAAATCCTGCCGGCAGCAACCACACCCCACTCCGCTATAACAAAGAGGATTTATTGAATCCCTGGTTTGTTTTTTCACGTTAACCAATTGGGGTTAACTTCTTAAAACGGTCAACACTATTTAGGCATTAACACCGACCTCATCTGTCAAGTATTCCTTGACAGTTCGTCATGAAGGGGGTCGACAAGTAAAAAGAAAGCTTCTGTTTTACAACCTCGACGTGATTATTTCTGTTGGTTACCGGGTAAAATCTCATAAATGAAGGCATCTTTTACGAAGGCCAAATCTTTGATGCCTGGGCATTCGTTTCAGGGTTGATCAAAGACGCCAAACGCAGCATTATATTAATCGACAATTACATTCAAGTAATACCCAGCCATACACGTACATGCCTTTAAGAAAGCCCACGACCGCTTCCTGATCATTGACAGGGAAACAGTATACCATATAGGTGCATCTCTAAAGGATCTTGGGAAGAAATGGTTCGCATTTTCAAAGATCAAGCTTGATGCCGTAGAAATGATTGAACGGCTTAATTAAGATCTAAAAAACGGTCAACACTATTTAGGCATTAACAAAAAGCCAATAGCCAACAGCCATATTGATGCCTTTAATAAAGTGTGATTCGTTGTTTGACTTCAACTTTTAAGTGCTTTATTCGTCGGATAATTTTATTTTTCAAACTAAAAAGTTGTTTTTTATTAATTCTTTGTTATATTTGTAAAATCATCTTGAATGGTTGGTGTTGCTGATGTGAAGAGCTTTTTAGGCGGTTTTAAAGCCAAGATGAACATTTTTGGGGTGTTGTTTTTTGATGCCCGAGGAAAAAACACCCAGGCTATGTTGGATTTAGAAATAACACCAAGTGACAGGGAGAAGGTCTTGAAAAACCTGTTACCAGAAGATTATGTTGAAGGGCCAAAAGAAGATGTAGTTTACGGAGGCAGCAACATGTGGGTCTTTGGTAAGGTGCTTGACAATAAAGAAATTTACATAAAGATATCCATGGGTGAAATAAACAGGCGTGTCATTTGTATTTCATTTCATATGGCAGAATATCCTTTGGAGTATCCATTTAAGCAAAAACAATTATGAAAAGTCCGTTTACCGGAAAACCAATGCTTCTCTCCAGGGAAAAAAGAGCGCTTGCTTTCCGAAAGGAAGCGTTTGAAGTTATTTTTCATTCCTATAAATGTAAAGATAGCGGCGAGTCATTTACAACGACACCATTGGATGAAATTAACATAAGGCAAGTACACAATCAATATAGGGCAAAACACAAATTGCCCTTTCCGGAGGATGTCAGGAAAATCAGGGAAAAATACGGATTGCCCGCAAGCAAAATGTCAGAGATACTGGGGTTGGGCGTAAACACTTACAGAAATTATGAGTCAGGAGAAATTCCCAGTTTATCAAATGCAAGACTTATACAGTTGGCTGATGATGAAACTGAATTTATTAAGCTTGCAAAATTATGTGAAACCATAAATCAGCAAACGCTTAATAAGATTTTGTCTAAAGCAGCAAGTTTGATCAATAAAAAAAGCCAGCAGCAGGATTTCAGTCATTTTGAAAAATATCTCTTCGGAGACCAGCATCCAGACTCATACACGGGATACGTTAAGCCTGATATATCAAAGCTAACCGAAATGGTTTTGTTCTTTGCCCAAAGGCTTAATCCTTGGAAAACGAAACTTAACAAACTACTGTTTTATGCTGATTTTTTAATGTTTTCGCTTTTTGTAAAGTCAATGAGTGGACTGCGTTACAAAGCAATCGACCTGGGGCCGGTTCCTGAAAATTATAATAGTTTGTTTGAATATTTGGTAAACACCCGCCACCTTGATGTTGAATTTGTCTCTTTTGCTGATGGAAACATTGGAGAACGTTTTTCCCCGCATACAAATCAAAAATTCACGCAAACCTATGTTTCCGAAGAAGAGATGAACATACTAAACAAAGTTGCTGACTATTTTGAAAATACCTCCACAAAGGAAATAATTGATTTAAGCCACCAGGAAGCAGCCTGGTTGAAAAACCACCCAAACAGGGAATTTATTGACTACGCTTACGGATTTGAGCTTTCGATTAACCCCGCGACCATTTGATTTTTCTTGTTCTTTAATGTTGATCCAACCTGGTTCATTGTGAAACGTTAACTTTGGGGGTTGATAGGCTAAAACAATGCGATGAGGAATTTTCGGAATTTGACGGTTTGGAAAGAAGGTGTGTCGTTTGCAAGGTTAATTTACCAGGTTACTGAATCGTTTCCAAGCAGTGAAAGATTTGGCCTTTCCATGCAGTTACAAAGGGCTGCTGTTTCGATTGCGTCAAATATTGCAGAAGGAGCGGCCAGGAAGTCAGAAACAGACTTTGCCAGGTTTCTTGAAATGTCTTTAGGGTCCGCTTTTGAGATAGAAACGCAGTTAATCGTCGCTCAAGAAATAGGCTATTTGGACACAACACGCCAGGAAAACATCCTCGCCGAATTGACCATACTTCAAAAGCGCATCAATCAACTAATAACCAAAATACGCCACAGCCAATAGCCAAAAGCCAAAAGCATTTACACCCCACCACAAAAAACCTTCAACATATTTGTATCCCATTACAAATTATTTTAATTTGTTTTGTTTTGAATTACAAATTTGTCGATGCCTGAAATACGTTGACCGTTTTCAGGAAAAAACCACACTTGCCCGGTTAAAAACAAAACAGCCGGCATCAAAGAAAAATAATGTTGAACATTGCGAAAAACGGTCAACACTATTTAGGCATTAACAAAGCCCAAAAGCCAAAAGCTAATAGCCAAAAGCCAATAGCCAACAGCCCTTTTGAAATTAATTTTTGTTAAAAACTTGCATATAATTAACCTATAGCTTAATTTTGTGGTTCGAAATGCCATTAAAATATCCGAATCCGAATGCGGTACCATCGCCATCTATGTTGACCAAATCAATGCTAAGGAAATTCTTGCATTTCTTAAAAAGGACAAAAGGCACCGAAAAAAATTCAAATTCATTCAAGAAATAATCTTTGGTCGATTAAGAATGCCGGATGTCTATGACAAAGAAGAGATCAACCAGCGGTGCAAAGGCGTTACGGCAATGAAGTTTTTCAAAGGACAGGAAAACGCCCGCATATACTGCAAGGAGGTAACAACAGAAGACAAAGTATTTGTAGTAATCACATCGGAACTTTTGGAAAGGAAGAAAAGTACAAAGCTCACCAAAAAGGACCGTCAGTTAATTGAAAAAGTAGCTTCTTATGAATTCACCCTTGAAGAATAAAAAAGACATTCAGCAAGAGTTCCAGGATTTGCTAAAAACGGATTCAATTGAAGAAAAGATTGAACTGGAA
>PXAH01000069.1 GCA_003565945.1 Candidatus Omnitrophota bacterium
AATATTTGCTGGCTTGCGGCCTCATTGAACTACCGGGGAAATCAATGAGCTATTTCGACTGAGTCCTTCGGCTTCCCTTCGCTTACGCTCTAGGTCGCTCAGGATTAATTCGCCTACAATTATACATTTTTCTAGCTGCTTTTCAAGCAATAAACTAAAAAGCAACTATAGTTACTTTATAACTTAGAACTAAGCCTACTGGGAAATTACCCAACTGGATGGCGCTTGGTTAAAGCCTCTCCCAGGGTAGCTGAGTCTATATATTCTATTTTTGTTCCTAGAGGTACACCGATTGCGATACGATAAATCTTTATCCTATATTGAGAAAGTTTCTGGATTAAATATTGAGCTGTAAGCTCACCTTCATTGTCAGGGTCAGTTGAAATTATTACTTCACTTATCTGACCCTTTTTGATTCGATTGATTAGCTTGCCTGTATTTAATGTTTCCCCGTCTATCCCTTCTAGGGGAGAAATTGAACCTAAAAGAACATAATAAAGCCCTCTATATTGAGAAGTTTTTTCAATAGCCATAATATCGGTGGGCTCCTCTACTACACACACTACATCTTTTTTTCTTTTAGAATCAAGGCAAATCGAACAAATTTCTTTGGTTGAAAAATTATTACATAAACGGCAAGGCTTTATCAGGCTATGCAAATCTTTAATGCTTCGAGCTATATCCTCAACATCCTTAGCATTCATTTTCAGAATACTGAAAGCAATTCTTTCCGCGCTTCTTTTCCCAATTCCCGGAAAGCGAGAAAGATTTTTTACCACTTCATGAAAAACTCTGTTAAAACTACTCATCGCTATGAAATTTTCCGTCAAAAGTATTTAAAAGGTCATTAAGAAAGTCATCATCTTCTTTTTCTTTTCTGGCCCTATGTTCTTTGCCTTCAGAAGTACCTGCATCGGTAGAGATTTTTTCTTCTGATTTTACAATTTTAAATTTGACCACAACATCTTTTTCTATAACTGATTTTATACTTTCCTCGATGAATTTGCGGCTTTTTTCAGAATCCAAGGCTTCCTTGTGAAACTTATCCTGGCTAGAAAATACTATAAAAATTTCTTTTCCGGAAGAAGAATCAGCCCGGCCAAAAGAAAGATGCGAAGCTATCGCCATTCGCTTTTTCTGCATGTTTGATAAAATTTCCTCCCACTTTATTTTCACCGGCTGAATCAAAATATCGTCAATATTTTTTTCTTCTTTTTCAACTTGCGGCTTCTTCTCAATTTCCGTTTCCTTTTTATCAATAAAGGCTTCTTTTTCTTTTCCTTCAGCAAGATCGGCTCTCTTTTCCGGCTGGGAAAAGAGCTTCTTCTTTGGAGGAGGATTATTTTCTTTTTTTACCTCTTGCCTGTTTATTCCCGGATTTTTTTCTGGCTCAACTTTCCTTTTGATTTGCTTGCTATCTTTGAAAGAATTATCCTTGCAGATAAGTTTTACCAGGACAAGCTCAAAAGGAATATGGACTGAATTAATATATTTAGAAGTTTCTTTTGCTTTTATCAGTAAATCAATTAGCTTTAGTGTTTTGGACAAAGAAAAACAAGCAGCAATATCAGTTAAAAAATCTCTGCTTTGCGGTGAAATCTCGGCAATTTCTTTGAATTTAAGAGGATTAATTTGGGCCATTAAAAGATTACGTAAATATTTCAAGAAGTAATCTATAAAAACCCCTAAATCCTTTCCTTCTTTCTTCATTTGGTCTATAAATTCTAATGAGCCGGATATATCATCATCAGCCAAGAAGCTAATAAGTTTATTCAATGAAGCTTCATCAATTATCCCCAAAAAAGAAAAAATATCTTTAATGCCTTTTCCGTCTGATATCACAGGAAAAACCTGATCAAAAAAGCTTTCAGCATCCCGAATGCTTCCTTCGGCAGCCTGAGCTATCGCGTATAAAATAGAGTCATCAACCGCTAAACTTTCTGCCGCGGCTATTTTTTTCAACTTCCCCATAATTTGATTCAAGCTTAAAAGATTAAATTGAAACTTCTGGCAACGGGAAAGTATAGTTGGTAAAACTTTGTGAGGATCGGTTGTCGCAAAAATAAACTTTATGTGGCTGGGGGGCTCTTCCAGGGTCTTAAGCAAAGCATTAAAAGCTTCCTTGGTCAGCATATGAACTTCATCAATAATGTATACTTTAAACCGGGCAGAAGCCGGAGAAAGCTTTATGTTTTCCCTTAAACTGCGTATTTCATCTATCCCCCGGTTAGAAGCTCCGTCTATCTCGATTATATCGAGTGATTTCCCGGAAGCAATATCAAGGCAACTTGGACACCTCAAGCAAGGATCCGCGGTAGGCCCCTCCAAGCAATTGATTGATTTGGCCAAAATTCTTGCTAAAGAAGTCTTCCCCACGCCGCGGGGGCCGCTAAAAAGATAAGCGTGATGAACCCTCTTTGAAGAAATAGCTTTCTTTAGCGATGAAACAATATGTTCCTGGCCTACTACTTGGTCAAAATTTTGCGGACGGTACTTTAGGGCAAAAGCTAAATAACTCATATTGTAATTTGTTCAATTATGCTTTGGGTAGATAAGCTAAAAAGTCGAGAATTAAGAGTAACTGATTCGAACCTATTTTAAAGGAGACCGGCTAAACAATCAACAAAAATCTTGCTGAACAATTCTAAAGCTGAAAAAACCAGAAATATTTGATTAAATGTCTTAAATAATGCTATAATATTTAGAGATTCACAATGGCTTCAAAAAAACCCTTCGGACACAGCTTTAAATATGTATTAAATATCATAGCCATAGTTTTATTGATATGGGGAATCAGAGCAGCTATTCAATTTAAAGGAAGCGGCGAGTACCAATCCTTTAGATACAGAATAAGCCGCATGTTTGATCCTGTCACCCGGCGCATACAAGCTATGCGGCACAATATAAAAATTGATAGAGGTGAAGAAAGAAGGCGCCCCACAACTTTCATCGCAAGAGAATCAAAATTAAAAGTATTCCTGCCTGATGTATTTGGCGAATATGATGAGAAGGAATGGAAAGAATTTTGGGATTTTATTTATGAACCCACCACTGAGATGCAAGGCGGTATTTCAACCAAACGCTACCGCACAGAAGAGGAAATCAAAGAATTTCTTTATAGAAAAGACCGCATCTTTAATTATTTCCAAGACCAACATTGGAATTACTTCTGGAGCTTAATCTTCTAGCATCCGAATACTTTTTAAAAAAATCTAATTTTTTAAAATCCGAATTATAACTCCTTAACGAGTAAGTATTTATAAACGTCCTTTTTTCCGATCCCGGATCGGAATTTTAATTGCGTCGCCGCTTGATATTGCCTCAATCAAACCGTTATCCCTACGTAAAAGCAACCAGCCTCTTTGGTCGATGCCGGCTGCTTCACCTTCG
>PXAH01000089.1 GCA_003565945.1 Candidatus Omnitrophota bacterium
AAAAAAAGTAATTAAGGTATTCCCTAAATATATTCATTAGTATAAGGCACTTCGCCGAGTAATTCGGCTCAGTGCCATTAAAAATAAAGGTATCCGCTAAATATATTCATTTTTAATGGGAGGTTTTTATGGAGTATACGCCTAAAAGAAATTTGGATGAATTTAAAAAAATAATGGTAGATATCAAAAAAACTATACCGGAACATTATTCGGCCTTTATCAATGAAAAACAGCATATTATCAAAGAGGGTATTATTTCCGAAAAGACAAAATGGCTGCTTTTACTTATTGCCAGCCTTAGCCAAAAATGTTCGGTCTGTGTTCCCAGGGCTGTTGAGCATTGCCTTGAATCCGGCTGGTCGAAAGAGGAAATACTTGAGGCATCAATGGTGGCTGTATTGGTTGGCGGTTCTTCGGTTATGACATATGTTACCTTGGCTGCCAAAACAATCGAACAATTAAAAGAAAATGGATAACAAGCAGTACCTTGATTTAATCGGATTTGTGACCCATGAGTTGAAGGGGATTCTTTCTTCTGTAGTTTTAAATGTGTACAACCTTCAAAATGGATTATTGGGTGATTTAAATCCGGCTCAAAAAAAGACTTTAAGGTCAGTAAGCAGAAATCTTGATTATTTAACTTCAACCGTAAGGAACTTTTTAAATTTCAGCCGTATTGAAAAAGATGAACTGTTTTTAAATAAAATTCGCTGCTTTTTGAAAAACGATATAATTGATGAGTCCATTGATTCTTATTCGCAATCGGCAGCTGATCAAAGCATAAAAATTATAAACAAGGTTTCACCTTCTTTGGAATTAGAAGCTGACTCCGGTTTGCTGCAGATAGCGTTTAATAATCTCTTGTCAAATGCTATTAAATATGGAAAAGAAGGTAGCGAAATCATTGTGTCAAGCCAGGCAAGTGGGGGTGAGGTAGTAGTTGAAATTTACAATCAAGGCGAACCGATTGATTCGGTGGATGTAGATAAATTGTTTAAAAAATTCAGCCGCCTTAATTACCGGGGAACTGAAAAAATAAAAGGAACAGGTATTGGGCTCTATATTACCAAAGAAATCATCGATAAACATCATGGTTTAGTATGGGTTGAGCCAAAAAAGGAAGGAAATAGCTTTAAATTTAAGCTAAAAATAGTATAATAAAGCCTTTTAAAAAGAAAAGTATGCGAAATAAAATTTTAATTATCGATGATGATGCTGATTTCGTAGAAGCTATTTCTTTGCTTTTAGAGGGAAACGGCTACATGGCTATTCCTGCTTATGACGGCAAGGAAGGGTTTGCTAAAGCGAAAAAAGAATCTCCGGATTTAATAATGCTTGATATGAAAATGGCTTATAAAACCGAAGGGGCTGAAACCGCCAAGGCTATATCTTCTGACGCTGAGATAAAAGATATCCCCGTAATTCTGGTAACCGGCATCGGCAAAGAGCTAACCCAAAAATTAAAAGATGTTCTCAAAAAAGAAGCGATGTCGGTTAAAAAGGTTATTGAAAAGCCGATTGAAGGCAAAGAAATCCTAAAGGTGATTAAAAATTACATCGGAGGAGATAGCGGCCAGGCACATAGAGAATTAATGAAAAGAATCAGTAAGTTTGTTGATAAGTGGAAGGATAAGAAGGGCAACTTGGTTATGATTCTTCATGAGATACAAAATCATTATGGCTATGTTCCCCGAGGTGTTTCTTTTCATTTGTCGCGCCTTCTTGATGTGCCTTTGGCACGAATTTATGAAGTAATAACTTTTTATAATTTTTTTAAGCTTTCCGCTCCCGGCAAATATATGGTTTCGGTTTGTATGGGAACGGCTTGCTATCTAAAAGGAGCTTCCGAGCTTGTGGATAAGCTGCGGGAGGTTTTGGGAGTAGAAGAAGGTGAAACTACCAAAGACGGGCTGTTTTCGTTTCAGCTGGTTAGGTGCCTGGGTTGTTGCGGCCTTGCTCCGGTGATTATGGTTGGTGAGAAAATTTACCCCAAAGTTAGCCCGGATAGTATAGAAAATATATTGTCTAAATATAGAAAAGAGAAGGTTTGAAGTGGAAAAATTTAATATAGAGAAACTAAAACAATTTAGAAATAAACTAAAAAAAGTAAATCCCGGTTTTATTAAAGTTGGCTTAAGTACCTGCGGGGTAGCGGCTGGGGCTGAAAGCGCGTATGAAGTTTTTCAAAAAAAGAAAAAAGAGAAAAAATTAGCGATAGATGTAAGAAAGTGTGGTTGTGCCGGTATGTGTTACGCGGAGCCCTTGGTTGAAGTTTCTTTAGACGGGGAATCATCCCTGCTTTATCAGCAAGTAACTCCGGAGTTAGCCGCGAAAATTGTAGATGAGCATATTTTGGAGGGAAAGGCTTTAGAAAGCCATGTTTATAAACATGAAGGCAAAGATAAACAGCTAAAGCTAATTCTTGATAATTGCGGTAAAATTAACCCTGAAAGTATTGATGACTACATTGCTAATGGTGGATATCATGCTCTGGCAAAAGTTTTTTCGCAATACAATAGAGAAGATGTTATCGCACAGCTAAAGGTAAGCGGTTTGCGGGGAAGAGGTGGAGGTGGTTTTCCTACCTGGATGAAGTGGAATTTTGCCAAAAGTATAAAGGCAGATAAAAAATATATAATTTGCAATGGCGATGAGGGCGATCCCGGCGCTTACATGGACAGAAGTATTTTAGAAGGTAATCCACACGCAATAGTTGAAGGGATGATTATTGCCGCCTTTACCGTGGGTGCTGATGAAGGCTATTTTTATATTCGGGCCGAATACCCTTTGGCAATTGAGCGAATTCAAAAAGCCCTCGACGCGGCTAGAGAGTACGGGTTGATAGGTGAAAACATCTTAGAAACCGGTTTTAATTTCAATTTACAAATTCGTTTAGGAGCCGGAGCCTTTGTTTGCGGAGAGGAGACTGCTTTAATTGCTTCAATTGAAGGCAAGCGTGGGTATCCTTCTCCCCGGCCGCCCTATCCGTCGGTTAAAGGCCTCTGGGGCAAGCCGACAGTTATCAATAATGTAGAAACTCTGGCTAATATTCCGATTATTTTTGATAGAGGTGCGGATTGGTTTTCTAAGATTGGAAGCAAAGATTCCAAAGGAACAAAAGTTTTTGCCTTAACCGGAAAAGTAAAAAATTCCGGCTTAGTTGAGGTTCCGATGGGAACTACTTTGCGGGAAATAGTCTATGATATCGGTGGTGGTGCTTTAGCCGGAAAGGTAAAGGCAATACAAACCGGAGGGCCTTCCGGGGGAGTAATTCCTGAAGAATATTTTGATACTCCCGTGGATTATCAAAATTTACAAAAATTAGGTTCGATTATGGGTTCAGGCGGGATGATTGTTATCGA
>PXAH01000139.1 GCA_003565945.1 Candidatus Omnitrophota bacterium
CCCGAATAAATACGAATATAGACAAGTTTTCCTACGTGCTTATCATTTTGAACTTTAAAAGCTAAAGCCGAAAAAGGTTCACTGTCTGAAACTTTTCGTTTTAACTGTTTATCCTTATCTTTAGGGTCCATGCCTTCTGTCGGTGGCAAATCAGCCGGCGAAGGAAGATAGCTGACTACCGCATCTAACAACAACTGTACCCCCTTGTTTTTTAAAGCTGAACCGCAGAAAACTGGAACAATTTTACAGGCTATAGTGCTTTTACGAATCGCCTCTTTTAATTCATCATTCTGGACGGATTCAGGCGAAATAAGATACTTTTCCATGAGTTTATTGCTGTCAGCAGCTGCCTCCTCTATCATTGCCACCCGCCTCTCTTTAGCTTCCTTTTTAAGGCTATCCGGTATTTCTTTAGCTTGAAAGTTATCCTTTGTTGCTTCACCAGTATAATAGTAAGCTTTCATTTCTATTAAATCAACAACACCTTCGAAATTATCTTCAGCCCCAATAGGTAGCTGCATAACAACCGGCCTTGCCCCCAACTGTTTCTTTATCTGGTCAACAACCGCATTAAAATCAGCCCCTTTCCTGTCCATTTTGTTGATGAAAGCAATTTTGGGAACCTTAAATTTTTCGGAGAAATGCCAAACTTTTTCTGCTTGGGGTTCTACCCCGCCTACCGCGCAAAAAACAGATACGGCTCCGTCTAAAACACGCAGCGACCTTTCAACCTCAGCGGTAAAATCAACGTGCCCGGGGGTGTCGATAACATTTATTCGTTTTTCTTTCCAGTTACAAGTAGTTGCCGCTGAGGTTATAGTTATTCCTCTTTCTTGCTCTTGTTTCATCCAATCCATAACCGCGGCGCCATCATGAGTTTCACCTACCTTATGAGAACGGCCCGTATAAAAAAGAATACGCTCACTTAATGTGGTTTTCCCCGCGTCGATATGAGCCATAACCCCGATATTTCTTATCCCCTCAAGCGGATACTTTCTTTCAACTTTCTCGTCGGCCTCTTCTTTCTTTTTTGCCTTAGCAGATTCTTTTGACTGAAGCTCTTCTTTGTCTTTTTTCACCTCTTCCTCTTTCTTTTCCTCTCCTGGGACTTCATCGTCTTTTTCCTTGGCTGGTGGCTGCGGCTCTGCCTTTTCTTCTGCCTTTTCTTCTGCGACAGGCACTTCTTTTTCTGCCTGACCGCCTTCAGGCTCAGGCTCAGCTTTTACCTTTGACTCTTCTGTTTCGGCGTCCAATCCGGATTGATCCGGCGAAGCTTTGTCTAAATCATCTTCCTTTTGGCTAAAGCCTTCCTCCTGGCGTAATTTATGCAGCAACTTCATTCTTTCTTTATCTAGTTCAACTATTTTTTCCTCTTTTAAACTTAACTCTTTTTCTTTAAGCCCGATTTTTTCTAAAAGGTCACCATACTTCTGCTCTATCTCAAGAAAATCCTCTTTTGAAACCCAGCCGCTCTTTTCCTGCTCTTCCTTTAATTTAGTTAATTGATTTGAATATTCCCTTGCCTGCTCAGCTTTTTTCTTTACCATTTCTTTTTGTGTTTCAAGTTCTAAACCTAAGCTTTCAATTTTATCTAGATGCTGCCTAATCTCTTGCTCTAATTCCTTATTTTTTTTAGCTTTTTGCCCAAGATTCTTATTAAGTTTTACGTTTTTAGAAAATTCATCTTCAATTTTTTTTTCTTTTTCTTTTAACCTTAATTCGAGCTCCAGCCTTGGCTCCTGTTCTTTTTTAATCATTTCCTGCTGGTTTTTTAACCATTTATCATGCCTTTCTATTTTCTTTTTCAGGCGTGTATTTTCGCTAGTTAACTCTTTTATTTTAATTTCCAGAATAGAATTTCTTTCTTTAAGGCTAATCATTTTCTCTTGGCCGGATTTAAGCTCATGCCTTTGCCGGCGCAACTCTTTTATTTTAGCTTCAAGAGCATTGATTTTTTGATAAGCAGCAGGCTTTGATTCTTTTTGACGGGACTGAGAGGAAGGCGAAGAGGAATTTTCACTGCTAGAAAAAGAATAGATTGCCAAGACAGCTGAAACCAGAAGCAGGCCTAATATTATACCCATAATTTTACCTTATTTGATAAAAAAGTATTGCCAAAAAATTAATCGCCAATGCGCTCATAAAATCCAAATCCCAATCACTAAACTACAAATTAGCACCAAACTCCAATAACCTAACAACCAAAACGTATATTACGGGCTTGTATTTATTTATGGTTTGATGCTACCAACAAGAATTATACCATATCTTTTGCTATCAAAAAAGGCGAGCACTACAAATCTTTAAATATTTCCTGAAGAAATTCAACTACAGGGTGGGTTTCTTTTTGGCAGGCTTGAGCAATAAATCTTTTTAATTCTCCTGGCTTGCTTATTTCTTTCTTGATTTTATCTAAATTAAAATCTACCTCTCCCTCAAAGTAATCTTTTAAATCAACAATGAACTTATCAAGACTATAATCTCTGTCAAAATTATGAAGGCTCGCGATTTTTTTATTCCTCACCCGGCGGCAGTGACCTATGTATTCTTCCGGTTTTTGATTTTTCTGACAATCATCCATAAGAAGCAAGTAGTTGAAAAGTAACTTTTTTTCTGGTTGCAGAAAATGCCGGAATTTACATCTCAGCCAATGCTTTCTCGATGAAAGGCAATACGCCCTCTACTTCTTCTTTAGTAAGCCTTCCCAGCTTAGTAAAACGAAACTCTCCTTCAGCATCCTTATTTTCCCGGGTAATTTGAATTTTTTTCGGCCCATTATTATAGGAAAAAAGGCCTACTCTTATCCTGGTTCTTTCCCCTTCCCAGCTTTTTGAAAATAGCTCTTTATCTAGATCGGCATCGTAAGGCATATTCTCCTCCTTTTTTAGCCTAAAAGAAGAAAAAGTAAAAAAATTAAAATGACAGCGCCCAAGCCAATAGCAATATAGGTAACAACGTCTGGCTTTGAATTGCCAATAGGGATACCGGCTTCCTGAGAAAAATCATCGATTTCTCCCCCTCTCCCTTGGGCTTTCTCTATCTCTGCATCACCTTTTCCTTCTTCTTCAGGCTCCTCCAATACTTCTTTCAGGTCGTCTTCATCCAAAAAACTCTTTTCTTGGTTGCTTTTTGAAACCTCAGCAGGTTCAGGCTCATCTTTCCCTAAAGAAGAATCCTCTTTTTCCTCTTCCTCTAAGCTCTTTTCCTGGCCAGCTTCCAAAGAAGAACTTTTAAGCTCATCAGCAGGGAAATACTCCATGCTCTCTTTTTCTTTGGGAGCCTTTTCCTCCCGG
>PXAH01000096.1 GCA_003565945.1 Candidatus Omnitrophota bacterium
AGGGCAGTTAAGAAGATATTGAAGATCAAATGAAGCCAAGACTTATGGAGCGAACGTAGTAAGCGAACATAAGTCTTTGGCTGAATTTGGCCCCCACACCAATTGTAGTGATTACGTTATTTACTCAATTGGTGTGGGGGTCAATTCGACTAAACCCTTTTACAAGCCGAAGGCGCAGTAAAAGGGTAAGTCTCATTAAAGAAGTGTTGATAAGCTAGGCGGTTTAGGTTATAATCCAACACTAAGCCGTTGCCTGATATTTTAATATGTCGATAAGAACTGAAAAAATCAATCATGAAATTCGCAAGCAGCTGATGGGGATAATTGAGCATGAGGTAGATGATCCCGATTTGAGGCTGTTAAGCATAGTCAGGGTCGAGGCTACTGCCGACCTTGAAGAAGCTAAGGTGTATTTTAGCCTGCTTGACCAAAAGCAGTATTTAAAATGCAAAAAAGCTTTAAAAAAAATGAAAGGTTTTATTAAGTCTAATTTAGCTAAAAAGATAAGGCTGAGGAAAATGCCGGAATTGTCATTTCTTTTTGATGATTCCATCAGTTACAGCGTGGGTATCCACAAGAAAATAGAAGAATTGAAAGATGAAGAAGATAAGAAATAATAAAATTGAAAAAATAATCGAAATTATCAAAAAAAATAATAGCTTTTTGATAACAGCTCACATGAACCTTGAGGGAGACGCTCTTGGTTCAGAGTTAGCTTTGTATTTTATTCTTAAGCGGTTTAAAAAGAAAGTTATTATTTGTAATCATGATAGTACTCCGGAAGCTTATAATTTTTTACCCGGGCACCGGTTTATTAAAAACGAGGTAGGCGGGAAAAAGTTTGATGTTGCTTTTGTTTTGGATTGTTCTGATCTATCAAGGTCAGGTAGTGTAGAGGCAAAGATAGCTAAGCAAGCCTTTGTGGTTAATATTGACCACCATATAAGCAATACCCGGTTTGGTGATATAAACTGGCTGGAACCAAAGGCCAGTTCAGTTTGTGAGATGATTTATCATCTGGCACGGGGGTTGAAAGTAATGGATAAGAAAATAGCTTTGTGTCTTTATACGGGTATTTTTACCGATACCGGTAATTTTATTTATACCAATACTACCTCTGATACACATAAAGTGGCTGCTTCTCTTATGGGTTATGATATTTGTCCCCATGAGATTTACCGGAAAATTCACAGCTTGTGCCTTCCTGAAGACATTAAATTTATCGGCAGGCATATTTCACAGTTAAAGTTTAGTTCTGATAGAAAAATATGCTGGGTTATGATCTCAAGATGGCAGGAAAGAAAATATGACCTTACCGAGATAACTTTTTCAATAATGCGGCGTTTGAAAGATCCTTTAGTTTTTATTATTTTTAAAAAGGTGGGAAAGGAAAGAACAAGGGTAAATTTCCGGTCTCATTCCAAAATAGACGTGAACAAGATTGCTAAATTTTTTGGAGGCGGAGGGCATCAAAGAGCCAGCGGAACAACTATAGCCGGTAGCCTCAAAGATTCAGAAAAAAGAGTTATCTCTTTTGTGAGTGATTTTATAAATGCCGCAAAAAAAAGAAATTGAGGCCCGCAAAAACGGGATTATTTTAGTAAATAAACCGTCAGGCATCACCTCGCATGATGTAGTTGATATAGCCAGGCGTAAGTTAGGGTGCAGGCGTATAGGGCATGCCGGCACTCTTGATCCTCTCGCCCAAGGCCTTCTGATTATTCTGGTTGGTTCCCACACTAAAATGTTTGATAAGTTTGTTAATTTCGATAAAAAATATGAAGGCACTTTAAAGTTGGGAAAAGTGACATCTACAGGTGATTCCGAAGGCCAAATTTTAGCGGTTAAGGACTGGAAAGGGATTTCTGCTTGCCAAATAAAAAATGTTTTTGAAACTTTTCAGGGCGAGATTGAACAGGTCCCTCCTATGGTAAGTGCTTTAAGGAGGGGAGGCAAAAGATTATATAAATTAGCCAGGAAAGGGGTAATTATAAAACTTAAGCCGCGTAAAATTACTATTTATGAATGTAGCCCGCAAGAGATACGCTTGCCTTTTGTAGATTTTTTCGTTCATTGCTCAAAAGGTACCTATATCCGTAAACTTTCCGAGGATATCGGCAGTAAACTAGGCTGCGGAGCCCATGTAACCAAGATTGTCAGGCTTAAAATCGGCCCCTTTAGCGTAGAAAAGGCAGTAAATCCTGGAGAAATAAATGAATCTCATCTACAAAAGTTCACTTCCTAAACCAGCTGATTCTTACGCGGTAACAATAGGGGTTTTTGACGGGCTGCATCTTGGACATAAATATTTATTAAAAAAACTGAAGTCCGAAGCGGATAAAAGAGGCAAGCCATCCTTGGTAATTACTTTTGATTTTCCCCCTGAAAAAGTCATCTCTCCCGGTAGGCATATTGGTTATTTAACTGACTACAAGCAAAAGGCATCTCTAATTAATTCTTTAGGGATAGAAAACCTCTGGGTTTTAGAAACAAAAAAAGATTTGCTCAGCCTTAAGGGGAGTGAATTTTTATCTTACATAAACAGCCGTTTTCCAATATGCCTTATGTTTGTGGGCAGTGATTTTCGTTTTGGCGCTAAAGCCAAAGATGATATTCAAAAATTAAAAAAACTTTCCCAGGCTTATCAGTTTGACTTAAGAGTTATTCAAAAAAAGAAGTTTAAAGGAGTTTTGGTAAGTAGTTCATTTTTAAGGAAATTAATAAGAGAGGGGAGGCTGGCTGAAGCCAAAAAATTTTTAGGCCGCGACTATGCGGTTAAGGGAAAGGTAAAAAGAGGCAAGGGACTGGGCCGGCGCTTAGGTTTTCCCACAGCTAACTTAGACACTTTTGGCTACCTTCTGCCGCGGCAGGGGGTATATTCTGCCTGGACTAAGGTAAGAGGTAAGATTTTTTTGTCAGCTGTCAACATAGGGAAAAAGGAATTTGAAAGCCATTTAATAAACTTTTCCAGAAATATTTTAAATGAAACAATAGAGGTATTTTTACTAGAAAGAATAAGGGATGAATTGAATTTTAAATCTCAAGCCAAATTAGCTGAACATATCCAAAAAGATATTCAAACTATCACCGCAAAATATAGTATTCCTGCCAAATAAAATACACAACTTGTTGTGATCAAAGAATTTATTCCGCTTTAAGCCTTGACAGTGCTATTAATTACATATATATTGGTGTTGTGGCATAAAGTGGAGTAAAGTGGAATGTGGTATGGCCAATATTTACATACTTTAGATAAAAAAGACAGGTTTATTCTTCCTGCTAAGTTTCGCGAGAAGATAAAAACAGAGGAGAACCTTTATTTTTATATTACTTGCGGCTTAGAAGGTTGCCTTTTTCTTTACTCTAAGGAAGTCTGGAAGCAATTAGAGGATAAACTCCAATCCCTTTCTTTCACAAAACAGAAACCGCGTTTTTTTAACCGTCTTTTTTTTAGCGGAGCTTCTGAAATAGAAGTAGGCCCTCAAGGCAGAATAGCCCTTCCTCATAATTTAAAGCAGTACGCGGCGATCAGAAAAGAGATAGTAATTATTGGAGTAGGCAATAGAATCGAAGTTTGGGATAAAGAAAGGTGGGATGATTTTTATTCAAAAAATAAGAGTAGTTTTGAAGATATGGCCGAAGATTTATTTCAAAATTGAGGAGGTGGTATGAGTAAAAGTATCAGAAAAAGAAATTGCAAGCAAGCAAAAAAAGAGGTTAAGCAAAAAATATTGGTAGGTTCATCTATAGTGAGCCTTCCAGGCCTTTCGTTCTCTAGCTGTAAATCCAGGGAGTTAGACCTTACTTCTTTAAGCAGTAAGCAAATAAGGAAAAAAATCGGGTGGCTTTAATTTATGATTGGAGTAAAAAGTTTGGAAAAAAGAAATAAATGCCTTCACTATCCGGTTATGTGGAAGGAAGCACTTAGCGGTTTAGGGATAGCTAAATGTAAATACGTGGTTGATTGCACGGCAGGATTAGGAGGTCACGCTTACAAAATGCTTGAGGCTTGCCAAGAGCTTTTTTATTTAGGTATCGACAGGGATGGACAATCTTTGCGGCAAGCCGGAGATAAGCTTAAGCCTTTTGAAGGCAGATTTACTTTAGTTCAGGAAAATTTTAGGAATATAGACTCGGTAAGCCGGCAAGTTCGGGAAGACAAAGCAGACGCTGTTTTTTTTGATTTAGGGGTTTCCTCTTATCAATTGGCTGATCCTCAAAGAGGGTTTAGTTTCCTAAAGAATGGTTCACTGGATATGAGATTCGATGAGAATGATTTTGTTAAAGCTTTTGATTTGGTAAATAATTTAAGTCAGAGGGAATTAGTTGAAATATTTAAGAAATTTGGCCAAGAACGTTATTCACGCAGAATTGCCCGCCGGCTGGTTGAAGAGCGCAAAGATAGCCCGATTTCAACAACCCTCCAATTAGCTGGGATTATCGAAAAAAGTGTTCCTCCCAAAAGCCGCTTCGGGCGGATACACCCGGCCACCAGAGTCTTTCAAGCTTTAAGGATTGCGGTAAATAGAGAACTTGATTCACTGGAGGCGGCTCTTCCTGAGGCTATCGCTTTGCTTAAAAAAGGGGCAAGGATAGCGGTTATATCTTTTCATTCATTGGAAGACAGAATTGTTAAGCATACTTTTCGGGATTTTGCTTCCAAAAATATATTAAGCGTTATTACTAAAAAACCTTTAGTGCCTGATCAGGCTGAAATAACTTTAAATCGGCCTTCACGGCCGGCAAAGCTAAGAATTGCTGAAAAAATTAGCTAAAGAGATGAAAAAAACTCATTTATTGCTGGTCTTATCAATTTTTGCCTTGCTTTTATTTTATCTTCACCAAAAAATTCAAATTTACGCGGTAGCTTTTGAAGTAAGTAAGAGTTACGATGATTACCAGTTACTTGCTTCGCAAAGAGATTATTTAGGTTATAGATTTTCAAAAAGGACTTCTTTGTCTGAAGTAAGCCAATGGGTTGTAGCTGAAAATTTTTCCGCGCCGGGGAAAGAAAGGCTTCTTGCCTTTAGGCCTTATCCAGATACTGATCAGCTTCAAGTTGCCCGGCAGAAATCATTTTTTGAACGCTTACGTATTCCGGCATCAATTTCTGATGTTTTCGCGCGTGAGCGCTGATAATCCTCTTCGGGCAGCGGTTTTAGCCGCCTTAGCCTGCTAACCATCTCAAAGAGCAGGGTGAATAAAAAAAGACTTTTCAGGTTTAAAGTAGTATATGCGGTTTTTGTGGGTTTGTTTTTAGTTCTTTCCTTAAGGATTGCCTATTTACAGATTTATAGGCGTGATTTTTTTACTCAACTATCTGAAAGGCAGCATTACGGCCTTTTTCAAATTAAAGCTAAAAGAGGTAGAATCCTCAGCCGCAACAAAGATGTCCTGGCTGAAAGTTTAAATTTTTATTCTGTTTTTGCCGATCCCTTTTTTATAAACGATAAAGCTCGGTACGCGAAAATTCTTTCGCAAGAGTTAGGTGTTCCGCGGGAAAGATTATTGTCCAGGCTAAAAATGAAAGGCCGGCGTTTTGTTTGGGTAAAAAGAAAAATAAATTGGCATGAAAAAAAACAACTGGAAAAGCTAAATTTAAGCGGAATCGGATTTATCAGGGAAGACCAAAGGTTTTATCCGGAAGCTGGCTTGTTTTCTTCACTCCTGGGCTTGGTAGATATAGATAATAACGGCATCGAAGGTATTGAGCTCTACTATGACCATTACTTACGCGGCAAACAGGGTTGGGTTAGGGCAATGCGGGATGGCACTTCTCAACGCTTGGTATTAACGCCTTTATTGACCAGGCTTCAGGAAGGAGCTGATCTAATTCTTACCCTTGATACCCGCATTCAGTACTGGTCTGATAAATACTTAAGGGAGCAGGTTGAGGAATTTCAGGCCAAAAAGGGGTCAGTTGTGGTTATGGACGCTGCAAGCGGTGATATTTTAGCATTGGCCAATTACAACGGCACAAAGGAATCAGGCAGGGGGGATAACCGTCTTAATTTTTCCAGAAATGACGCGGCTATAGAGATGTTTGAACCTGGTTCGGTTTTTAAGGTGGTAGCTTTGGTTGCTGCTATTGCTGAAGGAGAGGTTCCTGAAAGTATTTATTGTGAAGATGGGAGGTTTAGAATTCCGGGATCTGTTTTGCGTGACTGGCGTCCCTATGGAGAGCTTTCTTTTGAGGAGGTTTTCCATAAATCAAGCAATATTGGTGTTGCTAAAATAGTTGAGTCTATGGGCAGAGATAAATTTTACGAATATTTAAGAAAATTTGGCTTGGGGGAAAGAACCGGGATTGATTTTCCCGGTGAAATAAGAGGAAGCTTGCGGCCAGCGGAGCAGTGGTCAAGGACTTCCACATATATAATTCCTATAGGACAAGAAATAGGGGTAAATCTACTACAGTTAGCCAGAATTTTTGCGGTTATCGCAAATGGAGGAAATTTAGTGGCTCCGCGTTTGGCCGAGGCGGTTTGCCGTCAAGCTACCTGTAAGGGCTTTGATTCTAAAAAAGAAAATATTTTTTCTGAATCAGTCGTCAATAAGGCCAGAGATATTTTAATAGGGGCGGTAGAGCAGGGGACAGGAGAGAGGGCTGCTGTTGAAGGAGAGGTGATAGGCGGTAAAACAGGAACCGCGCAGAAGTTTGATTTGGAATTAGGTAGATACTCTCCGGACAGATATAGAGCTAATTTTGCTGGTTTTATCTTAAGCACTAGCAGGCCGGTTGTTATCGCGGTAACGATTGATGAGCCAAAGGTTTCCCATTTTGGCGGAGTTGTGGCTGCTCCTCTTTTTCAAAAAATAGCTGAAAAAATTGTTGTTTATGATGTAGAATAAAATTAGGCTATCAAGGTTTATCGTTTATCGGTTGCGTAACTGGAAACGTTAATCGTCCATCGTTAATCGTTTTTAACTTATTTACTGTTATTTATTTTTTTAACGCAACCGGTTAACGTTTAACGATTCGAGCTACGCAACCATTCAACGATCGACAAAATTAATAATAGTCCGGTTTAAAAAGGTTATGCTGGTTATGAAAATAAGAGACATTTTAAAAATAGCTGATAATCCAAAAATAGGCAATTTAGAAATAAAAGAAATTGCTGATGATTCACGCTCACTAACTGCCGGCAGTTTATTTTTTGTGATAAAAAGGCCGCGTTTTGATATATTTTCTGTTTTGAAAAAAACCGAAAAAAAAGTATCAGCTTATGTTGCCGACTTCAAGGATAAAAAGAAGGTGGAGGAAAGAATCAATAAAAAACCGGTTATTTATGTTAAAGGAGTGGACAATTATTTTCACCAGGCGGTCTGCCGTTTTTATAAGCCGGATAGAAAGCTTAAGGTGGTTGGGGTTACCGGAACAAACGGGAAGACTTCAACCGCTTATTTTTTGTATCAATTACTTAAGAAAGCCAAGAAGAAAACCGCTTTATTTGCTACAACCGGCTATTTTTTTAATTCATCGAAGCTAAAATCAAGCCATACCACGGCTGATTTTCTCATCTTGCATAAATTAATTAAAAAAATAAGCCAAAAAGGAATAAAATATCTAGTCTTAGAGGTTTCTTCTCATGGGATAGACCAAGGCAGAGTGAAAGGTATAAATTTTTCCAGCTGTGTCTTTACTAATCTCAGCAGAGACCATCTTGATTATCATAAAACGATGTCTTCCTACTTTGAGACAAAAAAAAGTTTTTTTATGGGTAATCCCCGCGCTTATTCGATTATAAACAATGATTGCGCTTACGGGCGTAAAATACCGGTTCCTGCCTCTAAAAAAATATCTTACGGAATAAAAAACACTGCTGATTATCAAGCAAATAATATTAACTTTTTTGGTGATCGAACCAGGTTTGATTTAGCTTGCAAGGGCCGGAAGTTTTCTATTTCTGCTTCTTTTTTGGGCCGCCATAATATTTTAAATTTACTGGCTGCCATAGCTTCGGCTCGCAGCCTGGGCCTTCCTATGCCTCAGATACTGGACTCAGTTCCTTTCCTGAAGAAGCCGGAAGGGCGGCTTGAAAAAGTGGACGATGTGTTTATAGATTATGCTCATACTCCTGAAAGCCTTGAACTTACTCTTTCTTCATTGAGAGATGCCGGTTACCAAAAAATAATTTCTCTTTTTGGCTGTGGTGGCAACAGGGATAAGGGCAAGCGAAAGATTATGGGAAAAATTTCTTCCCGGTTGGCTGATTTTACCGTTATTACTTCTGATAACCCCCGCGGAGAAGATCCTTTGGTTATTTGCAACCAAATCAAGGAGGGGGCCAGAAATGATAATTTTTATCTTGTTTTAGATAGAAAAGAGGCAATTGAGGCAGGGATAAAATTGCTTAAAAAATTTAAAGCTTCCGGGCAAAAAACTTGTCTTTTGGTAGCGGGCAAAGGACATGAAGGCTTACAAATAATCAAAGATAAAAAAATCAAATTTAAGGATAAAGAAGTGGTGAAACAGTTTCTACGTTTGACGTTCAACGTTCGACGTTCAACCTTGATTTGATTGCGTTTGAGGTTTTGTGATGAATATTAATAATTTTAAATATATTGAAAAAATAGTCAATCCTTACCAGATTTATAATCTTTACTATTTCAGGCCGGTTAGAGGTTTCAGTTTAGATTCCCGCTCGATTAAAAAAGGCGAAGCTTTTATTGCGTTAGCCGGTAAACATAAAGACGGCCATCATTACGCGGCAGAAGCGGCAAAAAAAGGAGCGTCCTTAATTATTGCTGAGAGGAAAACAGAAACTAATCCAAAAATTCCTCAGTTTATCGTTGAGGATAGTTATCAGGCTTTAAAGGGATTGATTATTTTTGCCCGTAAAAAAATCAATAAAGCAAAAATTTTTGGAATAACCGGTTCTTTGGGAAAGACAACAACCAAAGAAATACTTGCTTTTAGTTTAGAGCCTTACGGAAGAGTTTTAAAAAGCAAGGGCACCGAAAATAATATTTTAGGTGTAGCTAAAACTATATTTTCTTACCAAAATCATGATTTAGTTATTTTTGAATTAGGGGCCAATCATAAAGGAGAGCTTGCTGTCTTAGCCGATTTAACCAAGCCCGACATAGGTATTATTACTTGCGTAAAGCCTGCTCATCTTGAAGGATTTGGCACTTTAGAGCAGGTTGGGCAGGAAAAGTTATCTCTTTTAAAAAACAGCCAAACAAAAGCGGTGTTAAACGCCAAAGACCCTTTTCTTTTTAAATCTGTTTTGCCCAATAGAGTTTATTGGTTTGGCCGGGGAAAAGCTAAAGGTAGGAAAAATAACCTTTATTGCTTTTTAGAAAAAAGAGAAAAAAATAAAGTTTACTTTAAGGTATTAGGTAAGTATAGCCTTATTTTACCCTCTTATTTAGAGCATTTTATTGATAATTATTTGGCGGCATTATTGGGGGGCCATCTTTTAGGCCTGCCTTATCAGGAACTGGTCAAACGCCTAAATTCTTTCAGGGGGTTTCCTTCTATGCGTATGGAGCAAAGCCGCATAGATAATTATTTAATTTTAAATGATGCTTACAACGCTAATCCTGACTCTTTTAAGGAAGCACTTAGGGTCTTAAAAAAATTTAAAATACCTAAGGTAGTTGTAGCGGCGGACATGCTTGAACTTGGTTCAAAATCAAATTATTACCACCGTCAACTTGCTTGCCAGCTTTTGGGAAGCGGGTGTCATTATTGCCTTACTTATGGCAGTCACACTCAGGCAGTTAACCGGCAGTTGAGAGCTTTGAGCTATAGAAATGCTTTTCATTTTTCATCACATCAAAAAATAGCTCAATTTATTAAGAAAAAAATGAACAATAAAGAGTGTCTTATTTTGCTGAAAGGCTCTAGAGCAATGGAATTGGAAAAGGTTTTGAAATTTCTATAATATTTTTTTCTTTCTGGTACAATTGAAAGTAGAGAAATTCCGCCCGGTTCTGGCGAAGGCGGATAGCATGAATCGGTAAACGTATATCGGTTGCGTAGCTCGAATCGTTGGAGGTTAATCGGTTGCGTTAAAATATTAATATCTGATGCTCAGCGAGTTACGGCAAATACCTTTAGTTACGCAACCATTCAACGATAGACGTTTCCAGTTACGCAACCCTTCAACGATTAACGAGGCTTGTGTGCGTTCAGATAAGAAACAAAATTTAATCCGTTTTTACTTATGATTTACCACCTGCTACATCCCTTATCAGACTATTTTTTTATTTTCAATATTACCAGATATATTACTTTTCGGGGAGGTTTTGCCCTGGTTACTTCTTTTTTGCTCATTTTTTTCCTTTGGCGGCCGGCTGTCCAAAGGCTGCATAAGCTTAAAATAACCGAACATATTAATATGTATGGCAATTTAGATTTAGAAGCCTTACATAGAAGCAAAAAAGGCACTCCTACTATGGGGGGGATTATTATTATTTTTTCTATTCTTATTTCGGTGCTTCTTTGGTCCCGCCTGGATAATCTTTTAGTTTGGGCAGTTTTATTTATTATGCTTGGCCTGGCTGCCTTAGGTTTTGCTGATGATTTTTTAAAAATCAAAAAGGGGCATGGTTTACGCCGAAGCCAAAAATTATTTTGGCAAAGTTTAATTGGGTTAATTTTTGCTGTGTTTATTTTTTTCAATAAAGATATAAGTCCTACTTGGAGCCTGCCTTTCTTTAAAGATTTAGCTGTTAACTTGGGTTATTTCTATATTTTTTGGGCAGTTCTTCTGGTGGTGGGATCTTCAAACGCGGTTAATTTTACTGATGGCCTTGACGGTTTAGCTATAGGTTGTCTGGTCATCAACGCGGCGGTTTTTGCTTTAATGGCTTATTTAGTAGGCCACATGCATTTTGCTGAATATTTATTTATTCCGCATGTACCTGGATCGGGAGAGTTGACAGTTTTAGCCTTAGCTTTGGTTGGGGCCGGATTAGGTTTTCTCTGGTACAACTCTTATCCGGCTGAGGTTTTTATGGGTGATGTGGGAGCCTTAGCTTTAGGAGGAGTTATCGGAGCGATTGCTTTGCTGATTAAAAAAGAATTTGTCCTTTTTGTTAGCGGAGGGTTATTTGTAATGGAGGCTTTAAGTGTAATTCTGCAGATGCTTTCTTTAAGATTACGAAAAAGAAGAATATTTAAAGCGGCCCCGCTGCATCACCATTTTCAACTTAAGAGTTGGCCGGAAACGAAAATAATAATTCGTTTTTGGATCATTACTATTGTCTTTGCCTGCTTAGCCTTGCTGACCCTTAAACTTCGCTAGCTATGAATCTAAAGAACGCAGATAAAATTTGTGTTGCCGGCTGGGGGAAAACAGGGGCCGCGCTTGTTAAATTATTACTGTCTTTAGGTAAGAAACCTAAAGTCACTGAAATAAAAAGCCGTGCTTATTTTTCTTCTTCCTTGATTGAGGCTTTCGAAAAGAAAGGGGTTGAATTTGAATTTGGAGGCCACTCAGAAGGTTTTGTATCAGCTTCAAACCTTATTCTGTTGAGTCCCGGCATAAATTTACTTAATTCTTCGTTAGGCAAGATTGCTTATGCCAGCGGCATCCCTTGCGTAGGGGAAATTGAATTTGCTTGGTATTTTTGCCAAGCAAAAATTATCGCGATTACCGGGACAAACGGAAAAACAACGGTTGCTCACCTGACCTATCTTCTTTTAAAAAAGGCAAGGAAAAAAGTTTTTTTGGCGGGAAATATTGGCCGGCCTTTTTCGGATATTGTGCTTGATGCTAAAGCGGGAGATTTTATTGTTTTAGAGGTAAGCTCTTTCCAGCTAGAGTCTATCTTGAAGTTTAGGCCGCACATAGCTGTTTTGCTAAATATTTATCCCGACCACCTTAACCGACACAAAGATTTTGAAGGGTACGTCAAAGCAAAGATGAAAATTTTTCAAAACCAAAAAGAGAATGATTGGGCTTTAGTCGGGAAAAATAATGAATTATTTAGGGGGATTTCTTCAAAAATTCGTTCTCAGATTATTTATTTCGGGAGTGAATTTCCTGATGACAACCTATCTTGTGTTTATAGGATTGGAAGGCTTTTCAATATAAGCAAAACAGATTCATTTTTACTATTTTCGCAATATAAAAATCTTCCGCATAGGCGCCAACAGATCAAAACTATCAATAAAGTAAAATTTATAAATGACTCAAAAGCAACCAATCCTTCTTCAACTTTTTTTGCCCTTGATTCAATTAAAGGTTCTGTTACTTTAATCGCCGGCGGCAGGGACAAAGGAGTTAGTTATTCTGGCTTGAGGCGTTATTGCCGAAAAATAAAAAAAATTAATCTTATCGGAGAGGCAGCCGATAAAATCAGAAAGGATTTAGAAGGTAAAATCAAGTGTCAGGATTTTAGTTCTTTAAGGGAGGCAGTAATATCTTCTTATCAGGAAGCTGCTGCCGGTGAAACCGTGCTTTTTTCTCCGATGTGCTCTAGTTTTGATATGTTTTCTGATTATCGGCAAAGAGGCCGGGAATTTATTGAGATTGTGAAAACAATCTCGTAACCAGGACCTAGCCAAAAATGGAGATAGGGTATATACAGATTCCGTTGATCGCTGAAAGGTTACGTAGCTCGAATCGTTGAACGTCAATCGGTTGCGTTTTTTAATTTATACGTTCAACTTTCAACGATTGTCGATTTGAGTTATCCGCCTTAGCTAAAGTCCGCCTTCGCCAAGGTCCGGCTTCGGCGAGATTTCTCCGAAGCTCGAAGAGCGAAGGAGAGCGCAACCGTTTACCGATAACCGTTTCCAGCTACGCAACCGATAGCCGATAGACGATGGCAAAATCAGTAGGACGTTACAAAACTCGGACATTCATGTTTTTGGCGGCTTGGAATTTTTTAAAAGTTAAGGTTAAAGGGGGGGGCTTTTCAATATTTTCCTTTTTTTCGGCTCCCCCCAAGTCGTTAAATAGGGAAAGAAGGGTTTTGTTTTTTTTAATTTTCTGCTTAACTCTTTTTGGCTTACTTTTTGTTTATGAGTCATCCAGCCTTTATTCTTTAAAATACCGGCAGGATGCCGCTTTCTTTTTTAAAAGACAGGTTTTCTTTTTCCTTTTGGGGCTTGCCGCCTTTGGGGGAGCCCTTTTTCTTGATTTAAATTTTATCCGGCGGCATAGCAAAAAAGGCCTCTTATTTTTATTTCTTATTTTAGCCGCGGTTTTGTTTTTTGGTGAAATTATTGGAGGTGCCCGCAGGTGGGTTGGGCCGGGTTTATTACGTTTTCAGCCTTCTGAATTGGCAAAGATATTTTTCTTAGTATATTGTGCTGACTATTGCAGCCGGAAAGAAGTTATTCTAAAGAACTTTCGCTACGGCCTGCTTCCTTTGCTTTTTATTTTATCTCTGGTTTGTTTTTTTCTTCTTCTTCAGCCTGATTTAGGAGGTGCGATCTTTTGGGTAGCTTGGCTTTTAATTTTTTCTTACTTATTTGGAGCTAAGCTTAAACATTTACTGGCAATTATTTTAGGGGGAGGGGTAAGTGTCGCGGCCTTGATAGTACTTTATCCTTACAGGGTACGTAGAATAACAGCTTATCTTAATCCTTTTGCCGACCCCTTAGGAGCGGGCTTTCAGCTTGTTCAGTCTCAATTAGCTTACGGAAGGGGAGGGTTATTCGGAGTGGGTTTAGGCGAGGGAAGGCAAAAGCTTTTTTTTCTTCCGGCGGCGCACACAGATTTTATATTTTCGATTATTGCCGAAGAATTAGGTTTTTTAGTAACTTTGGGGATTATATTTATATTTTTTCTTATTATTCATAAGATGCTCAAGATTGCTAAATTTTGTACTAACCAATTCAGAAGAGGGCTGCTTTTGGGAATAGCCGTTATTTTTTTTCTGGAGGTATTTATAAATATAGGCGTTACCTGCGGCCTGCTTCCTACCAAGGGCATGCCCTTGCCGTTTATTAGTTACGGGGGAACCAGTTTAGTTGTACATTTTTTTCTTTTGGGGTTATTTTTTAACGCCTCAAAGGCATCTGAATGAAAAAAAGAATTTTGTTAGTTTCAGAAAGGAGCGGCGGCCATGTTTACCCGGCTTTGGCTGTAGGGGAAAAAATAGGAAGAAATATCCCCGGCAACGAAATTTTTTTCTTTACAAGTTCGAGCTTTTTTAAAAAACACATAAAAAGCAAAGGGTATCCGGTTTTTGGAACAGCCTTTAGTTTTAGAAATATATTTATTGAATTTTTTTGGCGTGCTTGGGAGGCTCTGTATATTCTTTTAAAAGTCCGGCCGGCATTGGTTATTGGCTTTGGAGGCAGAGATAGTTTTTGTTTGACTTTATTTAGTTGTTTGCTGGCAAAAAAAACTTTTATTTATGAACCCAATGTTAAAATGGGAAAATCAAACCGGGCTCTTTCCCGTTTTGTAAAGGTTATTTTTAGAGGTTTGCCTCCTTCAGAAAAAAGCAAAAAGGAAAAAATCGTGGGAGTTGTCTTAGAGGAAAAAATGCTGCTAAAGGTAAACAAAAATCAGGCTTTGCAGAATTTAGATTTTAATAGAGACCCGGTAGTACTCTGCTTTGGGGGCAGCCAGGGGGCTAGTTTTATAAATAATAATTTTATGCGCTTCGCCGGCCGACACAATCAAAAACCTTATCAAATTATTCATATTACCGGCCGCCAGGATTATAGCCGGGCTCTTGCTTTTTACAAAGATATAAAGAATAATAAAATTATTAAAGCTTTTTCCTGGCAGATGCCCCTTCTCTATAGCGCCGCTGATTTAGTTGTTTGCCGCAGTGGCGCTCTTACCTTGCCTGGCCTTTCTTTTTATAATTTGCCGGCCTTGTTAATTCCTCATCCGCAGGCTGGTGGGCATCAAGAGTCAAATGCGGCTCTCTTAGGCGAAAGGGAAGCCGCGCTGGTATTTAAGCAGGATGATTTTAATTTTACACTTTTTGAGGATTGTTTAGAAAAAATGCTTTGGAATATTAGTTTTCGGAGTAAAATAAAAAATAATTTAGCAAAAATAAAATTGCACTCAGGTGGCTTCAACCAAAAAGAAGAATTTATGAAAGAGCTAGGTGTTAACGGAGCCAGCGGGAGCTAAAAAGAGCATGAATTTAAAAAAGGTGCATTTAATCGGGATTGGTGGAGCTGGAATGAGTGGCTTAGCTTGCATTTTGCAGGATAGGGGGTTTTTAGTACAGGGGTCGGATATTGCCGATAGCCCTAAAATAGAGATGTTGAGAAAGAGGGGAATAAAGACCTATATTGGCCATAGGGAAAGTAATCTTTCCGATGATGTTTCTCTTGTTTGTTACTCTTCGGCTGTTGGGCCAGATAATAGTGAATTAAGCGGTGCGGCCAAGAAAGGGGTAGAAATTATAAAAAGGGGAAAGCTTCTGGCTTCTTTGTGCCAAGGTACAAAAATTATTGCTGTAGCCGGCAGTCACGGCAAGACCACAGTGGTTTCTTTATTGAGTTATCTTTTTAGAAAAGCGGGATTAAGCCCTACAGTTTTTATTGGCGGCTTGCCCGTGGATGGTTCTTTATCCGCTGCTTGGGGGCAAGGCTTTTCCATAATAGAAACTGATGAAAGTGACGGTACTTTTCTTGATTACCAGCCTTACCTATCGGTTATTACCAATATCGACAAAGAGCATCTTAATTATTATAAGAATTTAGCCAACTTGCGGAAATCTTTTTTATCTTTTGCCCAAAGCACTGAGGCAAAAGTTTTTGGCTGTGCCGATGATCTTAAAGTCAAGCAAATAATAGATAAAGTGGGCGGTTTTTCTTTCGGCCTGAACTCCGGCAGCGGCTTGAGAGCCAAAAATATAAAATTATCGGGAAATTTTAGTTATTTTGATTTGTTTAAAAACCGAAAATTTTGTTTTCCGGTGAAAGTTCCTCTTGCCGGAATCCATAACTGCTTAAATGTATTGGCTGCTTTAAGTGTAATTGATTATCTGGAGATTGGCCTTGAAGAAGCTAAGAAAAATCTGGTTGGCTTCAAAGGTACAAAGAGGCGTTTTCAGCTGAAGGCAGATTGCTTTGGGGTAACTTTTATAGATGATTACGCGCACCATCCCACTGAAATTAAGGCTGCTTTAGAGGCGGCTACGTCCTTGGGTAAAAGATTGTTGGTGGTTTTACAGCCACACAGGCCCTCAAGGGTTGAAGCACTTTTTAAGGAGTTTTCAGGCTGCCTGGAGAGGGCGGATTTAGCTGTAGTAACTGATATCTATAGTGCGTCTGAATCTTGCCAGGGGAGCTTAAGCGGTTTGGAGCTAGCCAAGGCTATGCGGGGTAAATACCTCCAGAGGGCTCTTTATATCAAAAAAGAGGAATTGGCATTAAAAATCCCCGGGATGATTAGAGAGGGTGATGTGGTCATTGGCCTTGGGGCCGGGGATATAAACAAAGAAATGAGTAAAATTGTTTATGCGTTTAAAAAAAATAGGCGTCAAAGAAAATATTAATCTAGGTGCCCTTACATCCTTAAAGATAGGAGGAAAAGCCAGGTATTTTTACTTGGCTGAAAATATAGAGGCATTAAGGAATCTGCTTCAGAAATTAAAAGATTATTTTTATCTTTTGGGTAATGGATCAAATCTGCTTATCAAAGACAAAGTAATAAGGAATCCGGTTATAAGATTGGGGCAAGGCTTTAAAGGGGTTACTTCCGCTTGTGGGTTGCTGGAGGTAGGGTCTTCAACTTTGCTTTCTTTTTTGATACAATATTGTGTTCAAAATGATTTAGCCGGGCTAGAAGGGTTGGCCGGGATGCCCGCGACAATCGGGGGGATGCTTGCTTCGAACGCTTCTTCTTTCGGGGTGAGTATTTTTGATTGTTTGGAAGAAGTTGAATGTGTAGATGCCCGCGGTGATATTTTACGAATTAAAAAAAATGAGATAAATTATAGTTACCGCTGTTCTAGCCTTAAAGATAAAATAGTTTTAAAGGCTTATTTTCGGTTTTTACCGGGAAGAGGTAAGGTTAGAAAAAATGTTCAAAAAATAACCGAAGACCGCTGGAGGTTGCAGGACTTTTCTTTTCCTAGTTGCGGGTCAGTCTTTAAAAATCCTTCTGAATTTGTGGCAGCAGGAAAGTTAATTGAGGAGGCCGGGTTCAAAGGAAAGGAGAAAGGACGTATAAGGGTTTCCGAAAAGCACGCTAATTTTATTTTGAATCTAGGCGGGGGTAAATATAAAGATGCTGACTATTTAATCAAAAAGATGAAAGACTCTGTTTATAAAAGAGAGAGGATTATTCTAGAAGAAGAAATAGAGAGATGGACTTAAAAGTTATTAGAGTAGGTGTTTTAGCCGGGGGGGTCTCTGAAGAAAGGGAAATTTCTTTGCTTTCAGGCAAGCAGGTTTTTTCTTCTTTGCGGCAGGGAGGGGTTAGGGCTGTTTTGATAGACTTAAAAAGTTCAAGACAGGATCAAATCAAGAAAATTATCAAAAAAGAAAAAATAGATTTAGCTTTTATTGCTTTGCACGGTGCTTTTGGAGAAGACGGGAGCCTGCAGTGCATCTTAGAGAAGCTTTCTTTAGCCTATACCGGATCTAATCCGGAAGCAAGCCGTTTAGCTATGGATAAAATTGCTTCTAAAAAAAGGTTTAAGCAAGAAGGGGTACCGGTTGCCGGTTTTCAGATTTTTTCCGGTGAAAAAAAGGAGGGGCAAAGTTCTAATAATTTTCCTTCTTGCTTTCCGGTCGTAGTAAAACCTAATTCTTCTGGTTCAAGTTTTGGGGTTTCGATTGTTAAAAATAAAGATAATTTTTGGCCGGCTGTCAAAAGTGCTTTCAACTTCAGTAATACGGTTATTGCTGAAGATTATATAGAAGGCCCGGAGTTAACGGTAGGTATTCTAAATGATAAACCTTTAGCTGTGGTTGAGATTATTCCCAAGGGGGAATATTTTGATTTTGAGAATAAATATACTGCAGGCAGTTCTAATTTTATTGTGCCGGCCAAGCTTGAGCCTCGGGTGTATAAAAGGGTACAAGAAGTAGCTCAAGCTGCCCACAAGGCTTTGGGTTGCCGTGATTTTTCAAGAGTAGACATAAAACTTAAAGGTAAAATCCCCTATGTTCTTGAAATTAACTCAATACCGGGGTTTACTTCCAAAAGTTTACTTCCGCTTTCAGCTTCAGCTTGCGGGATAGATTTTAAAAAAATGATTCAAATTATCATGGGGAGTGCTCTAGCAAGAAGCAGAGTGCAAGCCGGCGGGAACTTGCCGGTTTAAATAATAGATAGTGTAGCCCGCAAGAGCTTAGAGCCTGCTAACCTTTGACAGCAAGCAGCCACCAATAAGGAGTTTTCATTATGCCTAGAAGAAAAAAAAGAAGGAAAAAGAGGTTAAAATCAAAAGATAAACGTTTAAGGTTTTTCACGCCTAAGTTTTTTGTTTGGCTTTTTTCAGCTTTAGTTGGGGCGGGCATAATTTGGTTGGCCGGGTATAAAACTTACACTTCAGCTTTTTTTCTTATTAACCCTGATAATGTTCACTCAGAAATTGAATTAAACAGAAACATAGTAAGTAAAATAGAAAATAAATCTATTTTTTCTGTGAACCCAGCCTTAATTTATTCAGAAATCAAAGAAAGCTATCCGGAATATAAAGATATAGCCGTAACTAAGATTTTTCCCAATGCTTTAGAGGTTAAAGCAAAGAAACGAGAGCCGCTAGTCCAGGTAAATGGCCGGGAATTTTATTTGGTTGATGACCAGGGAGTAGTTATCGGTAAAAATAGAGTTAGGCATTTTCAGGAGTTTCCGGCGATAGAAGGTATCCTCAACAACCTACACCTCAATCTAGGAGATAATGTTTTTGAGAAAGCGAAGGAAAACGATAAAAGCCAGAGCTTGAAGGCCGCCTTTAGGTTAATTCTTTCTGCGGAAGAACAAAATCTATTAGAGAAAATAAATTCTTTGGATGAATCTTATCGGTTCAAGTTAAGTTCGGTTAATTTTTTACTGCCTCAAACGGTTTATTTTTATTTGGTAAACGATGACTCCTCCGGTAACCGGATCAAGGTCATAATAAACGAAAATGAGGTAGAAGAAAAAGTAGGGCTTCTGGCTCAGTTGATGGCAGATAAATTAAAAGATAAGGTTTCTTTACTTCAGTATATTGATTTTCGTTTTCAAAAAGTTGTGGTTGGTTTTAGAAGATAACTATGCGGGGTATTTGCGGAATTGTTTTAGAAGAGGATAAAGCTTTCCTTTCTTTTTCAGGCTTGAAAAAGAAAAGTTTCATTTTTTTTCGGGAAAAACAAATATCACTATCGGTAAGTGATGATTTTATCAGGCGTCTGAAAATAAATGCCGCGGCTATAGATGAGGCAATAAGCAGTTTTGAGAAAGAAAATTCTTTAGGGGTTGACCAGATATTTATTGAGTTACCTGCCGGATTGCTTCAGGAAAAGGAAATAGCCGAAAGAATTGTTTTAGCAAAAAGAAAAAGAATTAGGCCCGCGGACATAGAGGCAGGCAAAAAATATATTGAAAATAAATTTTTGGAATGGGATGAGCGCTGTCTGCACCATCTTATTTTAGATTATCAAACTGAAGGCATAAAGTATGAATCTCCTCCCTTAGGCCTATTAACTGATAAATTAAAGCTAAATTCTCTGCTTTTTTATATAAAAGATAATCTTTATAAAGAGGCAGCGGATATTTTTTATAATTTAGAAAGAAATTTTGCCGGATTCGTCGCTCACAAATTAAGTTCATTCTCTCAGGGTTTTAAGCGGATTCAAAAAAATCAAATTTTAATCAGCGTTAATAATGATAAAACATACACTCAAATAAGAGATGAAAAAGGAAGGATTAAAGAAGAGAGCTCTGGTTTTAGTATTGCGGGGATAATTGATCAATTATCCAGCCAATACGCGGTTACACCGGCTTTGGCAGAAGAATTACTGGAGAGATACGGCACCTTTAAAGTAATTCCTTATTTTAAAGAAGTGTCAGTTAAAAAAGATGATAGCTATCTGAATATAAGCGTTAAAGCTCTTGCTGATTTTCTGAAAAAAATTTTCTCCGAGCAGTCTAAAGGCATACTTGAGAAAGTGTTGAAGGCTGATTCGCTAAACGAAGAAAAGGCAACTTTTTCTTTTATTGGCCCTCTTTCAGTTAAAGAAGGTTTTTACGGTTACGTTAAGGATTTGTTGCCTTATCGGCTTGAAGTTCCAACTTATAAATGCAGGTCTTCTTCTCTTGGCTGTGCTAGGTATGGAGCTTTACGGCCATTGGAGGAGATTCACCGGAGGGATATCTCCTTTTTAGGTAAACTAAAAAAAATTTACCGTGAATACTTTTAAAATACCTAAAATACTTTTAATTTTTATAAGCGGCTTGGCTACTGCCTTGGCTTTTCTTTTTCCGGGCCTTTCCTTTTTGGTTTGGTTTTGCCTGGTTCCGCTTCTTTTTTTACTGCCGGGAAAAATTTCCTTTGGGAAAATACTTCTTTTTCTTTTTTTTGGCCTCATTTATTATGGTATGTCGATTTACTGGATAACTCAGGTAAGCTTTTTGGGTTTTGTTCTTTTGGTTTTTTATCTAGCTTCTTTTTGCCTTCTTTTTTATTTTCTTGGTAATTTTTTTATTCAAAAGCCTTTAAGGTGGTTATCTATACCAGCGGCTTGGGTAGTAATTGAATTTCTTAAAGAGATTATTTGGTGCGGTTTTGGCTGGAATAACTTGGGTTATTCACAATTTAGGAATCTTTATTTAATCCAGATTGCTGACATCGGCGGAACAAAGATGATTAGTTTTCTAATCGTATTGGTAAATTTTTTAATCTGGGAAGGGTTAAGTTCTTGTATAAACAAAAAGAAATCTTACAAAGTTTTTTTAAGAAACGGATTTTTCATTTTATTTATTTTAGGGGCAATGTCAGCCTATTCTTTTTTTCGCGTTCAACAAGTTCAGGCTAATCAAGGGGAAAAAATAAGTATTTCTTTAATTCAGCCTAATGTGTTGGCGCGGCAGCTCCTAGCCCAAAGAGAGAAAGAAGAAACTATAAGAGATCTAACTGATTTACTGAGGAATACTCCGGAGGAAAATTTAGTTATTTTTCCGGAGGCTGCCTGGCCGTTTACGCTTGAGGAAAAAGGTCTCAGCCGGCTTATGAGCTTCGCGCAAGATGATAAACGAGATATTCTCATCGGTGTGGTTAACCAAAGAGAAGGAAAGTATTATAATTCAGCTTTTTTTATAAATCGGCGGGGATTGGCTCAAGTATACGATAAGATAGTGCTTGTGCCTTTTGGTGAGTATGTTCCTCTGAGGATGTATTTAACCTTTATTGATGTTTTAAACCAAATAGGAGATATCACTCCCGGAAAAGAGGTCAAAAAATTTAAATATAAAGGTAAGTCTTTTTCGGTTCTTATTTGTTTTGAGGATATTATCCCTCTTTTTACCGCCAGGGCCGCTGAAGGAAGAGATTTTTTAGTAAATATTACTGATGACAGCTGGTTTGGCGGTAATCCACAGGCATTTCAACATTTATCAATTATGGTGTTGCGTGCGGTAGAAAATAGGATTCCTATTGTTAGGTCCGCTAACAGCGGGATTAGCGGCTGGGTTTCACCTACTGGCTCTGTTCAGAAATTAAAAAAGGATTCAAAGAGTTTATTTGTACAAGCGGGAGGAGATTTTGATATCCCTACTTATAGCTTGAGAAGTTTTTATAATCAAAAAAGAGAGTGGTTAGTTTGGTTTTCCTTTATTTTTTTAGCAGTGGTAGCTTGGTGTAAAACAGGAAAAGAATGATGGCAAAAAAAGAAACAAAGAAAACAATTCAAAGAAGGGCAGGCCTTTTTTTTATAAAACTTTTTACTTTAGTTTGCGGGTTAGTCCCTCTTGGAGTTAATATTTTTTTCGGTAAGGTTTTTGGAGTTATGGTTTACTGGTCTTTGCGGCGTCATCGCCGTGCTTCTATAGAGAGTTTGTCTATAGCTTTTCCTGAGATATCTTTTGTAGCCAGAAAAAAGCTTACCAAAAAGTTTTTTATTTTTATGGTAGAGGGAGGCTTTGAGCTGCTTTACTATCTTAAAAACGCGGATAAAATTAAACGGGTAGTCAAGATTAAGGGGAAAAGATTTTTGGATAAAGCTTTGGCCAGAGGGAAGGGAGTGATTTTAGTAACTGCTCATTATGGTAACTTTCCTTTGATGAGTTTGCGCTTGGCCGCTGAAGGCTATCCGGTTCATTTTGTAGCCAGGCCAATGCGTGATAAGTACGCCGAAGGCCATTTTGATAGGTTAAGGACCCAAGCCGGGGTAAAAACTATTTCAGCTTATCCGCGCAAAGCCTGTGTTTCCGGGATAATTAACGCTCTAGCTAAAAATGAAATTGTTATAATCCAAATGGACCAAAATTTCGGGACAGGCGGGGTTTGGGTAGATTTTTTCGGAAAATTAGCAGCTACTCCCACTGGCCCGATAGTGCTTTCTTTGCGTACAAGGGCTGCTCTTGTTCCGTCTTATATCAGTCAAGTCCAAGGCCGGAAACATATAGTTAATATTTTCCCTGAAGAAGAATTGTCCTTACTTGAAAATAAGGAGAAAACTATTTTAACTAACGCGGCTAAGTTCACTAAAATTATCGAAGGGTGGATAAGAGAGGAGCCTTATCAGTGGAGCTGGATTCATCGGCGTTGGAAATCCCGCCCGCCGAAAATGAACTCTCAAAAAAAGTAAAAATAATAAAATTAATAAAACAAAACCCTTTACATAGAATAAAGGTGATGATAAAATTAGAGAGTAATCAGTCAAAATAAATTTGAACTGAAAAAAGGGGAGGATTAATGGATAAAGCAAAAATTTTTCCTGTCATTTTCATAATTATCATGTTGGCAGCCGCGGTTGTATGTTGGCATTTTTGGACAGAAAATGAAAAGTTGACTGAAAGTAACCAGCGCCTACAGCAAATGACAAGAGAGCTTCAAGATGAAAAAGCCGAACTAGAACAAAGGCATCGAAGGGCGGCAGAAGAAAATAGGGTATTAAGCCAGCGAATGGACAGCATAAGAGACCAGCTTGCTAATATTGAAAGAGAAAGAGATAGTTTAAGAGATAGGTATCAGCGAGTTGTTGAAGAAAGAGATAGATTAACAGAACAGTTAAGTGAAAGGCCTCAGCCGCAGCAGGTTCGCAGGACAACTCCGTCTCCTGAGCATCGGGATGATGATTACTGGAGTGACTTTATCCAGGAAAAAGCTAAGCTGGAAGTTGAGCTAGAGCAATTTGAGCAGAGAATGCTTGACCTTCAAAGCGAAATGGCCCAGCTGCGTAAGGAAAATAGAGAGTTGAGCCTTAACATGGATGAGCTCAAAAAGGAAAGAGAAAGGCTTGAACAAGATTTAAGGACAAGAGAAAGGGCTTTTCGGATAGCTAGTATGGATTTAGTCGCCGAACGCCAAAAAAGAGGCGAGGCAGTTGATGAGGTTCACAAGTTACGTAGAGAAACTACTGATCTTAAGCGTGAATTAGTGGTAACCAATGAACGCAAGAGCCGGGTGCAGACTAGGCTTAAAGATGTTTTAGATGAAAGAAATACATTACAGCAAAAAATGGTTGAAGCTGAAAGTATCTTGAAAGAAAAGTCCTTAACCTTGGGAGACCTGCAGACAGGATTAAGCCGGACATTAAAAGAGGGTAGACAGGTTTCTGCCTTTGATCCTGGTTCTGTGGAGTTGCCGCCGATTGTAGTTAGGCCGCAAACCCCGGGATTAAGAGGCTTACGTGGAGAAGTTATCGCGGTTAATCCCCATGAAAGATTTGTAGTGCTTGATTTAGGAGAGGACTCAGGGGTTAGGCCGGGAGCCTTGTTAAGAGTTATGAGGGGAGAAAGAGAAATTGCTACGGTAGAAGTTATTGAGACAAGGCAAAGTATATCTGCTGCGGATATCAAAGAGGTTGTTGGCGGTTTTAATATTAGTGAAGGCGATATTGTAATCGCAAGATAGATGCTTGGTGGCTTCATCCAGGGTTACCATAAAAGACGTAGCTAAAAGAGCCGGGGTTTCTATTGCGTCTGTGTCCCGCTACATCAATAAATCCTTCCAAGTAGGCAAGAATAAGCGCCTCAAAATTGAAGAAGCGATAAAAGAACTAAACTACCGGCCTTCGCTTTATGCTCGCCGTCTTGCCGGGGGAAAGCTTAACACTTTTGGTTTGATTATACCTGGCTATGAGGGAATATTTTATTCCTATTATGCTCTCTCCATAATTAGAGAAGTCGCTTCCGCCTTGGATAACGCGGGAATAGATTTACATCTTAATATTTATCGTAAAAAAGATTTATTTAACCCTTCCCTTGTTGATGGAGTTATTGTCGCGGATATAGTTTCTAACCAGGAACAGGTATCAAGGTTAATAAAAGAAGATGTACCTCTTGTAGTCATCAACAGAAGGGTTTCCGATTCTGGTGTAAGTTTTGTAGCGGTCGATAACTATAAGGGGGCTTACGAGGCTGTAGAGTTTTTAATTAACCATGGGCATAAGAAAATTGCTCATTTAGCCGGAGATTTAAAAGTTCAGTGCGCTCAGGATAGGCTTGGCGGATACAAGGATGCTTTCAGTAAGAACGGGCTTAAGGTGAACGATAAGTATGTTGGGGTTACCAATTTTTCCCGAATTCAGGCCAGGGAAGAGTTGGAAAAGATGTTTTCTTCTAAAGAACCTCCTACTGCTTTTTTTTGCTGCAGCGATGAGGTTGCCAGTGAGGTTATAAGTTTTGGCGAAGAGAATTCAATAAAGATTCCGGAGAAACTAAGTGTAATTGGTTTTGATGATAATCCCAACTGCCTGCATAGCGGCCTTATGTTGACTACAGTCCGCCAGCCCTTTGCCCGAATGGCTCAAGAAGCGGTTAAAATTTTGCAAGAAAAAACCGCCAAAGAAACACCTCCTAAAAGACTGACTCTTGAGTCTAAATTGATTATTCGGGATACTGTAAGTTTTTTAAAGAAGTAAGTGATTGATTGGACTGGGAATTTTTCATTTTATTTTTCTTCCCATTCTGAGGTAAAGTCTAAAAATTTCCTTTAATTTAGACAGAATAGTTTTCCAGTTGAAAGCTATTGGATAGCTATATATTGTGGTATATTTGATATTTAAACACAATATTTAGTGTTTTTCCTTGACATTACTTTTCTTCTGTGATATAAAAAATTCATTCAGCGATGCACACCAAAAATAATTTCAAAAAAGCAATCATTTATCCTCCTTCGCCGAATACCTCTTGACACTAGAAGGTGTCAAGGGGATGAAAGCGAAAAGGAGGATAATCCTACCAAGCTTTCTTCTCTGAAATTCTTCTTCAGAGGCGAAGTAGGATTCATCCGGATATTCGGCTTCGAAGGATGAACTGGATAAAAGTAATAAGGTGTTTCATAAAGTTTAATCAAAAAGGGGGATGTTATGGAGAAGAACGGAAGTTTTTCCAGAAACGCGATTGTTGTTTTAAGGCGAAGGTATCTTGCCAAAGACGGGGAGGGAAACATAATTGAAACTCCCGAAGCGATGATTCGACGGGTTGCCCGTACGGTTGCCGCGGTAGAAAAAAATTACGGAACTAAAGAAAATCAAATAAAGGAATTAGAAAATGTCTTTTTTCAGGTAATGAATAATTTAGATTTTATGCCTAACTCACCTACCTTAATGAACGCGGGGAGGGAATTAGGACAGCTTTCAGCTTGTTTTGTTGTGCCGGTTGAGGATTCAATGGAGTCTATTTTTGACGCGATAAAATCAACGGCTCTTATCCATAAGACGGGGGGAGGAACCGGCTTTAGCTTTTCCTCTTTGCGTCCCCAAAACAGCGTGGTAAAAACTACAGGAGGAGTTGCTTCCGGGCCTATATCTTTTATGAGGGTTTTTGATTCAGCTACTCAGGCAGTTAAACAGGGTGGAACAAGGCGGGGGGCAAATATGGGTATTTTGAGAGTAGACCATCCTGATATTTTAAGTTTTATTGAATGCAAAGCCAAAGATGGAGAAATATCTAATTTTAATATTTCAGTCGCGATAACCGATGAGTTTATTGAAAAAGTTTTAAGCGGCAAAAATTATAATTTAATTGATCCTAAAAGTAAAAAAGCGGTGGGTAGCCTGGATGCTTCCAAGGTTTTTAACCGTATAGCCGAATGCGCTTACAACAATGGTGAACCTGGCATAGTTTTTATTGATAAAATAAATAAAGATAATCCGGTTTTACATCTAGGTGAAGTTGAAAGCACAAACCCTTGCGGCGAGCAGCCGCTTTTGCCCTATGAGTCATGTAACCTTGGTTCAGTAAATCTTTATAAAATGCTTAAGAAAAAAGACGGTTGCTTTGAGATAGACTGGGAAAAGCTTAAAAGAACGGTTAAAGCTGCTGTTCATTTTTTAGATAATGTTATCGACGCCAATAAATTTCCTTTGCCTCAGATAGCTGAAAATACCCGTAAGACTAGAAAAATTGGCCTAGGTGTTATGGGTTGGGCTACTTTGCTTGGCTTTTTAGAGATTCCTTACGACAGCAAGGAAGCTGTTAATTTAGCTAAAGATATAATGGGTTTTATCCGAAAGGAAGCTCAAGATGTTTCTGTTGATTTAGCTGCTAAAAAAGGGGAGTTTCCCGCTTGGGAAGGAAGCTTTTGGCAGAAGAAAGGAGTAAGGTTAAGAAACGCTACCCTCACCACTATCGCGCCTACCGGAACAATAAGCATTATCAGCGGTCCCACCTCTTCCGGAATAGAGCCTAATTATTTTCTATCCTATTTTCGTAATGTTCTAGACGGGGAGAAGTTGCTTGAAGCTGACCCGGCTTTTGAGTATTTTGCTAAAAAAGAAGGTTTTTATTCTGAAGAACTTATGGAGAAAATCGCCTCCGGAGAAAGTATTCAGAAAATGGAAGAGGTTCCGGAAAAAGCTAAAAGAATTTTTAAAACAGCTATGGATATATCTCCCTTTTGGCACATAAAAATGCAGGCGGCTTTTCAGGAAGATACTGATAATGCTGTATCTAAAACAATTAACTTAGCTTCAAGCGCAGAGCTTAACGATGTAAAGGAAGCCTATCTTTTAGCTTACAAGTTAGGATGTAAAGGGATTACTGTTTATAGGGACGGCAGCAGGACCGGCCAGGTTTTGACTGTTGACAAGAAAAAGGAAGAAAAAGAAAAAGTGAGTTCAGCGGCAGTTCCTTACCCTAAACCAAGGCCGGAAGTAATTTTAGGTACAACCACCAAGGTTACTACCGGGTGTGGGAATTTATACATTACTCTGAATCAAGATGAGAGCGGTAATTTCTTCGAAGTGTTTACTCAAATGGGTAAAGCCGGAGGTTGTGCGGCTTCTCAGCTGGAAGCGGTAGGCAGGTTAGTTTCTCTTGCTTTGCGGGGAGGTATTGATATTAAAATAATAGTTGAGCAGCTAAAGGGTATAAGGTGTCCTTCTCCTTCTTGGGATAAAGGCAAGAAGATATTTTCTTGTTCAGATGCTATATCAAGAGTGCTTGAGAAGCGCGGTGTTGACCAAAAAAATAAATTAAAAAGTACAGATAATGCTAATTCTTTTTCAGAGGCTAAAGAAATAAAACTGCCTGAACCGAAAAAATTTAGCTCTATTGAAACGGAAAAAACTAAAACAGTAAAAGTGCTTGGGGCAGCATCTAAAGCTAATGACTCTTATAATGTGGTAGGAGTTTGTCCTGGCTGTGGATATGCTTTGCGTCATCAGGAAGGCTGCCTTGTTTGCAGTGCTTGCGGTTATTCAAAGTGTTAATTTTGTGGAATTAGAAGAAAAAATAGTTAATTATTTTGCTCTTTTGAAGGAAAGAGAAGCAGTAGGTTCTTCTTATATATTTATCGGAGACAATCCTTCAGTGATTGACCGGCTGCTGAAGGTAATCAATTGTGTTAAAAGCAAAACTTATTGTCAAAAGTGCTGGAGTTGCGTAAGAGTTGATAACCGGCGTAATCCGGATTTAATGGTTGTTAAACCGGAAGGTTTAAGTATCAAGATTGAATCGATAAGAGAAGGAATCCGCTTTTTATCCCTTAAAAGCTATTATTGTCCTAAAAAAATTCTGATTGTTGAAAAAGCTCATAAAATGAGCCAGGAGGCTTCTAATCTTTTTTTAAAAACTCTTGAGGAACCGCCAAATGATTGTGTTATTGGGCTTTTAGTTCCTAAATTGGGTGATGTTTTGCCTACAATAACTTCACGCTGCCGAAAAATATATTTGCCCTGGCAGGAAAAAAAAGTGAAAGTTTCTTTTTTTTCGGGTAAAAAACCATTTATTCCGGCCGCGCCCTCTCTGAAAAACCGAAAAGATTTTGCCTTATTTTTAGAAAACCTTATTTTGTCTTTACATAGCCAGTTAAAAGAGTTACTATTTAAGGGAAAAGATGAAGGTTTTTTGGGTTTAGATAAACTTATTGAGGGCATTGAAGAAACTTTGAAGATTTATAAAGCTCACCACACTATTAATATAAATTTAGCCTTAAATTTAATTCGGATGAGGTTGCAATGAAATTAGTATTAGTAAGGTTAAGAGAAGCGGGACAGATATCTACCTACAAGGCACACGAGCCCTTGAAGGTGCATGATTTTGTGATTGTAGAAGCTGATCGAGGAACTGATTATGGCCAAGTCTTTGAAATAACTGAAGCTGAGAAGCCGGAAATTATTCAAAAGCTTCAAGGCTATAAGAACATCATCAGAAAGATGTCAGCCCAAGATAAAAAATCTATGGAAGCTAACCGCAAAGAAGCTAAGGATGCGATGAATCTTTGCCAGCGTAAAATAAAAGATTATGGCTTAGAAATGAAGTTAGTTGATGTAGAGTATTCATTTGATAAAAAGAAGCTTGTTTTTTATTTTCTTTCCGAAAAGCGGGTTGATTTTCGTGAATTAGTTAAAGAGTTAGCCAAAGTTTTTAAAGTAAGAATAGAGATGCGTCAAATCGGGGCCAGGGATGAAGCTAAGCTTTTTGGCGGTTTTGGGCCTTGCGGCCAAAAACTTTGTTGTTGCCGTTTTCTGAAAAACTTTGAACCGGTTACCATGAAAATGGCTAAGGCTCAAAAGCTTCCTTTGGGTTCGGGTAAGATTTCCGGAATATGCGGTAGGTTGATGTGTTGTCTTTCCTATGAATACAAAACATATAAGGATTTATCTAAAAATTTACCCAAAGAAGGGCAAAAAATTAATACTACTGAAGGAAAGGGAAAAGTGCTTGCGGTTAATGTCTTAAAAAGAATTCTTTATGTAGAGCTGGAAGATGGAAAGATAGAAAAAAAATCCTTATAAGCTATGAATAAATTTTATCTAACCACACCTATTTATTATGTAAATGCTAATCCTCATATAGGGCATGCTTATACAAACGTAATTTGTGATTGCTTGGCTCGCTTTCGAAGGATGAGAGGAGAGAAGGTTTTTTTTCTTACCGGCAGTGACGAGCATGGTGAAAAGATTCAGCAGGCAGCTTTAAAAGAGGGCCTTGATGTTGATGATTTTATTGGCGGTAAAGTAGAGATTTTTCGGCAGTTGTGGAAGAAGCTTGGTTTATCCCATGATTTTTTTGTCCGAACAAGCTGGCCTGAGCACAAAAGAGTAGTCAAAGGTATTATAGAGAAACTTTATCAAAACGGGGATATTTATAAATCGCGCTACAGCGCTTTTTATTGTGTAGGGTGTGAAACTTTTTGGACTAAAGTCCAGCTTGATCAGCAAGGTAACTGCCCGGAATGCGGTCGAATATCGGAGCAAATATCAGAGGAGAATTATTTTTTTAAGTTATCTAAATATGAAAGCTGGTTTAAAGACTACTTAGAGAAAAATCCTGATTTTATTAAGCCCCGAATCCGCTACAATGAAGTAAAAAAATTCTTAGAGGGCCATCCCTTAACTGATTTGTGCGTATCGCGGCCAAAAAAAAGGATTTCTTGGGGGATAAGTTTGCCTATAGATGAAGATTATATTGTTTATGTTTGGTTTGACGCCTTAATTAATTATATAAGTGGCATAGGTTATGGGTCTGATCAGGAAAAGTTTAATACTTTTTGGCCGGCAGATGTACACTATATTGGAAAAGATATTTTAAGGCATCATGCTGTTTTTTGGCCAATTATGCTTAAGGCTATGGGGCTTGAGTTGCCTAGGTGTATTTTTGCTCATGGCTGGTGGAAGATAGAAGAAGAAAAAATGTCTAAATCAAAGGGCAATATAGTTAATCCTTTCAATTTAATTGATCAGCTATCCGGCTTGATGGGTGGTAACCAGGAGATGGCAGCCGATGCTTTCAGGTATTTTCTTATGCGGGAGATACCGGCCGGATTAGACGGTAATTTTTCCTTACGGGCTTTAATCGGTAGAATTAATTCTGATTTAGCTAATGATTTAGGCAATTTAGTGTATCGCAGCCTTAATATGGCTTGTAAATACGCTCAAGGTAAAGTTGAATCCACCTCCAGGCAGGTACCTCCGGAATTTGAAAAATCCTTAATGAATTTAGAGGAAAATTATGGCTTTCTTGCCCAAGAGGGCAATTTTTTTAAAGCCTTGGATTATCTTTTTGAATTTATCCGAAGAATCAATAAATACATTGAAGAAGTTAAGCCCTGGAACCTAAACAAGGAAAAAAAAGAGAAACAGCTAGCCCATTTTCTCTATTCTATTTGCGAGGGAATCAAGATAGTTTCTTTCTACCTCTACCCGGTTATGCCCAAGGCTTCTTTGTCCATACAACGTCAGTTGGGCATAGATAGTAAAACTTTTTCCCTTAAGCAAGCTCGGTGGGGGATGACTGATGTTTTTCAGATAAAAAAAGAAAAGCCACTCTTTCCCCGGATTGATGTTAATTGACGCCCATTGCCACCTAAATTCTTTAGCCCAAAGCGTAAAAGATGAGGTTATCAGTCATTTTTCCGCCGCGGGAGTTCTTATTGATTCTAGCATAGACTTAAAAAGTAGCAGGGAATCTTTGAGTTTATCTAGCCAATATTCATTTATCTATAATTCGCTTGGGTTTCATCCTTTTGCCTGCGCTTCCTTTTCCTCTGATATTTACCAGCAATATAAAAATTTACTTAAAAAAAATCCTGATAAAATTATTGCTTTAGGAGAGATTGGCTTGGACTATAAGGCGGATATTTCTCTCCTACGGCAAGAAGAAATATTCAGGCAGTGGCTTCTTTTGGCTAAAGAAGAAAACCTACCGGCCCTAATTCATGTCCGTTTAGATAAAAACAGCTGGTCAAGCAGCCGTTTTCCTGGTCATTGCCGAATTTTATCGGTACTTGATGATTATTTTTCTGATTATCAAAAAATAGTATTTCATTGTTTTTCTTATTCTTTTGATTTTCTTAAAAAAATTGTTGATAAGGGAGGCTTTATTTCTTTTTCGCTTAATGTCCTGCGCGAAAATAAAAAGATTATAGGCGCGCTAACCGGCTGTCCCTTAGAAAATTTATTGCTTGAGACTGATTCACCCTACATGAGGCTAAGGGGAAATTTTTCTACTCCTCTTGATATTTCAGTACTTTATTCTTATGTATCTAAGCTGAAAGGGAAAGAAGAGGGCAGATTGAAGGAAATTATTCAAAGTAACGCAAGGCGAGTTTTTAAAGGTTTGAGTTGATTATGCAAGCGGTAAGATTCAAGGATAAAAATCTTTTTTACCTAGACCAAACTAAATTGCCGTCTAAAGAAGTTTGGCGCAGGTGCTCTAAGCTTGAAGCCGGATACCAGGCCATAAAAGAATTAAGGGTCAGAGGTGCTCCATTAATTGGAGTTTTTGCCGCCTACTGTGTTTGTATTCACCTAGACTGCCTTTCGAGAAACAAGAATATTTTTTTCAGCCAGCTAAAAAAATCTCTTGATTACCTTAGATCATCCCGGCCGACAGCAGTTAATTTATTTTGGGCTTTGGATAGGCTTGCTGTAGTTGCTTTGCAAAACAAGCAAAAAGAGCTTTCGCAAATAAAAAAATTACTAATAAAAGAAGCTGAGCTTATTCATCGTCAGGATCAATTAGTTTGCCAAAAATTATCAGATTACGGTTCGACTTTGATAGAAAAAAAAGATATAGTTCTTACTCATTGCAATACAGGTTATTTGGCAACTTCCGGCCAGGGTACGGCTTTAGGAATTATTTACCAAGCTAAAAAACAAGGTAAAGGCCTGACGGTCTATGCCACCGAAACTCGCCCCTTGCTTCAAGGTTCTCGCTTAACAGCTTGGGAGTTGGCTAAGAAGAAAATAAAATATTTTTTGATTACCGACAGTACAGCCGCTTTTTTGATGCGGCAAAATAAAATTGATAAAGTTTTTGTTGGAGCCGACAGGATAACCGCATCCGGAGAAACAGCCAATAAGATTGGAACCTATGGCCTTGCGGTTCTATCCAGGTATCACCGGATCCCTTTTTATGTGGCGGCCCCTGCCAGTACCTTTGATTTGAATTTAAATAAAGGAGCAGATATAATAATTGAGCAAAGAAATCAGGAAGAGGTAAGAAAAGTTTTAGGAAAGTCAATTAGCCCTCGAAAGGCAAAATGCGTTAACTTTGCTTTTGATGTTACGCCTTCTCGATTAATAACGGCAATAGTTACCGAAAAAGGAATAATTTATCCTCCTTATAAAAAAAATATCAAAAAATTGATTCAATGTTAAATAAAATTAGTGAATCGCCCGCTCAAACAGAATTATTAGGCAAAGACTTTTCTGCCTTACTGGATAAACAGGATGTTGTTTTACTGCAAGGCCAGTTAGGTGGTGGCAAAACAACATTTGTGAAAGGCTTGGCCAAGGGTTTTGGTTACAGGGGGCGCGTTTTAAGCCCTTCTTTTACTTTGGCCCGCAAATATCCGGCTAAAAAGGCAAGGATTCATCATCTGGATCTATACAGGTTGGCACAAGAAGAATTCAAATCAATAGATATTGATGGCTACTTGTATGACCGGCAGGGAGTTTGTCTTATTGAGTGGGGAGAGAAAATAGAAGATTATTTAGATAGGTACTTAAAAATAGTTTTTTTATTTTTCGGCCCGGATAAAAGAAAGTTAATGGTTTCTCAAAAAGGTTACGGCAGAGATAAAATCAAAAATTGGTAAGGGGTTTTACCTTTCCTCGCTAAAGTTTTGGAGGATAAACTGGATAAAAGCAATAAGGTGATTTATGAACATATTAGCAGTTGATTCTTCTTCCAGTAAGTTATCATATAGTATTACCGCCAAAGGCAATCTTATTTATGAATATAACCGGATTGCTGGGCGAGGCGCGTCTAGTTTTATTGATAAATTAGATAAAACTTTTAAGAAATTATCTTTAAATATGGGTTTTTTTGATTCTTTTTTTGTTGGGGCCGGGCCGGGCTCTTTTACTGGTTTACGGATTTCATTTAGCGCGATAAAAGCTTTAGCTTTGGCAACCGGAAAGCCGGTTTTTTCTCCTAATAGTTTTTTTGCCTGCGCTTATCCCTTTCGGGAAAAAAGCGAGAAGATTGCTGTTATTTCTGACGCTCGCAGGGGACTGGCCTATGCTGCTTTTTTTGTTTCTGAGGGAAAAGGTTTTCAGCAAGAGTCGGATATCAAGCTTATGAAGTTAAAGGAATGCTTAAGAGGAAGGAGTGATTATTTATTTCTTACCTATGATCAGTCAATTCGCCAAGAGGTCTCTAATTTGGATAGAAATTTTAAAGTTTGGCCAAAGGATGTATACCCTCAGGCTAAATATTTAATAGAAAGTTTAAACTATAAAAATTGGAAAAAGGGTTTAACTAATTTGAGTAATTTAGAACCCCTTTATTTGCATTCGGTCAGGCCAAGTGAGTAGCGAGTAGAGAGTTAGTAAGAGTAACCAGAAACCAGAAGCTCTGGTTGCTGTACTCTGGTTACTATTTTAACTTAACCAGAGGTATTATGCGGGGATAATATGATGCGTCCGGCTTGGATTAATGTTGATTTAGGCGCGATTTCCGAAAATGTTCGGCAAATACAGCGCGTTACGGGTAAATCAATAAAAATAGCTGCTGTTATTAAGCAATTTGCCTATGGACACGGCCTTCTTCCAGTAGCTAGAAAGCTTTATGGGGCGGGTATTGATTTTCTCGCTGTTGGAAGCCTGGAAGAAGCAATTGCTCTTCGAGATGACGGTTATCAGGGAAGGATACTCTTTTTAAGCGCGGCTAATCCGGATTCGGTTTCTTATTTTTTTAACTATAAAATTACTCCTGCCGTAACAGATGAGGCTTTTGTTCATGCTTTAAATAGTTTTGGGAAAAAAAATAGCCGGAGCATTCCGGTGCATGTTAAAATTGATACCGGTATGGGGCGTTTAGGTTTTTATCCGGATCAAGTTAAAACTTTTCTAGCTAAAATCAAAGATTTAAAATTTGTTTCTTTGGAGGGGATTTTCACCCATTTCCCAGTTGCCGATACTGATTCTAATTTTACCGCCGGCCAATTAAAAATTTTCCAAGATTTAATTAGCCAACTTAAAAACCAAAATATTTATTTTAAATATTGCCATTGCGCTAATAGCTTAGGGGTGGCTAATTATCCTGATTCTCATTTTAATATGATAAGGCCGGGACTGATTCTCTACGGCGTGAAGCCGGCTCAGAAAGTTAAAATAAAGCTTAAACCGGCCCTAAGCCTTAAATCAAAGGTGATTTTTATTAAAGATGTTTCCCGCGGCACGACCGTTGGCTATGGACGTGAATTTACCGCTAAATCAAAAACAAGAATTGCTACGGTATCTATAGGTTACGCCGATGGCTACCCTTGGTCTTTATCAGGCCGTTCTAAAGTATTAATTAATGGTAAGTTTTTTAATTTAGCCGGTAGAGTTTGCATGGACCATATAATGGTTGATATAGGCAGTACTAATCAAGTGCGGGTGGGAGACACCGTGACCTTGATCGGTAAAGACAAAAAAAATCAAATAAAAGCTGAAGATTTAGCTTCCTGGGCAGGGACTATTCCCTATGAGATTACAACCTGCTTGTCCAGAGATTTACCCCGCCACTACTCAAACCCCGATTAGTTGTAGGACGTCTACTCTAACGCATCAAAAGTAGGCCGGTTATGCCTATACTTACAAAAAAAAGTGGTGCTAGCCAAGCAGAGAAGAGGGGAAGAATTATTTCCGACTTACCTAAAGCAAGGCTTACCGAGTCTATCAAAAAGTATGCTAAAGCAAAAAGTAAACCTATTCCGATAGCCACAAAAGCCCCTTTTTTCTTTTTTATTTCAAGAGCTAACGGTAAAGAGCCGATAATCAGGAAAAGATGAGAAAATGGGAAGGCAATTTTTCTGTGAAATTCCACTCGTAGGGAGGCTAACAGGGCTCCCGGGCTAAATCTTTGAAGGCTAGAAATTTGTTCGCTGATTGATTTGAGGGGGGCAAATTCAATGAATATGCTTTGCTCAAAGGCCAGCTCTTCTGGTTTTTTAGTAAGTTCAATATCTTTTTCTTCTGTGATTATCGGAAACCGCGCCAGCCTGCCGCTGGCCTCAAAATTATATTCAACCGCGTCGTAAGCTATCCACCTGTCCTGCCTGTATTTTATAGATTCACTTTCTATTTTTCCGGTGAGGGCCCCCTGGCTGTCATGCTTAAAAATGATAGCATTTTTTAATTCCTTTTCTTTAGGTAAAAAGGTTTCAATAAAAAAAATAGAGCCATCGGACTTAAAGGCTAAATTATTTATTTGGGATTCAGCATCTTCTTTTTCGATATACCTGCTTTTGATTTGTTCCATTCGAAACTGAGAGTCTCTTAGCACTTTTTCCTGCAGAAAAAAAGTAAGAAAAGATATAAAAATCGCTAAAACTATAGCCGGATAAGCGGTTCGCAGGGCGCTTATGCCTGAGGTGCGTATGCTTATTAGTTCGTTATTTTTTCCTAAGTTGCTGTAATTATAGAGAACACTCATCAAAAGCGCCATAGGGCTTACTCGTAAAATTATCAGGGGCATATAAAAGAGGTAATATTGGACAATGATACTAAGGGGCGGTTTATTTTGCAGTATATCTGAAAGGGTTGAAAAAAGGTCTATTACCACATGCAGGCCTATAAACAGAAGAAGTATAAACAAATAAGAGAGTATAACATTTTTTAAAATATATTTATCTAAAATGCGCATATTTATAAAAAAGGAAGATTCCGACTGAGGTTATGGTTATATTTGGCAGCCACATTGCTAAAACCGCCGGCAAAAAGTGGGATTCAGCTAAAGTTTCTCCTAAAAGAAATAAAAGGTAATAGATTCCGGCTGTAAGCAAAGCAATAATAAAATTTATTGATTTCTCTCTGTGCTTTATAGTCATTGAAACACCAAAGCCTAGGATAACAAAGGCTAGAGGCGCGAAAGAAAAGCTAATTCGCCTGTGGAATTCGGTCAAAAATCTAGCTAACATTCTATTTTCGATTTTTTTATCGCTTGTAGTTCTGAAATTATTTATTTTTTGCCTTAGTTGGCTAAGATGCATATTTCTGTGAGTTCTTGGTATTTCGGTTATTTCTTCTTCCTGAAGGGGAAGGTTCATGAAGATTCTATCAAAATCTAAACGGTAGGGGCCGCTTTCATCTCCGGATCCGGTTATATCCCGGAAGCCCTGGCTTAGCTTTACCCTGAGGGTATTGTTATCGACCACAAACCTGCCTTGCTTGGCTACGGTAATTTCGGTTATATTTGCTTCCTGGTCAGTTTTGTAAATATAGACATTTTTTAGTTGGTGGCCGCTTTTATCTCCGGCATAAAGAACAAAGCCGTCAAAAGCATCAAGAAATACGCCCGGCTCTATAAGAGCTGATATATTTGAAGAATACATCTTCCTTAACTGAGTCCTGTATCCGTAGTGGATATCGGGAAAAACTGTGCTTTTAAGGAAAAGGAGAGAGAGGGAAAAAATAAAGCTGACTGTAAGAAAAAGAGAAAATATTTTCATTATCGATACCCCGGAACTTTGGATAGCTACTAGTTCGTTATCAGCTATAATTCTTCCCATAGAAAGTAAAACCGCAAAGAGGAAGGCTAGCGGCATAGTGTATTCTACGCTACGGGGAATAATAAAATAAAACAGCCTCAAGGCGGAAAGAAAGGGGACACCTTTGCGGATTATCATATCAGAAATTTGATAGAGATTTCCACCAAGAAAAAAAATGTTTATTACCAAAAAAGAAAAAACAAAAATTATCAGAAATTCTTTTAATATGTAGTTTCTTAATATTTTCATTTTTATGGTTATTTAGCTAAAGTTATCGCTTCAATTTGACCGGCTTCGCTTTCCCTTAGGGCTGCCGCGCAGGCGGATAATGTTGAACCGGTAGTCAATACATCATCTACTAAGATTATGTTTTGTTTTTTTAAGTTCTCTTTTGCCGCAAATTTTCCTTTCGTGTTTTTTCGGCGACTTAAAGGATCAAGTTCAGTTTGGGATTTTTTCATATAGTCAGAGCGCATTATATCATTTTTTAAGGGGATTTTAAAATAATTTGCTAATTGCTTAGCTAGCAGCTCTGATTGGTTATAACCGCGTGATTTTATTTTATAAGGATGCAAAGGAATCGGGATAAGCAAGTCATATCCGGAAGGGTTAAATTTAAGTTCTTTAAGCTGCTCAAGCATCATCTGCCCTAAGGACTGGGCTAAATAATCCAGGCGTTTATATTTAAAGTAATGAATTACTTTTTTTATTGGGCCTTGGTATTTGTAGGTGCTTGTTATTTTTATTTTTTCTCCTGAAGCAGGTTTGGGAAAGTTATCGTTTTGGTGGAGGCTTATTGCCGTATAACAGGCCGGCGGCATAAGTTTTTTTGTTTGGCTTTGGCAGGTATAGCAGAGATAGTCTTTTTTTATTTTTTTGCCGCATTCTAAGCAGAGCAAAGGAAAAAAGATATTTTTTAAGGCTGCTATCCATTTTTTACGCATAGATTATCATTTTAGATTCTTCTTCTATTTATACAAGTATTTTTTACTCTTTTTTTCCGATCCGGGATCGGAAAGAGAGGCGTTTATAAGTTTTTATTTATCAATGAGTTATAATGCGGATTTTGAAAAATAATTTTTTTTTGAAAAACTTAATTTTAAGCCTATATCAGAATAAAATTAAGGCTTTTTCATTATCTGATAACGGCTGATTTTTTTTGATAAGGTTTACTTTTTTCATTCTCATATAGTATAATAGAATAAATGCCAAGTTTATATAATCAGTATGAGATTGGTTCTTTCAAAAGCAACTTAAGTGCTTTCTCCATTTGGTGATTTGATATGGCTTTGACTTTTATTTTAATTTTAGCTTATTGGCTTATTCTAAGTTTTTTTTCTTTTCTAGGGGAAGGTGGCAGTTTTTTTCAGGCCATTTTCCCGGTTGCTACTCAACAGTTAATTATTCGTTTCAGCGGTGCGTTCTTTATTGGGTTAGGAAATTATTTGCTACTTAAAAAAAATAGAAGCATTCCAAATAAAGCTGCCTATTACGCAAGCCTGCCAAAAGAGGAAAATAAAATTACATCTAAGAAAAATGATTTTGATTTCAGCTTACCGGAACAAGCTAAAAAAGACTTTAAAAATGAATATCTAAACTATAAAGTAACCAGCTCTATATTGAGGTTATCTTTTGCCCACATTTCTCTAGAGTCTTTTATTAAATTAGCGCTTAGCTTGATTATTTCCGATAAACATTTTTTAAATTGTTTAGGGGCTATGGTTTTTTGCTTGGGTGAACAGTCAAATCTTCTTCATTTGAAAGGCTATCATAATATTTCCGCTTCTTTGTCTGATGATTGCCGTGCTATCGGCCTGAAAGACTGCATTTGCGGCAAGGCTGCCGGAGAAAAAAATATTCAATTTGCTTCTGATTCCGGAGAATGCCCTGTTTCTTTTACCCAGCGCTTTTCTGCCAAGCATAAGCATTATTGCCTTCCTTTGTTTCATCAGGGAAGCCTAATCGGTGCGGTTGACTTTATTCTTGACCCTCAATGCCAAAGAAGTAAGGAGGTTGATGAATACCTAATGCAGTTATCAAATCTTATCGCGATGGGAATTAAAAATAAACAGGAAACAAAGCAAATTACTGAAATCAATAAATGCCTTGCCGGCCTTTCTGAAGATCCCGCTGAGGGTATTCATAATTTAGTTGATTTATACGGGAAGATTTTCGTGGCTTCTTTTGCTTGCTATAAAAGGGTTGACCAAGAGGGTGGCCGGCTCATTTCGGCCTTTCAGTATAACCCTTCCGGATATAGTGATAGCTGGGAAAGCAAGGATTTAATAGGAGATGAAATTGTCTCCGGCAATAAAGATTTTATTGTTATCAAGGGATTAGCCGGCTCTAAATACGCCGACAATAATGCCAGCATTAAACACAATGATTTTTCTGTATGTGTAGGTGTAAAAGTTGAGCAAGCCGGCCGCTTGGTAGGGGTGATCTATGCGTTTTACAAAAGGGATTTTTCTCCCGGGAAAAGAGAGGAAGATAAGTTAAAGGCTATAGCTTCGGCTATAAGTATTGAAGAAGGGCGTATCTATGAAAATAAAGTATTTCAAGAAGCTTGCTTAAAATTAAAAAAAACTCAAAGCAGCCTAATTCAGTCAAAAAAATTAGCGGATGTGGGGCAGTTTTCTTCGGGTATAGTCCATGAGGTAAGAAATCCTATAGGTGTTATTTTAGGAGGAATTGAATTTTTAGAAAAAAAAATCGGCACCACGGATAAAGAAATTGGTTTTGCTTTAAAGCGAATTAAAGAATCTACTTTACGGGCTAACAGCATAGTTGATAACTTACTTACTTTTGCTAAACCTTCCGGGAAAAGAGATGAAATTCTTGATTTAAAAGGTTTAGTTGAGGAAACTGTATCTTTACTTCATTACAAAACTTCTTTAGAAAATATTAAGGTAATCAATCAGGTAAGAAAATCCCCGTTTGGCATTAGGGCCAACAGAAATCAAATCCAGCAAATTTTATTCAATTTATTTTTAAACGCGGTTGAAGCTATGCCTCAAGGAGGAAAACTAAAAATTAGGGTTCTTGAAAGCAAAGTTTTAAAAAAGCAGAATAAATGCGTGGTTCAGATTGTAGACACCGGAGAAGGTATAAAAAAGGAAGATTTATCTAAAATGTTTGAACCGTTTTTCACCACTAAAGGCCAGGCTAAAGGAACCGGGCTCGGGCTTGCGATGTGTAAGATGTTGGCCGAAGACAATAAAGCTCAGCTTTTAATATCGAGCCAATGGGGCAAGGGAACAACGGCTAAGCTGATTTTTCCGGTTATTTCCGGCTAAGCTTGACAGCCTAAATACTAGTGTTATTATTAAAGGTAAGGAGGCACAAATGGGAAATAAAACTAAAAAAATACTAGTAGTCGATGATGAAGAAGATATGGCTTATTTTTTGAAAGCTAACCTGGAATTAGAAGGCGAGTATGAGGTTATTACGGTTACAAAGGGGAAAGACGCGTTTAGGACAGCTGCCAAACATATGCCTGATTTGATTATGCTGGATATAAAAATGCCTCAGGTAGACGGCATCCAGGTTTTAAAAAAACTAAAAGAATCCCCTAAGACCTTACGTATTCCGGTTATTATCTTGAGTGCTAAGACAGACGATGCTACAAAGATCGAGGCGGCTCGTCTATACGATGACCATTACATCACCAAGCCCGTACAGATAGAAGAAATTAAATCCAAGATAAAAGAAGTTTTGGAAAGATACCAAGCATAAGCCTATTTCTTCTATCCCCGCGAAGGTTTTCGAAATTATGAACAAAGCTTTTAATATTCTTTTCGAAGATGAACATATTTTAGTTATTAATAAGATTGCCCGGATAGTAGTTGTGCCTACTCCGAAAAAAGAAGCAAAGACATTAATATCTTTATTGGCAAAAGAATTAGGCAGAAAGATTTACGCTTGTCATCGGTTAGATAAGGATACGCAAGGGTTAATGATTTTTGCTAAATCTGCCTCAATCGAACAAGATATTACCGGCCAGTTTAGAAAAAGGCAAATCAGAAAAAAGTACTTAGCTTTTAGCAAGGGAAATCTTAAAAAAAAGGAAGGGGTTTTTAAGGGCCCGGTTTTAGATAAAGCTGGGAAAAGATTTGGGGAAAGGCCCAAGCAAGCAAAAACCGGCTATAAAGTTTTAACGAAGTGTAAGGGTTTTGATTTTTTAGAGATTACCCCTAAAACAGGCAGAACTAATCAGATCAGAATTCATCTTTCTCGGGCCGGCCATCCTATTTTGGGGGAAAAAAAATATGCTTTCCGGCGTGATTTTGTGATAAAATTTAACAAACTCGCGTTGTGTGCTTATTTTTTGAGCTTTTGCCATCCGGTGAGCAGGAAAAAAATAGAAGTAAAGATAGCTATTCCTGAGTATATGAATGAATTCTTAAAAAAATGGGGGTGATTATGCTTTTTGGAATTATTTTAATCCTGGCCGGTATTTTGATTGCTGCTTATCCGCCTTTGCTTTCCTGGATAGTCGCGGCTGTTTTGTTTCTTGCCGGCTTTTTTCTTATTTTTATTGGTTATCAGTTTCGAAAAGCGGACCGTAAATTCGGCAATTCATTTATTGATTTTTTCTTCAAGTTGTAGTTTATTATTAAAAAGTAGTTTTTCTAAAAAAGCATGCACAAAATAAATAAAAAAGTATATTATCATGATACCGATTGCGGCGGAATAGTTTATTACGCTAATTATCTTAAATATTTTGAGGAAGCCAGAACCGAATTCTTCCTATCGCGTGGCATTGAACTTACCGGAGGAGATTTTTTTTTCGTAGTTAAGAGCTTGAATATTTCTTACCGGAGGCCGGCTCGTTATGGCCAGGTTATTGAGGTAAAGACCGATTTAGTGCAGGTAAAAAATGCCTCTTTGCTTTTTAATCAAACTGTTGAGCTGGAAAATATAATCTTGGTTTCAGCCGAAACCAAGATTGCCTGCATCAATAAAAATTTTCAGGCCTCTCTTATTCCCGAGGTAGTAGTGAATAGGTTAAAAAAATGATTGATAAAATAGTTGATAAAAACAAAGACACTGTCATATCTTCTTCTCCCAAGATTGCTGCCGGTTTTTTTAGCCGCTTTTTAGGGCTTATGTTTAGGCGAAAAATGAATCAAGAAGAAGCGCTTGTTTTTTATCGGGCTCCTTCAATCCATACTTTCTTTATGTTTTTTCCCATTGATATTGTGTTCTTGGGGCGCCAGATGAAGGTAAAGCGGTTAGTCAAAAGTTTGCGGCCGTGGAGGGCAGTTATTTGCAAGGGAGCCTATGCAACGCTTGAATTGCCCGCGGGTAGAATAGATCAAACCAATATTTCCGTCGGTGATCAGATAGAGATTCGGGAGGGATAGTGCGTTCAACGTTCAACGTTCGACGTTTGACGTTTGATCTTTGTTTGACAGCTTTTTGAATGTAGCTATAATAAGGCTTTGTTTTTTCGAAAATTTTCGGGAGGTGGCGCAGTTTGGCTTAGCGCACTTGCTTTGGGAGCAAGGGGTCGTGGGTTCGAATCCCACTCTCCCGACTTTTATTCGCGAATAACGGAAACCTTTACCAACCTCCGAGGTTAACAGAAATAAGGATTGATTTTATTAGGTTTTTTCTATCGCTCTTTGTCTTCAACTTGTAGTATTGTTCTGTGTAATCTGTAAACGAGCGTTTACGAGTGTTCAGTGTAATCTGTGGTTCTGCGCCTGTAGCTCAATCGGATAGAGCATCGGCCTTCTAAGCCGAGGGTTGCAGGTTCGATTCCTGCCGGGCGCATGTTCTTTTTAGTTCAAAGCTTTTTATTGCCAATTGAGTTCTTACTTTGTTTTTGGCAATTATCGGAACAAATAAAGTAGTTAAGGTGAGCAAGGAAACTTCGCCTTCG
>PXAH01000078.1 GCA_003565945.1 Candidatus Omnitrophota bacterium
ACGCTAAATTTTATGTGAACAATATCGCCCGGCTCTACCAGGTAATCTTTTCCTACAACCTCAACCATCCCTTTATTTTTTGCTTCCGCCATATTGAAAAAACTATCTAAATGCTTACTGTTTATAATTTCAGCCCGAATAAACCCCCTCATAAGGTCACTGTGAATTTTTCCCGCCGCCTCTAAAATAGTTTTTCCTTTTTTTAGGTCCCAGGCTTTAACTTCTTTCTCGGAAGCGGTAAAAAATAAAATCCTTCCCGCCGCCTCAAGCGCTTCCCCAATAAGCTTATTTATATTTTCGGCAGAAGCATCAAAATTATCTTTTACTATCAAAGGCTTTAAGCTAACCAATTGTAATTCTTTCAGCAGTGCCAGGCTGCTCTCCTCTATTTGACAGTAAGACAGCGCTTTCTCCGACTCAAGCAATTTTTGGGCTTGCCGCAAGGCCTCCTTTTCCTGGCTATTTTCGGCCCGTGCCAGGCGCTGCTCAATTTTTTCTAAATCATCTAAGCATAAATCAACTACCTTAGCCTTATCAGCAGCCACTAAATCAGCCGCTTCTATACCAGAGTCTATAATCTCAGCAAAAAAAGGATTTTTCTTTTTAGGCGAAAATTTGTTAACTAGCTTTTTGAAATCCTCGCTCTCATAACTATATTTTTTCGGCTCAAGATTCAAGCCAAAGCTAAATATTTTCACGCTTTGCTATGCTCCTCTTCTTTTTCCTGCTTTAGCTGAGCAACTATATCTTGAGCGATACGGGCCGGAACTGTTTCATAATTCGAAAAACTCATCGAATAAGCCCCTCTGCCTCCGGTCAAAGAACGCAAATCGGAAGCATATTTAAACATCTCAGATAAAGGAACTTGAGCTTTTATTACTTCATTTTTTCCTTTAGATTCCATTCCTAAGACTTTGCCCCGTTTACTATTTACATCACCGGTAACCTGGCCGGTTAAATCTTCGGGAACAACGATTTCTGTATTCATTATCGGCTCAAGTAAAACTGAACCTCCTTCGGCGAAGGCGTTTTTCAAAGCCATTGACCCGGCAATCTGAAAAGCCATATCCGATGAATCTACCGGATGGTAGGACCCGTCAAAAAGGGTTACTTTTATGTCGGTTATCGGATAGCCGGCTAAAAACCCTTTTTGCATCGTATTTTTAATACCCTTCTCAACAGATGGAATGTAGCCGCGCGGTATTTTCCCACCCACAATTTTATTCACAAATTCAAATTTCTTGCCTCTCTCCAATGGCTCAACCGTAATTGAAACTTCTCCAAACTGCCCCCTGCCACCGGTCTGCTTTTTGTAACGGTAAGAAACTGTGGCGCTTTTTAATAAAGTCTCAAGATAAGGCACCTTGGGTGTACCCAAGTCTACGTCAGCTCCGTAGCGTTTTTTCATTCTTTCAATAGTTAATTTCAAATGAAGCTCTCCCATGCCGGACAAAATCAACTCTTTGGTTTGAGTGTCACGTGAAACCCTGCAAGTAGGATCTTCAGCGGTAAGCCGGCCCAGAGCGGCCGAAATTTTATCTTCATCTTTTCTTGTCTTTGGCTTCACCGATGAAGAATAAGCCGGCTCAGGAAAATCAAGCGGCCTAATTTTTAATACTTTATCGCTACCGCAAATTGTATCCTGGGTTTGGGTCTCTTTTAGTTTAGCTATAGCGGCAATATCACCAGCTGATACCTTTTCAATGCTTTTCTGATCTTTACCCTGCAATTGGTAAATCTGGCCTCCTTTCTCTTTAGCTTCTTTATCAGCGTTATAAAAACCTTGATTTGCTTCTAAACTACCTGAAAAAACCCTAAAAATGGTCAGCTGGCCGACAAAAGGGTCAACTATAGTTTTAAAAACCTGAGCTGAAAATGAATCCTGGCCCGGGTCAATCTCAAGCTCTTCTCCATCTTTATCGATAGCGGTTCTTTTGTTTGCTTGCTCAACCGACGGCATCACCTCGGCTATTTGATTAAGTAAAAAATCAACGCCGGCTTCCTCTAGGGCTGCTCCCCCTATAGCCGGAAAAACCTTCCCCTCTCTTATCGCTTTTTTTAAAGCCTGGCTAAGCTCACTCTGTTCAAGAGAACCTTTTTCCAGATATTTTTCAAGCAGAGCATCATCGGTTTCAGCCACAACATCTACAATTTCACTGTATAAATCTTTATTTTTTTCCTTGTTTTCTAAAACACTTTCTACTTGGCCGGATTTAAATACCCCTAATGTAACAACTTTTTTAGTAAGAGTTTTTTTAACCTCTTCTAAGGTTTTGTTGAAATCGACATCTTCTTTATCCAATTTATTTATAAAAAACAAACAAGGAATATTTTCCCTTCTAGTTATTTCCCAAGCTTTTTCAGTCCCAATGCCTACACCTTCCTGGGCATCAACTACAATAACCGCAAAATCAGCCGCTCTGGCGCCGGCAACTACCTCACCGATAAAATCAGTATACCCGGGAGTATCAACAAACTGTAACTTATTACCATGGCTATTTGCTGTTAAAACCGAAAGGTCTATTGAACTTTTCCGCGACTGCTCATCTTCCTGGTAGTCACTGACAGTATTTCCTTGATCAACTTTTCCTAAATCTTTTGTTGCGCCTGATTTATGCAAAATAGCCTCAGATAAGGAAGTTTTTCCTGACTGTGCGTGCCCGGCAATTAAAAAAGTTTTCTTTTTAGTAATATCAGCTGCCATAGCTACCCCTCCCTATAAAACTACACCCCTATTGTCAAAAATTACCACACTTTAAACTCAAAATTAAAAAAATAAGCAAAAATAAGGCTTTTAAATTCTGTTTTGAGTAAGTTTCGGAAACCAATTGTGGGTGAATTGTTATTATATTAGAAATAGATGCTGTAGTCAATGAAATGGGGGTATTTTTTCAAATTTTATAACCTACTGATAAATAGATGTTTACATAAATTTATCTTTGAATTTATCGGCAATATTCCTCTTTTTTTTATAAATCAGCCTTTCTTAAACCTAATTTATAAGTAATTTTAAAGAATCAGCATTGCGTCGCCAAAACTAAAAAAACGAAATTTTTTTGCCTGAGCATGGCTATAAGCCTGTTTTATCAAGCCTAAAGAAGAAAAAGAAGCAACTAAAATTAAATTTGTCGATAAAGGAGTGTGAAAATTGGTAAGCAAAGCATCAACTACCTTAAATTTATAACCAGGTAATATATAAAGGCCGGTTGGCCCCGAAAAAGG
>PXAH01000100.1 GCA_003565945.1 Candidatus Omnitrophota bacterium
GGATTAGCCAACTGCTCCGGCTGAGAAGGCGATGGGTTGCCAGCCCCTGACGGATTACCTTCTTTTTGCCTTCTTCTTTCTTCAAGCGCTTTTTCCCGCTCAGCTTTTCTTAATTCTCTTTCCAAGCTGCTTATTCGCCGCCTTATACCAGTATAGCTTTTTTGGATTTGGGTTAAAACTTCCCTTGCCTCAATCAAAATTTGAGTTTCTTCTTTTGTGCGGCCAAACCCAAGAAATCCTGTCCTGGCAGCTTCTTTCCAGTCTCTTCTGGCCTCAAGATAAGCTTCTCTTTCTAAGCTCAATTCTTCCCGTTTATTTTCTAAGCGCTGCTTTAAACGCTCTATCTCTGCCTCAGCCGAACCAGCAGTCTTCCCCGGTCCAACAAAAACAGTCAACAAGAAAAAACTAAGCACGAAAAAATAAATACTTTTTTTTCTTTTGTTCATTTTGAATCTAAACAACTCCTTCCTCCTTTAATGAGGCCATGATTTACGCGGCCAACGGAAGCGTAAATCATAAGGCCGAATTAAACCCTTCTTTTTAGCGGCCGGGTATGGCGGCGAGTGGACTTGAACCACCGACATAACGGGTATGAGCCGTTTGCTCTGCCAGACTGAGCTACGCCGCCGCTATAGTTTTTGACAAATATTATAGCATATTTGCCAAAAACCAAAAATAATATCTTTGCCTGGCCTCTAAAGCCTAAAGCTTTTTATTATCTCTATTTTTTCTAACAATGAATAATTTTCAGTTTGTATCCTAAAATCATCAAGATAAGCACCTTCCGGATAATCCCTTAAAACATACTCATAAACAAAAAAGCCGTCCTCTTCCGCTACATATTCAAAATGCCCATAGGGCCTGAATCTTTTATATAAAAAAACCTGGTCATCACGATTATCAAGATAAACCCGGAAAGCTAATTCTACCTGAAGCGGCGGAAAACCCTCTGCCCCAAAATCATAATCGCTAGATAGCGGCTTAGCCTCGTATTTTAAATTTCTTCTCCGTAAATCCGCTTCCAAACCAGCCAACACGTTAATTTTATCAGCCATCTTAATTATCGCACCCTTCGTTTCAGGATACCTGCGCTGCCTTTGGCGTCTTAGGCGATAAACCTCTTTGCCATAACTGTAATAAATGAAAAGAATTAAATTCCTAAAAGCACCAAAAGCATTATCCTCTTTTAGGTATTTTTCGGTTCTTTCTAAATAAAGGTGAGCCAATTCTCTGCCTATAGTATAACCGGTATAAGTGGGGTAAATTTTATAAGCCTCAAGCAATTTCTCTTCCGCCCTCTCATCTTGCTGTCTTCGGTAAAAGCCGCCCAAACGAGTATGATACAAAAAATTAGTGGGATTTAACTCTATCGCTTTTTTATACAGCTTTTCCGTTTTTTCTTTATCAATGTCAAGCTCCTCACCCAAATTGTCAGAAAGAGCAGAGGAAGCGGCCTCAGCGTAAAAAGAATAATACCTTGCCTTATCTGGAACAAAAGAAATAGCTTTTTCGATTGCCGAAAGTTTGTCCCGATAATACTCTTTCCTTCCTACAAGAGAAGCCGGCCTCAAATAGCCAAATGCCCTATTGTAAGTTAATCTACCCAGTAAAATACGAATGTTTAAAAAACCGGCAACAATAATTATTCCTAAAGAAATAAGGAAAAAAATGTTTCTCTGCTTTTGGACTAATTTCAAGCTATCCATATTTTTCTTCCCGAACGCCTTCAGGTGTCCCCTGGCCCATTCTTCAGAGGCCTCTTAGAAAAATGAGTATTAACGTACTTATAAACTACCGCCAGTAATATCCAAAATTTTACCTCAATCGCGGGGATATGAAAATTAAACTCAAAAAAACTGTGAGCGGCAACTCCGGCCAAACCGGATAAAACCCCAATAGATAGAATCTTTACCGAAGAGCTGTTTCTTGTTTTAATTTTTTTAAATATTTCTTTAATAACCAGAATAAAGAATGAAAAATAAAAAAACACACCTAGAATACCCTTCTCGATAAATAACTGTAAAAAATCATTAAGCAAATAATTATAGAAGCCAGCGTAAAAAGTGCGGTATAAAGGAAAAATATATTGAAAGTTACCTCCACCAACACCAAATAAAGGAAAATCTTTTATTATTCGAAGAGCGTCCCGCGCCGGGTAAAAACGGCCGGGAAATTTTTTATCCATTATAAAGGGAAAAAGATTATTTAACTTTTCGAGGTTGGCGATAAAAAAAACTATCAGGGAAAAAATAAAGATAATTACGGCTAACCAATGAATTTTTATAAGTTTATTTTTCAGCAAAAGCAAAGCAAAAATAAATAAAGCAAATATTAACCCGCCTATCCCGGCATAAGAGCCGGAAAGAAAAACGGCCACACAGGTAAGAAGAGACAAGGAAAGAAAAAAGGCTTTTTGGGAATTTCTGTAAGCCGTTAAAAAATAAGCAAGCCCAAGCGGGACACCCATAGCCATAAAAGCGGCAAAGTGATTTTTCTGGCCCACGATAAAACTTACCCGTCCGGCAAACCCTTCTTGTAAAATCGCAAACCTCCAGGTTAATTCAGCAAAAGCAAGCAAAGCCGCCCAGATAATTATCACAGCAAAAATTCTCTTAAACTGCCTTTTAGTTTTTATTAAATTCAGACAGGCAATAAATAAAGCAAAATAAGATAAGAAAGAAAGAAGATGCCTTCTGGTTGGATAAGAATAAATAGTTAGAGGGTAAAAAAAAGAAGAAGAAAAGTCCGGCAGATAGCTGCCATAAATATCTACAAGCCTTGGGGATAATAATCTAAGCAAAGGCACTGGAAGCGGCAGAAGCTGAAATAAGCTAAAGCAAATAAATATTAAAAGAAATACCGCTGAACGAGGATAAAGAATAGAGGGAGAATCTTTCTTAAATACTTTAAAAAAAAAATGGAAAAGATAGATAAACAAAGAAAATTTATCATAATCAAAAAGGGAAGAGAAAAAGATCCGTAAAATAAAGGTGAAATTATAATTAAAGAAAACAGAAAAAACTCAAAAAGAAATGATGAAACACTTCCATATCTAGACTTATTTAGATTCTTCATAATAATAGTAGTAATCTTTTTGTTGCTTAACCGTCTTATTTAAAACAGCGCCGATAACTTTCACTTTCTTCTCCAACAACTTAGCAGCTTTCAAAATCACACTTAAGCTGGTCCGGTCAGCTTCAATAACTAAAAGA
>PXAH01000092.1 GCA_003565945.1 Candidatus Omnitrophota bacterium
ATGATTTTTCTCAAAGAACGAATGCTTGATAAAGCTTTTTTAGCTTTTGACAACCTTATTCAAAACTTTCCTAATTCACTTCTAATACCAGAAACAAAATATTATATTGCGGTTACCTATTTTGCCCGGGAACAATATTTAAAAACTCAAGAAGTAATTGAGAATTTGATTCAAACAAATTCTAGCGCAAAAATTATACCGGAAGCAAAATATTTATACGCGAAATCATTTTTTAATCAACAGGAATACGGTAAGGCTCTAGAAATATTTGAAGAAATAATTCGCGAGGGAAAGAACATACCAATATCTCAGCTTGCTTACATCGATTCCGGATTAGCTTACCTGAACTTAGAGGAATTTAATAAAGCAAAAAATATTTACCGGGAATTTTTACGAACCTATCCAAACTCTAACCACCTAAGCATTATTGCCTTTCAGCTGGGAGGAATTTATGAAAAGGAAAATAACTACCGGGAAGCAGAGAGGCATTATAAGTTAGCTTCCAGAGGGTCTCAAGATACTTTACTTCTCCAAAAAACCTGGCTTGCCCTGGGGCACCTAGCTTGGGGACAAGGAAATCTTGAAAAAGCAGAGGATTACTTTCAAAAGGGAGCAAAGCAAAACCAAACTCACCTTGGCTTGAAAAATAAACTCTACTTAGCAAAAATCTACCAAGAAAAAAAACAGTACGAACAAGCCCTGGAAATTTACCAAGAACTCATCAACACCCAAGAAAATATAGCTAACGCGGCTTTAATTAATAAAGCTTTTCTTTTTAAAGATAACCAAAAATACCAAAAAGCTATAGAGGCTTTCAGCCAAGCCCTAGAAAAGGGAATAACTTCTCCAAGGATAAAATTTAGCCTGGGCATTTGCCTTGAACGTACCGGCCTCAACCAAGAAGCCTTAGAGCAATATTTTCAACTTATCTATTCCTATCCTGAACAAACAGAATATAAAGTTCGCGCTTATTTCCGTATCGCGGAGATCTATGAAAATCTAAACAATAAAAGCCAAGCAAAAAAAGCTTATCAAAAAATTGTTGATTTAGAGGTTGGAGAATCAAGAGTTGCCCAGGAAAGGTTGAGGCGCTTGAATTGAATCTTAGTGTTCAACGTTTAATGTTCAACGCTTACAGGTTTAGTAATAATTTCAAACTATAACGTAGACATCTTAAAAGAGGGGGTACAAGTAAATGGAAGAATTAATTCTGGCTAACAAACAATTGATTTGGCTTCTGTCGCCTATAATCTTATGCTCTGTGTTTGCGCTTGCGATTGTTCTAGAGAGAGCTTTTTTTTACTTAACAATACGAACCAACAAAACTGAAGCTCTTTCCCAGATAATAAAACTAGCAAGAAAAAATAAAATAACCGAAGCTATTGAACTTTGCCAAGCTAAGCCATTTTACGCTACCAATATTTTAAAAGCCGGCCTTTCCCAAAGCCAAAAAACTAAAGAAGTAATGGAGGAGGCTATGGAAAATGCTTCTCTATACGAGGTGCCAAAGCTGGAGAAAAACCTAAATTTTTTAGGTACTATAGCTCATATTACACCTCTACTTGGCCTTTTAGGTACTGTAATCGGAATGGTAACTACCTTCTACACCATAGAACAAGTAACCCAAGCCGCCGGAATTGTAAATCCCTCTGATTTAGCCGGTGGAATTTGGACAGCTTTAATCACTACTGCCGCCGGGCTCTCTGTAGCAATACCCAGCTACATTATGTATAACTACTTCATACATAAAGTCAGGCTAATGACTTTAATAGCTGAAAGAGCTTCAACCGAGCTCCTGGAGGTACTGATGGGGGGTAGCTACCATAATGAAGTTTAAAAGAGAAAGCAAAATAAATGCCGGCCTAAAGCAGATAGATATAGTTCCTTTGATTGACTGCGTATTTTTGCTTTTAATTTTTTTCATGCTCTCTTCCAGCTTTGTAGCTGTACCCGGCATCAACATAGAACTACCTGAAGCAGTAAGCGCAAAACGAGTTGATACCCGGCCTCTAACTGTGGTTATATCTTCAGAAAACATCATATACATAGAAGACAGGCCTTACGCGGCCAGCGAAATTGAAGAATACTTTCGAGAAAAAAATGTAGATTCTATTTTCATCAGAGCCGACAAAAAAGCAAGTGTAGGTACTATTGTAGCTGTTTGGGATATATGTAAGAAGTTGAATATCAACCGAATCGGTATAGCAACTACCTACCAAGAGCAGTAAGGTAGGCTGAATGATACCCTAAAAAAATGACTAAAGCAAGAAAGTTCCTTTTTACTTTTCTCGCTTTTTCTTTTGGACTGCATGTCCTATTTTTCTTCGCTATTAGGCTTGAAATCACCCCAAAGCAAAGCCCAAAAATATATGCCTGGACTAATATTTTCCCGGAAACCGGCCTAAAAACCCCACCTAAAATAGAACAACTGCCAAAAGAAACAGCTTTTTTTGCCAGCCGGATTCAAAAATCATATTTCTCGAACATATTGCCTTTAAGCCTCTCCGGTTACACCAAAGAAAAAAGCATAACCTACCAGTATCCTGAAATCCAACCTAAAACAAGCAGGGGAGAAAGAGATAATAAACTTCTATATCTTTGGGAAAAGCCAGCTGCGCCTGAATCCGGGCCAAAATCTATTAATTATCGCGCCCTGGTATCACCCCAAGGCAAAGCTATACTTTTATATCCAACAAAACTCTCTCATAATTCCGATAAAAACATCTCTTCCCATAACCATTTAAGAGAAGCAGCCTATTTCGTTGAGAATAACTTTTTCTGGACAAAAGTAGAAGTTTTGATAGAATGATAAAGGTAAATCTTGCGGTTTTTATTGCTTTTTTAGTCACTATTCCGGTTATTTCCGCTTTTATTCTGCATATATTAAATAATAAATGGTTTCTTTCCAAAGAAAAAGATTTAGGCTTGCAAAAAATGGAGTGTGAGATATGCGGCCTTTTTTCATACATAAATAACCAAGCTTTCTATTGGAGATGCCCTAGTTGCGAAAGCTTAAACCAAAAAAGCAAATAAAAGATGATAACTGAAATTGGAATAATTGGAGGAGAAATATTGAGTTGTCTGGATAAAAATGGTATAATGCAGATAGAGAAAGTAATCGAAAAAATAGATAAACCTGAACCATTAATACTTATGAGCTTAGGTTGG
>PXAH01000110.1 GCA_003565945.1 Candidatus Omnitrophota bacterium
GCAGGGTGTAAACTATGATAATACGAGGAAAAGTTCATAAGTTTGGCGATGATATAAACACCGATGATATAATAGCGGCTAAATATCTGGACTCCCAAGATCTTAAATTTTTAGGATCTAAATGCATGGAAAATATTGATTCGGATTTTTCTAAAAGAGTTCAAAAGAAAGATATTATCGTTGCCGGTAAAAATTTTGGCTGTGGCTCTTCCCGTGAGCATGCCCCGCTTGCTATTAAAGGTTGTGGCATTTCGCTTGTAGTTGCCGAAAGTTTTGCCAGGATTTTCTTCAGAAACGCGATTAATACCGGGCTTCCGATAGTAGAGCTCAAAGAGGCGGCTTTAATTCGGGCAGGTGATTCTTTAGAGGTTGATTTATTAAAAGGAAAGGTTAAAAGCAAAGCCCAAGGCAAAGTATATGCTGTAAATTCGTTTCCAGAATTCTTGCGGGAAATTATAAAAAAAGGCGGCTTAATTGCTTGGCTGAAAACAAAAAAAGGGAGGCTAAATGAAGGTGCCTAAGCGAAAAATCCCGGTTAAAATTACTTGCACCGATGATACCTTAGTAGAAGGGTTTATATATGTGAGAGAAGGCTTAAGGCTTGTCGATGATTTGAATAATCAAAACGAATCTTTCAAGGTGATAACTAATGTAAAGTTTTCGGATGTTAAAATAATGCCCTTTAAATTGCATAAAGTTGTTTTTACTAAAAAGAGGGAATACATAATTGTAAATAAGAAATCAATTAAATGGATAGAAAACAAGGGATGAAAAATGAATAATACTAAAAATTATAAAATTGCGGTTATCGGTGGAGACGGAACAGGGCCTGAGGTGGTAAGGGAGGGTTTAAAGGTTTTAGAGGTTGTGTCAGAAAAATATGGATTTGATTGTGAGTTAATCGATTATGATTTTGGAGGCGATCGCTACCTAAAGACAGGTGAAATCTTGCCGGATTCAGCCATAAAAGAATTGCGAGGGTTTAATTCTATATATCTGGGGGCAATAGGCCATCCAGAAGTAAAGCCTGGTATCTTAGAAAAAGGGATTTTGCTTCGTATTCGTTTTGAGCTAGATCAATATATAAATTTAAGGCCGGTAACTTTATATGATCAAAAATATTGCCCTTTGAATTTAAGAGAAGGGCAGAAGGTAGATTTTAAGGTAGTTAGAGAAAATACCGAAGGCCTTTATTGTGGTGCGGGTGGTTTTTTGCGTAAAAATACTTCTGAAGAAGTAGCTGTGCAAGAGAGTGTTAATACTTACAAAGGAGTGGAGCGTTGTGTAAGATACGCTTTTGAGTACGCTCGTAAAGATGGTAAGCAGAAAAAAGTAACTCTTTGTGGAAAAACTAATGTTTTAACTTACGCTTTTGGCCTTTGGGAGAGAGTCTTTGATTTAGTGTCAAAGGATTATCCGGATATAAAAACTGACTATGCTCATGTTGATGCCACTTGTATGTGGATGGTAAAAAATCCTGAGTGGTTTGATGTTATAGTAACCGATAATATGTTTGGAGATATAATTACTGATTTAGGAGCTATGATTCAAGGCGGTATGGGAATAGCTGCCGGTGGAAATATAAACCCTGAAGGGGTAAGCATGTTTGAGCCTATTGGTGGAAGTGCTCCTAAATATACCGGCCAGGGGATAATAAATCCTTTGGCCGCGATTTGCGCTCTTTCTATGCTTCTGTCTCAATTAGGTGAAGCTGATGCTGCTAAGGCTGTTGAAGATTCAGTAATCCGGGTGGTCAGAGAAAAACTTAATTCACTTGGTGCCGGCAGGATGGGGTATTCAACCTCTCAAGTAGGAGATTTAGTAGTAAAGAATATTTTATAGGTAAGATAAGGAGCGATATGGGAAAAAACATAGCTGTAGTTGGAGTTGGCGCCGTAGGTATAGAGATACTAAAGATTTTAAAAGAAAGAAGTTTTCCCGCCAACTTAATAAGGGTTTTTGCCCGCAATTCTAGAACAATTGAGGTAGAAGGGCAAAATTATCAAGTTGAAGCTATTTCAGATGAAAAATTTGCTAATATTGACATAGCTCTTTTTGCCGGTACCGAAGGTGAAAAAGGCGCCAGCCTTCAGTATGCTCATAAATTTATAGAGCAAGGTGCTACTGTAATTGATAATGGCAGGGATTTTCGCTTGAGAGAAGATGTTCCTTTAGTTGTGCCGGAGGTAAATAAAGAAAAAATTTCTTTAAACAAAGGGATTATTGCTAACCCAAATTGCACCACAATACAGCTTGTTGTGGCACTGGGTGGTATTTTTAAACACTTCGGGCTGGAAAAAATAGTTATGACTAGTTTGCAGGCAACTAGCGGCGGTGGAAGGTCATCAGCTCAGTCTCTTTGGGAGGAATCTAAATTTATTGTTGAGAAAAATAAAGAAAAAAAATATTTTAATCAGCTTGATTTAAGCAGAGGCAATATCGAAAGCGCTTTTAGCCGCCAAATTGCCTTTAGTGTGATTGCCCAAATCGGGGGATTTAACCAGCAGGGCTTTACCAGTGAAGAAGAAAAAGTTGTTCAAGAAACTCATAAAATTTATGGTGATGATACAATCAAAATATCCGCTACTTGCGTGCGAGTGCCGGTTTTTACTTCTCATTCAGAATCGATTTATTTTAAAACCGCTAAACCAGCCGGCCTTGAACAGATAAAAGAAGCTTTAAGTAGTTCTGAAGGAGTAAGTTTCAATCCAGAACCTTCAGGATTTAGCCTGCCTTTTGAGGCGGAAGGCAAGGATTTAGTTTATGCCGGAAGGTTGCGTTCTGACCCCTCTGAAGAGAATTCTTTTTGGCTTTGGGCTGTTTCGGATAATTTAAGAAAAGGTGCTGCCCTAAACGCTGTTCAGATTGCTGAAAGTTTAATTGTGTGAAAGAAAATATTTTCTTAGAAATAGAGTATGCCGGCAGCAACTATTTCGGTTTTCAATCCCAAGCCAAAGCCAGGTTTCAGCCTACCATTCAGAGCACTTTGGAAAAATCTCTCCTTAGGCTTTTCAAAGAAAAAGTAAGGATTAATTCAGCCGGCAGAACCGACCGGGGTGTCCATGCTAACGCCCATACGCTTAATTTTAAAATTGACACTAAAATTCCTCTTAAAAATATTAAAAAAGCCTTAAATTCTTTTCTTCCGCC
>PXAH01000005.1 GCA_003565945.1 Candidatus Omnitrophota bacterium
GTTTCTTTGGTGGTCCCGGATTTAGAAACCGCAATCACAAGCGTGCTTTCTAAATCTTCAATTTCTGACAAAATGCTATCAATCGCTTTCGGGTCCAAGCTATCCAGAGTAAAAAACTCTTTCCTTTCAAAAATACTAAAAAGAGGCTTTATACCGTTGATCGACCCACCCATCCCGATAAAGATAAAGTTTTTTTTCCCTCCAAGCAAATCAGACAATGAACTCAAAGAATTTTCAATTTTATTAAAATCAACCGGCTTGACCCAGCCTAAACGCGGCTTATCTCCATCAAAAGCAATATTTCGATAAGGATTATCTTTAGGAATTTTATTTTTCTCTTTACCGGCCGCGTCCAATAAATACTTTCTTAAATCATCCATCTTTTAGCCTCCTCGTGCAATATGTCTGTAACCTTTTTGGTTAGGAAAAGAAACCAGTAACCAGAGTACAGTAGCCAGTTGGAGAGGACGGAAAATCCGAGTTTCGAAAATTTTCGTCCTCACCCTTTCCCCACTCTGGTTTCTGAGCTCTGTGCAATCTGTAAACGTGCTATTGCTTGCGTTCAGTGTAATCTGCGGTTCAAAACCAACAAACCCTATCCTTGCCGGAAGCCTTAGCCCGAAAAAGAGCCTTATCAGCTATCTCAGCAAGTAAATCCATATAAATCGTATTTGAAGGGTATGTGGCAACACCAACACTACCGGTAACTCCTATATTTTCATCAAAGACCCTTATTTTTTCCTGAGAAATCCGTGAACAAATTCTTTCCGAAACCATTATGGCTCCCGCCTTATCCGTATCTAAAAGGATCATTCCGAATTCTTCGCCGCCAATTCGGCCGGCAAAATCAATTTCACGAATACTTTCTGAAATCAAGGCCGCGCACCTCTTTAAAACCGCGTCTCCAACTAAGTGGCCATAAGTATCATTTATTTTTTTAAAATCATCTATATCCAGCATTAAAAAAGAAAGATTATGCTTAAGATTTTTAGCTCTCTTAAATTCTTCGTCTAATCTCTGATCAAAATAGCGGCGATTATAGATACCGGTAAGATAATCATGTATTGATAGCTCCTGCAAGCGAGCATAAAGCTTGATTCTCTCGAAGCAAACAGAAAGAAGCTTAGCAAACATAGGCGCCAAAAGTAAAAGATTGAAAGAACGGGTACTTATGTATAAATTTTCGCCTTCAGAACCAACCGGAAACTTATGGCAATTAACACCGTTTAATTCAGATAAACTAGCTTCTTCGACATCTTCCAAAGAGTTTAATTTATTGATAAAGGCGGTAACCAGTTTCTCTTTTCCAAAAAGCGAGGAAATTAAGCGAGTCGTATCGTAAAAAGTAAACAATTGGGAGGTTTTGTTTTCAAATTGGTTGATTTTAGATGAAATTTTATTCTCTTCTTGCCGCAATTTATCGAGCTTTTCAGTTAAGGCTATTTTTTTTTCTTGGAGTTTATTTTTTTTCTTTCGATAGAGACAAAAAATAATTATCAAAAATAAAACTAAAAAGAAAAGGGATACTACGATAAAAAGCATATTTTATTTTTTCCCTCTTTCTTTGCCTTATACATTAGTTTATCTACCATACCAATTAAATCGCCAAAACTACCCTCATTTTCCGGATATGTTACCAGGCCGCCTGATACGGTAAATTGCACTTTATTCCTGCGGTAAACGACTACAGAATCAGAAATCTTTTCTCGTAAACTTTCAGCTATTTTCAAGGCTTCATCTTTACCGGTGTCGGCCAACAACAACATAAATTCTTCCCCACCATACCGGCAAGCTGTAAAATCAGGATTTGCTTCCATTTTTTTTAAATTTTTAGCTATTTTTTTTAAAACTAGATCCCCTACCACATGGCCGTGATTATCATTGATTTCTTTAAAATTATCAATATCAAACATTAATAAACTCACTTGCGAATTAGTATTTTTGGCACGGGTGATTTCAATTTTAATTTTATCTTCAAGGTAATTTCGCAAGGACAAAGAAGTGAGAGAATCAGTAACCGCCAGCTCCTCCACCTGCCTTAAAAGCCTTGCCCGCTCAAGAATTACGGCCCCAAGGTCACATATATTACCTAATAACCGCAAATCTTCATAAGAAAAAAAGTTTTCCTTACCGCTTTCAACTCTGATTGCTCCAAAAAGATTTTCGCCTACCGAAAGTGGGCCGGCCAAGAAAGATAACGAATCGCGCTGGATGAAACCTTCCACGCGGCTTGAGTCAAAACGAAAATCTTTCCGGATGTCTCCGATTAAAATTGAACTATTTTGACGCATAATCCACTTTTCGATTCCACTGCCTTTTTTTTCTTTAATCGGTATATCTTTTTTCTTCCGGGAAAGGATAAGCTTAAGCTGGTGTATTTTTCGGTCAAACTCAAAAAGGGAAATAAAATCAAAACCGGGAAACAATTGCTCAACCGCCGAAAGAAGAAAATTAAAAACATTTTCCGGATCATCCAACTTCACAAGCTCCTGAGAAAGTTCAACTAAAAATGATGCCTTCTTTTGTTTAAGCGGCAGGTAATTAAGAATTTGTTTCTTTTTCTCCAAAGAAGCGCTCAACATATTTATATCCTCTTTGTAAAATTCGAGCTCCTTACTGCTTCGAGAAATTAGTGATTTTTGACGAAAATAGAAAATAAAAAAAGAAAGGGAAACAAGAAATAAAAAAAGCAGCGCCCAAAAAGGAGCTGCCCAGCCGAAAAAGGCAAAGATAGAGATAAAGATAATAAAAAAGCTCAAATATAGATAGATAAAAAAATTATACAATTGTATTTTCGGTCGACGGATCAAAAAAATGCATTTTTTTAGTATCAAAAACTATCTCTACTCTGCTACCCACAGTAGGCTTGTTAGACGCGTCTACCACCGCAATTAGTGTATGGCTTTTAGTTGTAAGAAAAAGATGATTTTGAGAACCCATAGTCTCAATTACGTCGCAGGTAGCCGCCAGCGTATTATCCGGAGTAGCGTAAGAAGCAAACAGTTTATCGTAGAGATTCTCCGGGCGTATTCCAAGGGTAATATCCTGATTTAAATAATCAAAAAGCTTATCCTGTGCTTGTTCAGGCACTTTTAAATTAAACCCATCTTTTTCTTGGAAGTACAGCGCGCCATTGCTTTTATACAAAGTACCATCGATAAAATTCATAGGAGGCGAGCCGATAAAACCAGCCACAAATTTATTTACCGGTTTATCATAAACATCCAGGGGGGTATCTACCTGTAAAAGCTTACCGTTTTTCATAATCGCTACCCTATCACCCAAAGTCATCGCTTCAGTTTGATCGTGGGTGACATAAAGCATGGTAGCTTTAATTTTTATGTGCAATTTTTTAATTTCTGTGCGCATCTGAACCCTTAGCTTGGCATCAAGGTTACTAAGAGGCTCATCAAAAAGAAATGCCTGAGGCTTTCGAACAATAGCCCTGCCGACAGCAACTCTCTGCCTTTCACCTCCGGATATTTCTTTTGGCTTTCTCTTCAAAAGATGAGAAATTCCTAAAATCTGGGCAGCTTCGTTTACCCGCCGCTCAATTTCGGCCCGGGAATAACGTCGAAGCTTAAGAGCAAAAGCTAAATTGCCATAAACATTCATATGGGGATACAAGGCATAATTTTGAAAAACCATTGCTATGTCGCGATCCTTAGCCGGGATATTAATGACACTTTTATCTCCAAGCAATATATCACCGGAAGTAGGAGTTTCCAGGCCGGCAAGAGCTCTTAAGGTTGTAGACTTACCGCATCCGGAAGGCCCAAGTAAAACCATAAACTCTTTGTCTTTTACCTCTAAATTAACACCCGAAACGGCTGTAACGTTTCCGCTGAAAACTTTTTTAATATTTTTGAATTTTACATCTGCCACTGATGCTTAACCTCCTTACCATCCTATTTCTTGATAAAAATAAAAAAACTTATTCAATTTTCAAATATATTATGGCTTACCTCAAAATGTGTCAAGTCAAATATTCTAGAATGTCTGAGATTTTTTTCTTAAGCTGCTTGCGTTCGGTCACAATGTCGATAAACCCATGCTCTTTGTTGAATTCAGAAGTTTGAAAACCTTCCGGCAAGTCTTGCTTAAGAGTTTGCTTGATCACGCGCGGCCCGGTAAAACCAATTAATGCCCCCGGCTCAGCCAAAGTCACATCTCCTAACCCGGCAAACGAGGCAAGGATACCGGCCATAGTAGGATGAGTTAAAACAGAAATATAGGGGACCCTTCTTTCCTTAAGCCGGGCTAAAGCTCCACTGGTTTTTGCCATTTGCATTAAAGAAAACATACCTTCATACATTCTCGCTCCTCCGCCAGAGCCGGAAATAATAATTACCGGCCACTTCTCTTCGGCGGCGCGTTCAATTAAACGAGTAATCTTTTCCCCTAAAGCTGACCCCATCGATCCCATGATAAACCGAGAGTCGGTAATAGCCAAAGCAACTGGTATATTGCTAATTTGAGCTTGACCGGTTATCACTGCCTCATTTAATTTTGTTTGAGACTTAGCTTCTTCTAGTTTTTGCTTATAAGTTTTGGGCCCAGCAAATTTAAGCGGATCATCAGAAGTTAAATGCTTGTCAAATTCAACAAAAGTACCCGGGTCAACGGTGATTTCAAGGCGCTCGTAACAACCTAAAACGAAATGATAATTACATTTAGGGCAAACTTTTAAGTTTTCCTCAAGAAGCTTTTTAAATATTAGGTTAGAACACTTGGAGCATTTACTCCAAAGTCCGTCAGGAACCCGCTTTTTTTTACCAAAACCAAATGTTTTTTTGAAAATATTCATTTTTCGAAACACCGCATAACTAAACCAGACGGAATCTTTGGATAAAAATAAGTCGATTTCTGCGGCAGCCTGCAACCAGCCCGGGCAATCTTTAAAACTGATTCTAGTGAAGCCGGCTTTAGAAAGAAAACAACTTTTTTATTACCGGCAATTTTTTTTGCCTCATCCATATTATGACTGTATTCGATATTTTTATGGCGGAGCTTAGGTAAAACAACTTTATGGAAAATATAGCTGTCTAGCTCTCTGTATTCAGGCGGTGATATTTTATCTAAAATATCGGTATTTTTCAAGCTTGCAAAATAAAATTTTTTATCAGAGTATATTCCAAATGAAAATCTTCGCTTTGTTTTCATTTTTTTCTCAAGAAGCTTTTGGCTGACTTGACTCAAGTAAAAATATTTTTCAATTTGGGCAAAAACTTCCTTTTTTTTGCCTGAAAAAGTAACAATCCTGTGGGTAGGCAGTATAACTAAGCCAGGCTGCGCGACAGTAACGCAAGAAAGAATATAATTCAGTTCCTTAAACTTACCTCTATTTTTTCGAAAATAATCAAATGAAGTTTCAAAGCGATGATGGCCATCAGCAATCAACAGATAGGAGTTTTCAAGTGAAGAAGAAATCAAATCCAATTCTTTTTGGCTTTCAACTCTCCAAACCCTGTTAAAATTTTGCTGCTCATCCTTGAATTGAAAAATTGGCTTCCTCTTTGTATATTTTTTTGAAAGAAAAGTTAAGAAGTTATCAGCACCTCCGGCAATGACAAAAACCGGGCTTAAATTTGCTTTAGTTTTAAAAATCATTTTTTTACGGTCCCGGCGAGGTTTACTTAGAGTATGTTCGTGGGGGAAAATTTCTCTTTTCTCCATATTTAATAAACAAAAAACTCCATAGCGAAGAAAATTCTTTTTCCCTACCTTAAACTGCTGCTGATAAAGATAATAACTTTGCTTGGTATCTTTGATCAAAATTTTCTTAGCTATCCAATTCTTTAAATTTTTAGCCGGAAGATCATAATTATCGCCATCGGCTAAAGAAACTCGGCAATAATTATAGCGGGATTGCTTTTTTAGGTTCACTGCCTTTTTTTTATCTATAAGGTCGTAAGGAGGGCATACTACTTTGGAAAAATCTTTAATTAGTTCCGGATTGTAGTGTGTCGCTTGAAAAGGCTTGGCGGTATGTTTCATTAATTGCCCTCTTTTGAAGCGCATTTAGTCTCAGGGCAATTTTTGCATTCCTTTTTTTGGGAAGCCAGCGGTTGAGGTTTCTTACGCTTGTAATCAGTTTCGTAGAAACCGCTGCCTTTGAAGATAATTCCGTAGCCACCACCGATTAACCGTTTGGTTTTACCGGAACAATAAACGCATTTAGCTAAGGGCTTATCGCTAATTTTCTGAAAAACTTCAAAAGTTTTCCCGCACTCTAAGCAATCATAGTCGTAATTAGGCATTTTTCCTCCTGTGTTACTTGCGTAACCTGGCTAGCTCTTCTAAGAGTTGGCGTTCTTTTCGGGTTACTTTTTTAGGAATTTCTATCCCGATATCTACAAGTTCATCCCCTACCCGGCCGGAATTAATTTCCGGCAGCCCCTTATTTTTCAAGCGAAAAGTAGTGTCGGGCTGGGTTCCAGGTGGTATTTTCATCTTAACCTTTCCCTCTAGGGTAGGAACTTCGATTTCAGTACCCAAGATAGCTTCTAAAGCACCAATTTTGGTATAATAACGTAAATTATCGCCTTCCCGCTTAAATTTAAAATGGGGCATTATAGCGATATGAAGATATAGATCGCCGCGTCCGCCTCCTAAAAACCCTCCTTCCTCTTTCAATCTTAATATTGAACCATCTTTAACACCCTTGGGTATCTTTACTTTTAACCGATGCTGTTTTTTTACCCTTCCCTCCCCGGAACATTCACGACAACGATCTTTAATAACCTGCCCCTGCCCGCGACAATTAGGGCATGTTTGAGAAACACTAATAAAACCCATTCCGCTTTGAACCGCTCCTGAGCCCTTACAAAGTGAACAAGTTATCTTAGAAGAACCGGGCTTAACTCCACTTCCTGAACAAGCCGAACAAGAATCAAAGCGGTAATAACTGATTTCTTTCTCCGTGCCAAAAGCAGCTTCCTCCAGAGTAATCTTGGCCCGCATCTGAAGGTCTTCCCCTGATGAATGCCTGCGATAGCCTCCCCTTTTGGAACGGCCTCCACCGAAAACATCAAAGCCAAAGTCGGAAAAAATATTTCCGAAAATATCCTCAAAGCCTCCACCACCAAAAATGTCGGAAAAATTAGCTCCCCGAAAAATATCTTCCTGCGTATAGCGGGAATCAACACCGGCATGTCCGTATTGATCATAAAGCTGACGTTTCTTCGGATCACTCAAAACCGCGTAGCTTTCGGAAATTTCCTTAAATTTCTCCTCAGCTTCCTTCTTTTTTTCCTCAGGAACCCGGTCAGGATGGTGGCTCATAGCAAGCTTACGGTAAGCTTTTTTAACTTCCTCAACCGAAGCTCCTTTTTTTAGGCCTAAGATTTCGTAATAATCACGTTGTGTACTCATCTCTCTACTAGTTTGCAGCCTCTTTCCGATGGATGAGGGATGACCGCTTCGTCCTTCGAAATACTCAGGACGAACCCTGAGCGTAGTCGAATGGGTTCGCTAGGACGACAGACGATCTCGCTTCTCGTCCTTTCATCCTTCTTCCCTCTTCCTTCGGAACGCTGCTTACAATTTACTTATTGTCGCCTTCCTCGTATTCAGCGTCAACAACTTCTTCGTTCTGCTTTTTTTCTTCTTTACCGGAATCATTTCCTTCAGCAGAAGAATCTTGCTGAGCTCCGGCTTGAGGCCCTGCCCCTGCCTGCCCTTGTTGTTGTTGTTGGGCGCTTTGAGCTTTATACACCTGCTCAGCTAATTTGTGGGAGGCCTGATTGACTTCCTCCATAGCTTTTTCAATCTCTTCTTTGCTGCTTTCGGCTTTCTTTAAAAGCTCCTTTAAATTATTTACCTTTTCTTCGATGTTTTTCTTTTCTGTATCAGAAATCTTATCTCCAAAATCCTTAAGCGATTTTTCTGTAGCGTAAACCACTGAATCAGCTTTATTTTTTACCTCAATAAGCTCTTTATGCTTTTTGTCTTCCTCGGCGTGTTTTTCCGCATCCTTAACCATCTTTTCAATTTCTTCATCAGAAAGCTTTTGAGGAGCGGTTATTCTTATCGACTGCTCTTTTCCGGTACCTTTATCTTTTGCCGACACATGCACAATTCCGTTTGAGTCAATATCAAACGTAACCTCAACTTGCGGTATTCCGCGGGGAGCCGGAGGAATACCCACAAGATCAAATCTGCCAAGCTCGGTATTATCCTTGGCCATCTCCCTTTCCCCCTGAAGAACCCTGATGGTCACAGCTGTTTGATTATCTTCAGCAGTTGAAAAAATCTGGCTTTTTTTGGTAGGTACCGTTGTGTTTCGGGTTATAAGTTTGGTGCAAACCCCGCCTAAAGTTTCAATTCCCAGCGACAGAGGAGTAACATCCAAAAGAAGCACATCTTTTGTATCACCGGTAATGATTGACCCTTGAATTGCGGCACCCATCGAAACACACTCCATCGGGTCAATGCCTCTTTCGATTTTTGTTCCAACAAAGTCTTCAACTACTTTCTGAACCAACGGCATACGCGTTGGCCCTCCTACCATAATGATTTTATTGATGTCCTTGGCGGTAAGTTTTGCGTCGCTGAGCGCTTTTTTAATCGGCCCAACGGTTTTCTCCACAATCGGCCCAACTAGCTCCTCTAATTTAGCCCTGTTAATTGTTTTTGTTAAATGCTTAGGGCCTGTTTGATCGGCAGTTATAAAGGGAAGATTGATGTCGGTTGTCAGAGTGCTTGAAAGCTCTATTTTGGCTTTCTCCGCCGCCTCTCTTAGACGCTGAAGGGCCATTTTATCCTGTGATAAATCTATACCGGTTTCTCTTTTAAAATCAGCCGCTATATGATCAACTAAGGCTTGATCCATATCCCGGCCGCCTAACTCAGTATCACCGTGGGTAGCAAGAACCTTAAACCCTCCCTCTTCCCACATCTCCATAATGGTTACGTCTAAAGTGCCACCGCCAAAATCAAAAACCATAATTTTAAGCTCTTTACCTACCTTATTCAGCCCATAAGCAAGGCAAGCCGCCGTCGGTTCATTGATTATTCTTTTTACGTTAAGTCCGGCGATAACTCCGGCATCTTTTGTAGCCTGCCGCTGGTTATCATTAAAATAAGCGGGAACAGTAATTACCGCGTCTTTTATCTCCTCGCCCAAGTAGCTTTCCGTATCCTGTTTTATCTTTTGCAAAATAAAAGCTGAAATCTGCTGAGGAGTATATTCCTTGCCATAAACATTAAATTTAAATTGTGTTCCCATTTTTCGCTTTGCCCCGGCAATAGTCCCTTCCGGATTTACCGAAGCCTGCCGCCTGCCCGGCTCCCCCACAAGTTTTTGCCCGTCTTTAGTAAAGGCAACAACTGAGGGAAATGCTTTGCCACTTGCTACCCCGGCACCTTCAGCCGAAGGTATTATTGAAGGCCGCCCGCCTTCCATTATAGCAGCTGACGAATTAGATGTACCTAAATCGATTCCAATTATTCTTGCCATAATAAACCTCCTTTAATGAGACCATGATTTACGCGACCAACGGGAGCGTAAATCATGAGGTCGAATTAAACCCTTGGCATTTTGCTAATACACTAATCCGCAAAGCAAAATGTCAAGGGTCACGTCTTCATTCAACCTTCTTTTCATTGTCCCCTTTATCTTTTTCCTGCTCCTGCTTATCTTCCTCTTCCTTTCCTTCTTCACCGGGCTTATCTTCTTTATCTTTTCGGCCAACTTTAGGTTTTACCACCTTAACTTTAGCCGGCCGTAAAATCCTACCAGAAAGCAGATATCCCGGCTGAAATTCCTCAGAAACCTCTTCTCGTTCAACAGAGCTATCCTCTACAATCTCTAATGGTTCATGCCTGTGGGGATCAAATTTCTCTCCAATAGTTTTTATTTTTTCCAAGCCTTTTGAACTAAGAAGAGAATGCATTTGCTTGATGATCATATATACACCCTGATGCATTAATTTAAAGTCATTTTTTTCATCAGCGTACTTTATGCTTAATTCAAAATTATCAAGAATCCCAATCAGTTCAGAAATAAGGCCGTCATTGGCAAACTTAACAAAATCAGCCTTTTCCTGTAAAGAGCGTTTTTTATAATTATCAAATTCAGCCTGAAGACGCAGATACCTATCCCAGAGATTACTATATTCCTGCTTTAATTTCGCGATAATTTGAGCCTCAGTTACCGCAACAGCTTCCTCCTTCTTTTGAGAATCCCCGCCTTGCTCTTGACTAGTTTTTTCTTCCTGGCCGCTTTCTTTTTTTTGGTTTTCCTTCTTTTCTTTTTTGCTCATTTTTTAAACACCAATAAAATAGCTTTTAATTAAATAAAATCAGGCAGTAATTCTTTTAACTGGTTTTTTACTGAATACAAACAGGAAGCTGCTTTTAGGTAATTCATCCTAACCGGGCCAAAGAGAGCCAGCACAAAAGTCAAAGCCTCATCCTGACATCCGGACAAAACCAGCGAACAGTTAGATATTTCCGAAAAATCAATATCTTCTCCAATCAAAACACTAACTTTATCGGTCATATACTCAAATAGTACTTTCTCAATCTTTTCTATCTTGACCTCTAAGGCGTAAAAAATACTCTTTAAAATTTTAATGTCTTCAAACTCCGGCTGATTTAAGATACATCTTGCCCCCCGGAAAGCAAAGCGTGAATTTTTTCCGCCCACCCCCATAAGCGAAGTGTAACCGCTTGCCGAAGACAACGAATCAAGGCTGTAGCGAATTATTTCGTGTAAGCTATTGATTTGGGAAAAATCCAAATCAATATTATAAAAACTACCAAAACGCTCTGGATTTAAAGCAGCGACAAATTGCTTAAAACCCTCCCGGGTTGGAATTCTCCCACTCGATGTATGAATATGCTCAATAAGGCCTTTTTCCTCTAAAGAATGAAGAGTGCTGCGAACTGTAGCCGGTGAATAATCAAGGTTATACTCTTTACAAAGATAGCCGGAACTAATCGGTTTTGATTCCCGAATATAGCTGTTAATTACTAATTCCAGAATTTCAGACTCGCGCGCTTTTTTATTAACTACTTTAGACATATTTATAAAGATAAGCGGTAAAATATTTAATTAGCACTCTAATTTGGGGAGTGCTAATATGTTAACATAGAATTTTCCTCTGTCAAGCTGAAAACAAACTTTTTTACTCTTTAGTTTGCTCCGGCGCGCGCCTTTTTTGAAGATGCCGCTCAATCTTTGTCTTAACTTTCCCTAGTTGGCGGCTGAGGGCTTGAAAGCCTTTATTTATAACTACTGTTTCACTGGTGCTTTTTTCATTAGCTACTATAGTTTTCGTTTTAGGTAAATAAATGTGCGACCGGAAATAGTATTCTTCTTTATGCGGATTCTTTTCGATGTGAACGGAAAGATGTATTGGGTCATCTTTCTTAAAGATTTGCAGTTTTCTTTTAATTTTTTTCAAGTTATTATCCAACACATTGTCAATGAACTCACTTCTCTCTAGGTATTTAAAGGATATTTCGACTTTCACTACTGCCCCCCTTCTTGTTAAAAGTTATTTGTTTATCTTTTTGACTAACTAAAACAGTATCGCCCTGCTTAAACTTACCTTTAATTATGGCTACACTTAAAGGGTTTACTATCAATTGCTGGATTGCCCTTTTAAGAGGCCTTGCTCCGTACTCAGGCGAAAAGCCCTTTTCCGCCAAAATTTCCCGGGCCGACGAACTAATTTCTATTCTGATTTTTTTATCAGCCAAGCGCCTGCGCACAGTTTCGATTTGAATATCAACTATTTTTTTTATTTCGGCCAGTTCCAAGCTATTAAAAACAATAATATTATCCAGCCGGTTTAAAAGCTCAGGCCGGAAATGTTTCTTCAGCTCCTGATGTAAATTTCTCTCGATAACCTCTTTCTTTGCCTGAAAATCACTAAAAAACTGATTGCCGATATTCGAGGTCATAATCACCAAAGTATTTTTAAAATCAACTACTCTGCCTTGTGAGTCAGTGAGCCGGCCTTCATCTAAAATTTGTAATAAAATGTTAAATACGTCCGGATGAGCTTTCTCTATCTCATCAAAAAGAATAACCGAATAAGGTTGACGCCTTATTTTTTCGGTCAGCTGGCCTCCTTGATCATAGCCCACATATCCGGGTGGAGCTCCCATAAGCCGCGATACCGCGAATTTCTCCATATATTCACTCATGTCCAGGCTAACCAAAGCCTTTTCCGTATCAAATAAAAATTCCGCCAATGTTTTAGCTAGCTCAGTTTTTCCTACACCAGTCGGGCCGGAAAAAAGAAAAGATCCTAACGGACGGTTAGAATCAGCCAGTCCTGAACGGGCCCGGCGTACACAGTCTGAAATCAAAGTAACTGCTTGATCCTGGCCAACAACCCGTTTTTTTAGCTCATCCTCCATGCGTAGAAGTTTTTTTACTTCTTCTTCCATCAGGCGCGCAACCGGAATGCCGGTCCAGCGGGAAACAATCTGAGCTATATCTTCTTCATCTACTTCTTCTTTAAGCATTTTTTCTGTCTTTTGTAAGTCAGTTAAATCATTGTTTAATTCTTCAACTTCTTCTGATAAGGCCGGTATTTTGCCATACCTAATTTCAGCGATTTTCTCCAACGCCCCTTCTTTTTCCAATTCAACTGTTCTATTCTTTAATCGGTCAATTTCTTCTTTTTTGCCGCGAATTTGGGTAATCACTTTTTTTTCCTTTTCCCAGTGGTTCTTCTTTAAATTAAACTCTTCTTCCAGCTTCTTTATTTTTAAATCCAGCTGCTCAAGCTCTTTTTCGCTCTGCTTACTTTTCTCCTTTTTCAAAGCTTGTTTTTGAATTTGAAGCTCAAGTATTTTTCGCTCCAGCTTATCGATTTCTTCCGGCTTGCTGTCAATTTCAATCCGCAGCTGTGAAGCCGCCTCATCGATTAAATCAACCGCCTTATCCGGCAGAAATCTACCAGTTATGTAACGGCCGGAAAGTACTGCCGCCGCGATTAAAGCTGAATCTTTTATTCTGACTCCGTGATGAACCTCATACTTTTCTTTTAACCCCCGTAATATGGCAATAGTTTGTTCAGAACTGGGCTCAGAAATAAAGATTTGTTGAAAGCGCCTCTCAAGGGCCGCGTCTTTTTCAATATGCTTTCTGTACTCATCTAAAGTTGTGGCGCCAATGCAACGCAAAACTCCTCTGGCCAAAGCCGGTTTAAGCATATTAGCGGCATCTACCGCGCCTTCAGCGGCGCCGGCCCCGACTAAAGTATGCAATTCATCTATAAAAAGCACAACCTCGCCCTGCCGCGATTCTATTTCCTTCAAAACCCCTTTCAGGCGCTCTTCAAACTCTCCACTAAATTTTGCTCCAGCAACTAAAAGCCCCAAATCCAAGGCAATAATTCTTTTTTTCTTTAAGCCTTCCGGCACATCTTCTTTGGCTACCCTTTGAGCCAAGCCTTCAACAACCGCGGTCTTTCCCACTCCCGGGTCCCCAATCAAAACAGGATTGTTTTTGGTACGCCGGGATAAAACTTGCATTAAGCGCCTTATTTCATTATCACGGCCGATTACCGGATCAAGTTTTCCCTTCTTAGCGATTTCAGTTAAATCCCGGCCAAACTTCTCTAAAGCTTGATAGGTGTTTTCGGCCGATTGGCTGTCCGCTTTATGAGAACCGCGAATATCTTTTACAACCCGCGAAACATCTTCTGGAGCTATTCCGCGCTTAGCTAAATAATTAAAAAAAAGTGAATCTTTCTGCTCAGCCAACCGATAAAGCAA
>PXAH01000082.1 GCA_003565945.1 Candidatus Omnitrophota bacterium
AAACTTAGACGGGCTTCGGCGGATTCAATTCGACTAAACCCCTGACAAAAGCATACGGCAAAAATTGGTTGTCAAGGGTAAGTCTCATTGAAAAATCCGGCTGGGGACGTTTGTTCTTATTCGTATATTCGTAAAAGATTCGTAATTCGTTGATTATATAATGTGTGGTATATTTGCTTACCAGGGAAAAGGGACCAGCCTTTCCAACCTCTTGCAAGGGCTTAAGAAGTTAGAGTATAGAGGGTATGATTCTTGCGGAGTCATTGCTTATAAGCCTGGCAATGTTCTTTTTCGGAAAAATTCCGGAAAGATTCAAAAATTAAAAGAAAAACTTTCTTCCAAGCTAGACAGCAATTACAAATCAGCCCTTCTTCATACCCGCTGGGCCACCCACGGCCGGCCTACCCAGCTAAATGCTCATCCTCACAGAAGTTCTCAAAAAAAAATTTATGTTGTCCACAACGGGATTATAGAAAACTACCTTGATTTAAAGAATAAGCTAAAAAAGAAAGGTTTTGTTTTTCAAAGCGATACAGATTCAGAAGTTGTAGCTAATTTAATCGCGAGCTTCTATAAAAACTCTTTGAGAGAAGCTGTTTTTTCCGCTACCGGGCAATTATGTGGGAACTTTGCTCTAGGCGTTTTTTCTGAGGCGCATCCAAATGAAATTATTGGGGTAAGGCATAAAAGCCCTCTTCTTGTTGGGGTCTCAGAGAGCGAAAGCTTTCTTGCTTCCGACCTCTCGGCGATAGCCAACTTAGCTAAGAAAGCAGTTTATTTGAAGGAAAAACAGATAGCGGTGTTAAATGGCTCCAAGGTAGAGGTTTACAGTTTTGGCAGAAAAAAACAAAAAGTAAAAAAAGAACCGGTTGAGGCAAAAGTCGAAGAAATTAGAAAAAAGGGTTTTAAGCATTTTATGCTTAAAGAGATTCATGAGCAACCAAAGGTAACTCAAGATACTTTAAGCCTCTATGTGAAGAAAAACAAAGTTTCGTTTAGCGGCCTTGGGCTGGCAAAGTCCTACCTAAAAGGTATAAAGAATATTTTTATTACCGGCTGCGGTACAGCCTACCATGCCGCTTATATAGCGAAATATTTTTTAGAAAGGCATCTTAAAGTTAAGGTTGACGTTGACACTTCTTCAGAATTTCGCTATAGGGATTTTAATGTAGCAAAAAACGATTTATTTATCGCGATTTCTCAGTCAGGAGAAACCGCCGATACCCTGGCCGCGGTAGGAAAAGCGAAAAAACAAAAAGCGAAAGTTTTATCAATTTGTAACGCGGCTGAATCAACTTTAGCGCGGGAAAGCGATGCTTTTATTTATACTCCTGCCGGGCTAGAGATAGGAGTTGCTTCAACCAAAGCCTATACAGCTCAATTAATGTGTCTCTATTTATTCTCTCTTTACTTAGCATCCGCGAGGGGAGAATTTGCTTCCAGCAAAGAAGGTAAACTATTGCGGGAATTAGCAAAAATTCCAGCTTATCAGAGAAAGATCATAAACCAAGACGAAAAGATTGCCAAAATCGCCAAAAAATTTTCTAAAATGGGATGCTTTCTTTTTTTAGGCAGGGGAGTGAATTTTCCATCCGCTTTAGAAGGAGCTCTTAAGTTAAAAGAGATTTCCTATATTCCGGCTGAAGGCTATCCGGCAGGCGAGATGAAGCATGGCCCGATTGCTTTAATTGATGAGTACAGGGCCGTGGTTTGCATTACTCCCGAAGGGTATTTGCATGAGAAAATGGTTTCAAGCCTTCAGGAGATAAAAGCACGTAAAGGAAAAATTTTGGCAGTAATCAATCCTGGCGATAAAGAAATATCTTCTCTTGCCGATGAAATTATTTCAATTCCAATTCTTAAATCTCAAGAATTTTCTCCCCTACTTGTTGCCGTAGCCCTTCAGCTTTTTGCTTATTCGGTGGCAAAAAATTTAGGCAGAGAGATAGACCAGCCTCGTAATCTAGCCAAAGCGGTTACGGTTGAATAGCCTGGATGCTAGATGACAAATATGCAAACATCGTGTATTCGATAAAATTCTAAGCTCTAAACTCTTTTAAGCTCTTAACATCAGTTTGTGATTTATAATTTATTGTTTGTTTTTTTGTTTAGGATTTAGCATCTGGGGACATTCATTAACTAGCATCCAGAATCCGGCATCCAAAATCAAACGCGGAGAATCATGCTTTACCTAGTCGCGACTCCCATCGGTAACTTAGAAGATATAACCTTGCGGGCTTTACGGATTTTAAAGGAAGTTGATTTTGTTCTTGCCGAAGATACCCGCAAAACCGGTATTTTATTCAAGCGGTACCAAATCAAAAATAGATTGATAAGTTTTTACGAACATAATGAGGATAAAAAAATACCCAAGGCTATAGAAGAGCTTAAGGGTGGCAAAAAAGCTGCTCTTGTTTCAAGCGCGGGCACTCCCGCGGTATCTGACCCCGGGTTTAAACTTATCAAAAAATGCCGAGAGGAAAAAATAGAGGTTGTCTCAATACCCGGGCCATCAAGTGTAATAACCGCCTTTACTCTTAGCTCTATAGATTCAGAAAAATTTATCTTTTTAGGTTATGTGCCTCGAAAAAAAGGAAAGCGCGATAAACTTTTTTCACAATTAGCAACTTTTCCCTCGGCTTGTATTTTTTTTGAGTCACCTTATCGTATCTTGAAAGTTTTAGGAGAATTGAAGCAGGCGTTAGGTAATCGCAAAATAACCATATGCCGGGAGATGACAAAGAAATTTGAGGAAACATTTGAGGGCTCTCTTGAAGAAGCAATAAACTATTTTAGCAAAAAAGAACCCAAGGGAGAGTTTACTTTTGTCTGGGAAAATAAAGTAGCGTCGAACATTGAACGTCGAACGAAAAACAGCCTTGACACAAAAGAAGAGCGGCAGTAGTATTAAATTAACCTTTAAGCTGGTTCAGCGAGGCCAATAAGGATTCCCGCATGGAAAAAAATCAAAAAGAAAAAATAATTTTCACCGCCCAAGATATAGATAAAGCTGTTTGGCGGCTTTCCCATCAAATTTTAGAAAAAAATCCTGACCCTAAAAAAATCGCCTTAATAGGCGTTCAAACCCGCGGAGTATCTCTTTCCC
>PXAH01000017.1 GCA_003565945.1 Candidatus Omnitrophota bacterium
AGAGTTCCTACATACGGCATTTTACCTTATCCGGTAAATACTTACGCGTACGGAGCCCTTGGTACAGACATCGGGCCAAGAAATTTGAAATATAGTAAAGACATAAAAATGATTGAAAAATTATCCGTAAAAAGACAAAGGCTTTCTGGGTCTTTTAAAAAAAGGCAGGCCACCTTAAAACTATTCTTTCAAAAACAATAAATTGCTAAATGCCTCGCCTTCAATTAATTAAGAATGACAACTAAGCGATAAAAGAAAAAAAATGCAAGACAAACCTTTAGTTTCAGTTATAATCCCTGCTTACAACCGGGCTAAAACACTACAGAGAGCAATCGAAAGTGTTCTGGCCCAAAGTTACCAAAATTTTGAAATAATTATTGTAGATGACGCCTCAACTGATCTCACCGCAGAAACAATAAAAGACTTTTTAACCCCCAAAACTCGATATTTCAAACATAAAAATAATAAAGGTCCCGGCGCAGCCAGAAATACAGGAATAAAAAAAAGTAAAGGAAAATTTATTGCTTTTCTGGATTCAGACGACCAATGGCTTCCAGAGAAACTTGAAAAACAAATAGAAATATTTAAAAAAGCCCCTAAAAAGATAGCTTTAGTGGGCACAAACCATTATGTAGTAAGCCCAAATGAAAAAAAAATCGGCATTAAAAAAACTAAGTCAAAAAAACGGCTAACCCCCACCCTTCCAAGTTGGGTATTGCACAAAAGAGTTTTTGAAAAAATAGGCCTTTTTGACCAACGGTTTTTAATAAACGAAGATACAGAATTTTTTTCGCGTTTTCGCAAAAAATTTTCCTTTGATTTTATAGATACACCACTATTTAATCGGTATTTATCTGATGATGGAGTAAGCCGGGATATAGAAAGAATGATCACTAAAAGAGAAAAATATCTACCTAAATTGAAATCCGAACGGCGCCTATACGCCCAATACACGAATAAATTAGGAAAAGACTATTGCCAAATAAATCAAATAAAAAAGGCAAAAGAATGTTTTTTGAAGGCTTTCATAACATACCCCCTTAATCTTGGCTACCTTATCAACTTTTTGCGAATAAAACCTAAATGGATTTCTGACAGCAATATCATCCGAACCAAAAGCGGCAGATATAAGGTGCAAATTTAAAAATATTTAGTTTTAAAAAACAGTAAAATGGACAAAAAAAGCCAAACTAAACAAATTATTTGCATGAAATGGGGAAATCTTTACGGGCCTGAGTATGTAAACCGGCTTTACGCTATGGCCCGCTTCCAAACAAAGGGTCAGCTGCGTTTTGTTTGCTTAACTGATAACCGGGCCGGAATCCGGCCGGAGGTTGAATGCCACGGGTGCCCGGAAATTAAAATCCCTCCCCCCCACTCTCAGGGAGGCTGGCGGAAAATACTTCTATTTAATTCTCTGGATTCAATTTTTGAGTTTAGCGGCGACTGGCTTTTTTTGGATTTAGACGTTGTGGTTTCAGGTCCCTTAGATGATTTTTTTAGCTACAAAAAAGAGAAATCATTTATTGTGATGCAAAACTGGACTCAAGCCGGCCGGGGAATAGGCAACACCTCGGTGTACCGGTTTAGAACCAAAATACATGATTACCTGCTGACCAATATTTTAGATAACCATGAAGAAATCATAAAGAAATACCGCAACGAACAAACATACGTAAGCAAAACTATCAAAGAAATAGAATTTTGGCCGGATAAGTGGTGCCTACTTTTTAAGGTGCAGTGTGTGCCGGCTTGGCCGCGCCGCTTCTGGATGACGCCGGTATTGCCTGAGGGCGCCCGCGTAATTGCCTTTCCCGGAAACCCTAACCCGCCGGATGCTTTAGCGGGAAGATGGCCTGAGAAAAAAAGATATAAAAAAATTTATAAGTCTATTCGGCCAACTCCCTGGATTGAGAAAATCTGGCAGGAATCAGAAGAAAACCTCAAAAAACCTTTCAGCTAAAATTAAACCTCACTCTTTTTAACTAAAAATCTTTTTTGATTAATCATCAATGCTTGAGCAAGCCCGAGCATGAGCCAGAAAGGAACATTGGCTTTGTTAGCAAATAAAGCTAAATCAAAGAAGCCATGAATTAAATAGCTAAAAACACCGCAAAAAATACCTATCAAAAGCAAGCCTGTAGATTGGAATCGGTATTTTGCAATCGCTTTTTTTAATTGATAAAAAAATAAAGCAAGAAAAACAAGAAAACTAAGCAGGGAAAACAAGCCAGCTTCACCCCATATTTGAAGATAGATATTGTGCGCGTGAAAATGAGAAGAACTATCCTCTAGTTCTATTTTTTCCATATATTGAGGAAAATGCTTATAAAAACCACCCACACCTTTTCCCAAAAAAGGGTTTTCTTTAGCCATCTCAAAACCAGCCTGCCAGATAGAAAACCGGCCGGCGTCTCCCCCATCGCGAAAAGTAAAAGCCGCTCTGTCGCGTAACGCAGGAATAAAGAGCAAAATTAATACAAACAAAATAATAACCGAAAAAGCTGCTTTTGCTTTTCGCAACAAGCAGAATAAAAGCAGCATACCCGCCAAAAAGCCTAGCCAGCCACCACGGGAAAATGTAAACATGAGAGCCAAAATCAATAATGGCACCCAAAAAAATATGATTATCTTATAAGGCCTTTTCTTTACTTTTACAAAATTCAAAATCAGAGCAATGGGTATAAAGATAATCAGGTAAGAGGCAAAAAGATTATAGTGGTTAAAAGCGGCTCTAACAGCAAGAGTCTCACCTCTTACCGGGAGCATTTCCCGGACACGAAAAAACTCAAAATCCAAAAACCTTTGCGATAAGCCGGATAAGGCGGCCAAGGAAGTTGAAAGAATAATAAAAAAAAGCGCTTTTTTAATCCGGCCGGGTGAAGAAAAAGTATCGGCGGCAACCGGCACAATAAAAATGTAGCCAATCCAGCGGGTAAATAAATGATAAAGGCTCTGAGAGAAATACTCACCGCTATTAACTAAAGAAAGGGATAGGAAAAAAACAAACAATAAAAGAAAAAAATAAAAATAACGGCTGCCTTTAATGAAAGCAAAATCAGGGCAAATTACTTTTTTAACTATAAAAGC
>PXAH01000012.1 GCA_003565945.1 Candidatus Omnitrophota bacterium
ATAGTAGCTTCATTTAGAAATGAAGGTTTTTACGTAAATAGAGTTGAGACCGGCCGGCGAAGAGAAAAATTATTCCAAGTCCGTAAAAACCAAACCTTTATCACCATGAAAGCAACCTATAATCTAATAGAATTCAGCTGTAAAGCTAAAGACAGCATCTTTATAAATACACTCGCTTATGAAACTATTTGCGATTTAGAAAACACTATGCACCAGCTGCAAAAAACAATCGATAGCAAGGCTTTAGGAAAAAAAATATTTGCCAAAGAAACCACTACAATATCCTTGGAAAATAAGATGATAAATATAATAAGCCCTGAGGCAGTCAAGGTAAACCTTCAATCCCGGGATAAAAAATCAGCAATAGAGGAGATGGTGGAGCTAATCATTGAATCAGGCCAATTATCTAAAGAAAAAAGAAATGATATTATCAAAGCCTTGCTTGAACGGGAAGAAACAATGTCTACCGGAATGGAATACGGTATTGCTATACCTCATATAAAAACCGATACCGTAAATTCAATAGTCTGCGCCTTAGGGATAAAAAAAGAAGGTATTGATTTTCAATCTTTAGATAATAAAAAATCAAAAATATTTGTGATGATTTTATCGCCAAGCGAAGCCATAGCCCCGCATATCAAATTTATGGCTGATGTGACTCAACTCTTAACCGACCCTCACCGCCGGCAAGAGCTCCTAAACGCGAAAAGCAAAAAAGAACTGTTTAAAGCTTTTACTAAAAATAATATCTAAAAATGACCGAAAAAAAAGAAAAAACCCCTAACACCTCCCTAAACCCGCAGTGCCGGTTATGCCGGGGAGAAACTAAGCTGTTTTTTGAAAAAAGAAATGAAAAATACTATCAATGTCTAAAATGTTTCGCTCTTTTTTTAAACCCCGCTAATTACCTTACAAAGAAAGAAGAAAAAAACCGCTACCTTGAACATAACAATGACGTAGAAGACCCTGGGTATCAAGAATTTGTTGAGCCTATTGTTTCTTTGGTTTCACAAAAATTCAGCCAAAAAAGCCAGGGCCTTGATTTTGGAGCCGGAACCGGCCCGGTCGCCGCTAGGCTCCTGCAGCAAAAAGGCTATGCTGTTCAATTATATGACCCATTTTTTTGGAATAACCCTAAAGCTTTAAATAGAAAATACAATTTTATTATTTGTTGCGAAGTAATAGAACACTTTCATTTTCCGCTAAAAGAATTTAAACTTTTAAAATCTCTCCTTAAGCCCGGAGGTAGTTTAATTTGCATGACTGATTTATACTCAGAAGAAATCGATTTTAAAAAATGGTATTACAAAGATGACCCGACCCACGTCTTTTTCTACCACCAAAACACCTTAACTAAAATCGCCTCTCTTATAAAATTTAGTTCAATGGAAAGTAAGGGGAGAGTGGTGGAATTTTTTAACTGATTCAATGAACAAAAACAAAACCATAAAACCTAAAAAAGACAGGGAAATACCCTTCATAATAACTGTATCTTATTTAGCCGCTTTCTTGCTAATCCGCCTGGGTGTTTTCTTGGCCGGTTCAGCTGAAACTGAATTTGCCCGCGCCGCCCAGGCTAAGACACCCCCCGGAGTTGATTTTCATATCGGAAGAAACATAATCCTTTTTGGCTACCACATTCACCACTTCTATATTGGTATTCTTTTAATCTGCCTGGCCGGCTGGCTTTCGCTAACCGAGACTAGCCGCTTCTCTAAAAAACAACTCGCGGTTGCTTACGGTGCCGGACTAGGCCTTTTTTTTGATGAGATCGGCCTTCTGCTTACCTGGGGCGATTACTATAGCTGGCTCACTTATCTTCTTAGCCTGCTTCTGGCCGGAATTTTTCTCAATATAGTATTTTTCCCTAACTTCTGGAAAAGCGTCAAAAGCAACTTCTCCAAATCACAACCCCATTCTGTTTTTCAAAACACGCTTCTCAAGCACAATACTTTTTTAAAAATTGCCGACTTTATAACTGAAAAAACCGGTAAAACCGAAAAAACAGGACTTATTTTTACAGGATTTTTATACCTTGCAATTGCCTCATTAATATTTACCCGGCCGCAAACCGTAAGATACTGGGTAGCCCTGATATTTATAATCCAAGGATTAGACTACTTTCTTAAATTTCTAACCGAAGAAAAGGAGTAACAAATGAAAACTTACGAAAAAATAAGCTTTCTATTTACCGGCACCGCCTATATAGCGGCCGGAATACTCATCCTTATGCACCCAAGATTCTTTTATCTCTGGATTGCCGCCATATTTTTTATCCAGGGAATACTCTCTTTTATTAGAGCGGCCAAAAAAACCTCAAAAAAAACCAAAAATGGCTAAGAAATTAACCTAAGTTAAAAAAATCTCTAAGAGCATATAGTAGAGGAGAAAAGAGAGGAGAAGGGTTAAGAGATAACAAGATACGCGCAAAGAGGAGGTTAATATCGAATATCTCAACATTAGCTTTGAAGGTTTCTGGGAAGTTTTAGTAAAACTATCTATTGCTTTGTTTCTGGGCGGCTTAATTGGCTGGGAACGGGAGAAAAAAAGGCGTAACGCCGGTTTAAGAACCCATATCTTAGTTTGTATGGGTTCGGCTTTAATCATGCTTGTTTCGCTCTACATCTACCAATCCCAGGAGATAAAAACCGGGGTAGACCCGGCCAGAATAGCTGCCGGAGTAGTCACCGGTATAGGTTTTCTGGGAGCCGGCGCCATAATTAAGAGTGATACAGGCCCCAGAGGGCTTACTACCGCGGCAAGCATATGGATAAGCAGCGGCATAGGCTTAGCTGTCGGCTGCGGGTACCTAAACACAGCCCTGGCCGGAGCCTTATTAGCTTTTATAACCCTTTCCGGATTAAAATTTATCGAAGACCGCTACCAAACCAAAAAAAAGAAAAACTAATACTCGCATCACAACCTGCACCTACAAGTAGACGTCCTATAATAGACGCCCTACTGAAAATAGCTAAATTTACCTAAAATATGTTATATTTTTGCCATACTTGCTCTCTAGGTAAGAAAGTAGGATGGTTTAGCCAAAATAGACGTCCTACAACAAAAAAAGGAGGCTAAAA
>PXAH01000041.1 GCA_003565945.1 Candidatus Omnitrophota bacterium
AAATTGAAAGAGTAGAGAAATTGTTAGCCAAAGGCGCGGATGTGAATGCGGGAGATATAGCAGGACAAACAGCTTTGATGTATGCGGCAGGGGAAGGCCACTCTGAAATTGCAGAGTTCTTGATAGAACAGGGTGCAAATGTAGATGTAAAGAATAAAGCTGGAAGGACAGCTTTGATGATTGCGGAAACATTGGGCCACTCTGAAATAGCGCGTTTATTAAAAGAGGCCGGAGCTGTAGAAAGTAACGAGTAGAGAGTTAAGGAGAGTAACCAGAAACCAGCGTGAACTGTGTTGCGATAGCAACTCTAGTTCATAGCAGAGTACAGAAACCAGAGAGAGGGATAAAGGATTCTAAGCCTGCAGAAAAGATGCAAGATGCAGGAAAGATACAAGATACAATAACCAACAACCAAATAATAACCAATAATCAAATTCAAATAATCAAACAAAGACCAGAGGGCGGTTTGGAAATTGGTTATTGGTGATTGGTTATTATTTGTATATTGTTTCTTGATCATTGGTTATTTCGAGTGAATGTGTCGATATTCGGATTTTTCATCTTTCTGGTTACTGTACTCTGGTTACTGGTTACTTTTTATACAAGGAGGTGCTAATGAGTGAAATTAGAATCGAACGTAATCCTGACCGAAAAAAATTAGAAGCTGAAGGAGTTTTCAACTGGCCAATATGGGAAAAAGAGCCCTCAAGGTTTGACTGGTATTACGACTCAGAAGAAAGCTGTTATCTGTTAGAAGGGAAGGTTAAAGTAGAACCTGAGAGTGGCCAGGCGGTTGAATTCGGTGCCGGAGACTTTGTTGTTTTCCCTAAGGGATTGAGGTGCATTTGGGATATTTCCGAAAAAGTGAGAAAACATTATAATTTCGGCTAATAATCAAATGAAGCTAATCAGCCTCTTAACTGATTTCGGAGATAAAGACAACTTTGTGGGAATGATGAAGGCGGTAATTCTCAAAATAAACCCGCAAGCAAAGATTGTAGATCTCTGCCACCAAATAAAACCTCAAGGGTTAGAGGAGGCGGCTTTTCTTCTTGCCCATTCGTTTAGGTATTTTCCCGAAGGCACCATACATCTGGTTGTGGTCGACCCGGGCGTAGGCACAAAAAGAAAAAAAATATTAGTTAAAACAAAAAACTATTATTTCGTTGCTCCCGATAACGGAGTTTTATCAGCCACACTTAAGCTAGAGAAACCCCAAAAAATAATCGAAATAACTAAGGAGAAATACTTTTTAAAACCAGTTTCCAATACATTTCACGGGCGGGATATCTTTGCTCCGGCAGCCGCCTACCTATCCTTGGAAGAAAAACCGGAATCTTTTGGAAAGAAGATAAGCAAAATAAAAGAGCTTAATTTACCTAAACCACATAAATCAAAAAATGCACTAAGCGGTCAAATTATCTACATCGACCGCTTCGGAAACTTAATTACCAATATCAAGAAAGCTAGTTTCAACCGCTTAGCTAAAAAATCGTTCTTTAAAATTTACTGCGGCTCGGCGGTAATCACTAAAATCAGCCGCGGCTATGTTGGTGGAAAGGCAACCGCGCCTAAAGCTTTATTTAACAGTTTTGGAAACTTAGAAATCGCGGCCCCCAACAATAGCGCCCAAAAAACACTCTCTTTAAATAGGGGAGATACCATTCGAGTCAAAGCCCAACCGCTTTAAGCAATACTCCAACGACAAAAGAGTAGTTTTTTCTTGAAATAACAAGCAAAAATAGTATGATATTTACATTTCAACACTTCAACCAAAGGAGCAAAAATGAACAAAATAGAAAAAGCATTAATGCACGCCCTATTTATCCACCTGCATCATAACACCGATAAAGCGGTTGACTTCTCAGCCATCGAAGAGGTGAACCGAAAAGTTTCCCAGAATCTGCCGGGAATTTTAACGGTCGGCCCCGGAGATGATGCCGCTGTATTCAAAATATCAGAGAAGGAAGATATATACATGGTAGCAAAGATGGAAAGCCATTGTTCTCCCTGTGTTCCAAACCCTTATGAGGCAGCTCACACTTGTGTAGACGGAAGCCTGCGCGATGTAGTAGCGATGGGGGGCAGGCCGATAGTTTTCTTAAACTTTGTCGGCACTAAACCGCTTGATCAAAAAGTTTTAGTCGGTCCTTGCGGATTTAAAGGAGAATGTACCTGCGGAAAATGCCTTGAAATGACCAGCAAACAAAGGTTAGAAAAAATAATGAAGGGCATTAGAGACGCCTGCCAGGCAATGGACGTTTTAATCATCGGAGGCGGTTTCTCAACCTCTTTCTCCGATATAGTCCCGGCGGTAGTCGGCGCTGCTATCGGCAGGTTAGTTGCCCCGCAGCCATTAACCAAACCGGCTAAATCAGCCGGACACAAATTTATCATTATCGGAGAGACCGGCAGCGACGGAAACGATACTCTCTACCGGGCCGGCCTGGTGGAGGAGATGCGCCCGGCCCAACCCGCCCTGGAAAAAGAAAGGATAGCCATGGAAGCAGCCCTGGCAGCCTTTAAAACCGGAAAATGCCGCGCCTGTTCTGACTTGGGAGCTGCCGGCATTGGAGCCGCGGTTTGTGAATCAGCCCGTTACGGAGGGCTGGGAGCCTCCATAGACCTATCAGTTGTACCGGTAAAAAATAAAGACATTTCGCCTGAGGAAATTTTAATCTGTGAAACCCAGGCAAGATACGCTATACAAACTGAACCCGAAAACGCCCAGAAAATAGTAGACGCGGCCCGCTCAAAGGGGGCAAAAGCCGAAATAATAGGAGAAATTAACTCTGACGATAAACAAGTATTTACATATCAGGGTAAACAAATAGCGTCTATACCTAATAAACCGACAGAAGAGCAGCTTTCCCAACTCACAAAATAGACCCCAATATAGCCCCCGAAAGTCGGAGAGCTTTGAAAACTTACGTTCATTCTGGCGAAGGCCACTAAAATAATTTGGCACTTTAATTAAAAAGTGATATATTAACTTTATAATTTAAGTATTCGCTTTTAAAATGAAAGTTGCTAAATTATTTTTTTCATTCCTGCTAATATTTATATGCC